>JAFGXH010000258.1 GCA_016936735.1 bacterium
AATAAAAATATAAAATTCCTTAGAATAGAGTTTATTTATTTTTTTGGAGTATATATGAGGTTTTTACTTTTATTTTTTATTTTGTTTCAATTGATTGTTTTAGGTAGTAGTGATTTCCCTATAATGATGGAGTTAAAAAGTGATGAAAAAATATCAGATGACTTTAGAATGGGGGTTGAGGATGCACTAACCTCTCAAAACTACAGTTTAATAAGTTTGGAAGATCAGGAGAGAGCATTAAAAGAGCAATCAGAGATAAGAAAAAAGGGCTGTTATGATGATGAGTGTCTTGTTGATACAGGAAAAATGTTAGCAGCAAAGGGAGTTATTATTGTTGATGTAACAAAAAGAGATAATAACTTATATGTTTTTAGAATGCGTTTAATTAATTTAGAGAAAGGTGTTATTGAGAAAACTGCAAGTGAATATTTTAAAAATAGTCTAAACCATTATGAAGAGTTAAATAATTTAGGTCAAAAATTGATATCTAAACTTTTTAATTTAGATTCTAAAAAAACTCTTGAAGATGGAGCTAATGATTTATCTGAGTCTGAAACTAATGATAGTAGTGATAAAAAAAATATAAAAGAGAATATGGTTAATATTCCTTCAGGATATTTTATTCCTGAAACTTCAAATTATTCTGATTATTCATCAAATTATATTATAAAATAAGGAGATTATATATGAAAATTCTATTTGTATTACCTATTTTAATTTTTTTTATATCTTGTGTAAGACCACAACAAAAGTATTTTATAAATAGATTTAAAATGGATGCCACAGAGGTTACTGTTGAGGATTTTAGAGAGTGTGTTAATGCTGGAGTTTGTAAAAAAGAGCATTTCAGTTATTATTCTGAAACATCAAAAATAAGTAAAAATTGTAATTATGAACGAAATGGATTTGATAATCATCCAATGAATTGTGTAAACTATTATGGTGCTAATCAATTCTGTACTTGGCTTGGAAAAAGATTACCTCTTAGAATTGAGTGGGAGTATGCTGCTAAGGGAGGTGAAAATTATAAATATGCTGGTTCAGATAATATAAAAGAAGTAGCTTGGTTTGGTAAAAATCAAACTAATAGTGTTGCTTCATTAAAACCAAATGGTTATGGTTTATATGATATGACAGGTAATGTTTGGGAGTGGACAACTTTTACTATTAAATGTGCTATTTCAAAACAATGTGTTGTAAAAGGTGGATCTTTTAAATATTTCTCTCAAGAGGTAAATATAGAATCTACAACAATCTATATGGATTTAGCACAAAAATCAGATTCTGTTGGTTTTCGTTGTATGAAAATGGAGTAGATAACTATTTTCTTCTGTGTTTTCATTATTTTTTTGTGTAGATTTTTCGTGTAAACTAAAAATCTTGAATTCATACCCCAATGTTTTTGTTTTTTTTCTTTTAAATTTTTTTTATCTTTTAAGAAAAAATAAAATAATCAAACAGAATAAATAGTTTTTCCTCCAAACACACACAAATATAAATATTTTTTTAGTGTTGAAGGGATGGGTAAAGAGTCAAAGCAAAAAAGCAAATAATTTTAGCAGAAAAAATATATATTATTTTTCGGAAGGTGGCAGAAATTTTTCGGAAGGTGGCAGAAATTTTTCGGAAGGTACTAGAAATTTTTCGGAAGGTACTAGAAATTTTTCGGAAGGTACTAGAAATTTTTCGGAAGATACTAGAAATTTTTCGGAAGGTGGCAGAAATTTTTCGGAAGGTGGCAGAAATTTTTCAGAAGGTACTAGAAATTTTTCGGAAGGTAGTAGAAATTTTTCGGAAGGTAGTAGAAATTTTTCGGAAGGTACTAGAAATTTTTCGGAAGGTACTAGAAATTTTTCGGAAGGTACTAGAAATTTTTCGGAAATTATAAAAATAGATATGGTGTTTATTAAAATTAATTTATAATTTAACAAAAATAGATATTTTTCTAATATCTATTTTAAATTTATTCTCAAACTCTTTTAGCTTTATAACAGATATAGTTTCATTTTGCTTTATTAATTCTGAGTTTTTAAGGCTAATTCAAAATTATTAATATATAAAATGCTATTATCAATGATTGAGATTATTTAAAAGTATTAAAATTTTGATTAAGTTATATTGAGATTATTTAATAAGAGTAGTTTTTTAGAAAATACTTTGAAGAATAATTGCAAATCCAACTTTTTGAGTCTCATCTGTTGAACGGAACTCAATTTGATTATTAATCATCTCTGTATCATTTTTATCATTTAAGTAGCTAATTTCACCTGTTAATGTTACACCATCTGCAAGTTCATAAATAGCCATGATTTTTGCAGTATGAATATCTTTTGCAGCCTCTCCATTTGGTAATTTAACTTTGTTTCTACTTAAACCACTTGCAAAAGCAGACATATCTTCACGGTCTTTAATAACAATGATGTTATCTGTTCCTTTTGCTTTGTAAGTTGCAGGTCTTTTAAAACCATAAAGAACACCTATTCTTAAATGATCAGCAACTTTATAATCACCACCAATAGAGAACATTAACTCATCTCTTGTTGTTGCACTATCTTCTGAAATTCCTTCAAATGCTGTAAATCCAGGAACATTAAATAGTAAAAATGGAACATTTCTATAGATAAAATCTACATTTACTCTTGCATTTCCATAATATGTTTTAACTTTAAAATCACCTGCAATACCATTAAAATCAATAATTGCATTTCTATTATCAGCATCACGAAGTGGTTCTGATAAATATACACCCTCAAGAGATATCATGTAACCAAAATTAGGTTTAACAATAGCAATCTCTTCTGTTGGAGTTTCATCTTTTTTCTCAATTGAATCAAGTTCTGTTCTTGGGTCAAGATTTTTATAAACTGTCATATCATTTGAAACACTCAAATCATAATTTTGTCTATATGATAATCTTACAGCAACGCCATCAGCATATATTCTTTTTCCAAGAACATTATCATCTTTAAGCTCTGTTGCACCATTTAAAGGGTTTGTTCCTTTATAAAATCTACCAAAATGAGCATCAAGACGAATCTGTTCCATAAAATCAAGATAACCACCACCTAAAATTGCCCAAGTTGTAGCAACAGTATTATTAATATATTCCTCTCCATTATTGTCTTTTTCAATAATGTTTACATTATATGGACGTGTTTTTGCACCAACAAATATATTACTTTCAAGGGATCCTGTTTTATTTGTGTAATCAAATTTAATTCCAGGAACAGGAGTTGTTTTATTAATTTTACTTTTTGGCCAGAAAGATTGTCCACCCCAGCTTAAATCATATGTAAAACCAAGAAGAAAACGCTCTGCATTAAATGGAAATGCTGTAACAACTATTTTGTTATTCTCTGTTCCATAGTTAACTCTAATATAAGAACCATTCTCTTTTAAACGATTCCAACTTTCACCTGTTTCATTTGAAAAAAGAGATAACTCAAGAACAAATGCTGTTTCAACAGAGAGATTTTTGATAAAACCATCAATTTTTTTGTAAACAACAAGTTGTGTTTCAGTCTCATCACCAGTTTTAATAGTGTTTAAATTCTCATTAAAAAGTTCATCATCAATTTCACCAATTCTTGCAAAAGGGCTTCTTCTTGATGTCTCAAAAATATTATCATCACTATAAGTAAATGTAACTTGTGTATCAACAAAATCACTTGCAAATAGTGAACAGGTTGCTAATAAAAGTGCAACAAAAATTCTCTTCATAAAAACTCCTTATTTAAAATCTCATTTATTGAACAATATCATTAATGTTTCTAACATAAATCACCCATATTCCACCATAAACATGTTGTAATACACCAGTTACAGATTGGAGTGTTTGACCTTTTTTCTCTTCTGGATTAAACTCTGATACAGGAATAGCCTCTTTTGAAACAACCCTTAATACTTTACTTGTTGAGCTTGCAGGATGAATATTCCATTGAGAATATTCACTATCATAATCACCAATTTTTACATTTTGAACAGTTACTATATTAGATTCAAATGGTTCTAATTTTTTAATTGTTGCAAAGTCATTATTTCCTGCAGGAAAATATGATTCATCAAATTTACAGATTGGAATATTTTTTCGTTGCTCTTCAACTATTCTTAAAACCTCTGCTGTTATTTGATCATCAGACCAATCTGGATGAGACTCTTTTAACTCATCTTTAAGAGACTCTATTTTCCAAGTTGGAAAAGATATCTCTGTCATATCATTAAACTCAACTAAATTACCTGCAAACCACTCAACTCTTTGACCTGGTAAAATCTCTCTAAAATCATCAACATCAACACCTGTAGAACCACCATCTGTATAGTTTTCAGGAGTATTTCTTGAGTATATATACATTGAGTTGAATCCTCTAAAGTCTGGATTTATTTGAGTATAATCTCCGCTTTGATCTTTTAACATACAGTAATCCTCTGGATCTGTTAAATCAACAAGATACATACCAGTTCCACTTACATGAGCTACAAACATATTCCCTGTTGTAACTTTTGCATAAATATTCTCAAAAGGTGATTTAATTGGAACTGCATTATTGCTTGGATATTGAGTGTCAAATATTTTTAACTCTCTAAAATATATAGGATCTGTTGTACCAACAGGCCAGTTTTCAGATTTATTATCACTTACAACAACTCTTGTTGGACCATATCCATAAAGTAGAGTTATGTCACTTGTTGCAACCCCATTTGTAAATGTAGCCTCTGTTTGAGAAGATACAGTTCCTCTACTTGATGTAACAATAATATCACCATTATAATCAGTTAAAACATTACCAAAATAGTCTAAAGCAGTGATTGTTAATGTTGTCTCAAATGCAGTAGCAATTGGTATCTCAAATAGATTATCAGAACTATTTTTAACTGAAGACTCAACCTTAAAAGAGACAACTCCTGTTGGTATCTCTGTTTCTGTTTTCTCTGTGCAACTATAGAGAATTGATAGAAACAGAAATGAAAATAGTATATTTTTTATCATAGACCTCTCCTATTTTATAGGTTGAATTCTTGTATCATCTCTATATTGTGAGGAGGATACAATCTGTTTTTTTCTAATATAATCAATAACAGTATCACGAAGAGAGATTCCTGTATCTGTTTTTGTTGTAACACGAGCAAGCATGCTAAAACCACTACCACCAGCAGCCATATAATCATTTGTTGCAACATTATATATAGCATATTCATTAAGTGGTTGCCCCATTATCTGAATATCTTTTGCTTTTCTTTCACGGCAATCAAGTTTTAGTTTTATTCCTCCTGATACTTGAACCTGTGTAACACAACCTCTGTCTGCAGAGTGTGCTGCAACAAAATCAAACATCTCTTGAATCTCTGTTCCTGAAAGCATCATTGTTGTTATAGAGTTACTAAATGGGAAAATCTCAAACATTTTTGATATTTTTATATTTCCTTTTGGTAAAACAGCTCTAATACCAAGAGAGTTTGTAACAGCAAAATCAACATCAATATACTCTCTTTCTGCCATAGCATCACAAACAAGATTTCCTAAAGGAGATGATGCCCCTGCTTGATCAACTCTCTCAATCTCATCTTGAGAGAACCCAATAATCTCATCAACTTTTAATATCTCTCTCATAGTTCTTTCATACTCATCAAGCATGTCTCTCATCATTGAGTATTGTCTTAGAGCTTTTTTTTCTCCTTGACTAACACAAGTAAGTCCCTGTTCTCCCTCTGGACAATCTGGAAGATTTAGTTTTGCTTGTGTTTGTCGTACTCTATAATCAACTCTATTATCAAATGGTAATGCTTTTACATTATGAGATATAATCTCCATTCCAGGATGATCTGGATCTATATCTTTTGCAATAACCTCAAGAACACCAAGAAATCTTAAATCAACTCCAGAATGAAGTAATAAACAGTTTTCACCTGTCACTTCACTTTGAATCTCCTGTTCTGGAATGGTAAAAACATGGTGGTGACCACCAAGAATAATATCAACATCTGAAAGTTTTTTACATAAAACTTGGTCAACATCAAGTCCACCATGAGATGCAACAACAACTAAATCAACCTGATTTTTAATCAAATCAATAAAATATTGTGCACTTCCAATAACATCTTCAGGATTAATTCCCATTGAGTTACCTGCATCATCAATAGATATCATAGATGATGTGTTTGCAATTCCAACAATACCAATATCAAGACCATCTCTTCTAATAATTGTATATGGTGCAACAACAGTTGGTGTTTGAAGCGCATAAGGATAACTTGGATCACTAAAGCGATAGTTAGATGCAACAAGAGGGTAATCAACCCAATTTGAGACTTTATCAATCCAGTTTGGAACTCCCTCATCAAACTCATGGTTTCCAAGTGTTTGTGCATCAACATTTAGCATTGCTAAAGCACGAAGCTCTGGTTCTCCTTGAAAAAAGTTAAAAATTGGTGCGCCTTGGTAGATATCACCAGTATCAATATAGATACTTCTTAATGCTTTTTCACGCTCTATCTCTAAAACATAAGCTAATCTAGCAATTCCACCATAGTATTGACTTCCATTATCATCAAAACATTCACCATTCGAGCAATCTCCAGATGAACATTTAACACCTGAATAGTTCTGTTTACATTGGTAGTTTACACATCTTACATCTAAAACTGCACCAGTTGTATTACAATCATTATCAACAAGACATTGACGACAAACACCATATACATCATCACATTTTTTATTTGTGCCAGTACAATCTGAGTTTGAGTTACAGGTTGTTGCATCAGAGATTGGTTTACAGCTTTTTGCTTCTGGATAATATCCATCATCACAAACACAATAACCCTGTGGGTCTTGATCTTTCATTCCCATTTTAACATCCCAACTGGTTGGTTGATATTGAAATGGAAGAATTTTGGAGTGGATATCGGTGGTGTGAAAAATTGTTAACTTGACCTCAGAACCTGATAAATCTACTGGATCACCATTTTCATAGCTAGTGCAGGAGACCATCAGAAGGATCAGCAAGACAAAAATGTATCTCATATTCCTCCTAAAAGAAAAAAAGTATTGATAAAAATCAAAAACTTTTTGAAAAATATAAATTGCAATTAACTTTATAATAAAAATAGAATCATCAAATAGTTGAAGCTATTTTTAAGTAACCTTTATAAAATAGTTTGAAATTTTTATAAAAGTTCAGTGTTCTGTTTTAATTATGTTTATCTATAAATTGATAAACTAAATATTGTAAATTCTGAGAATCTATAAGCATTTTAATAACAAATATCATTACAGGATATTTTGTTATCTCTACTAAAATAGAGTTTTGATAAAAGTGGTTTATTAACCTCTTTATATTATTGTGGAGCTTTAATAGGAAGAATAATGATTGGCTTTTAATAGTCGCCCGATTCAAGATATTATTTTTAAACTCTATTGTCAACTCTCTTTTTTTTATTTTAATTTTTTTTACAAATTTTCCAAAAAAAACAAAATTTAGAATAGAACAACTCCACAAATATCAATAAAATTATTTATATCATCATTTAATTTACTAATCTTATTCCAGTTTAATATCTCAAATAGTTTTAAAACATCAACACCTATCGCAGATATTGATGCTCTTGCTAAATTGGGATACCTACATTTATTATTAAATAAATGATTGCAAAAACTATGTTTTGAACATAAAACTGTTTTACAAGAGTTTCCACAAAAAGCCTCTGCATTCTGATAACCATTATCTTTTAAAATTTTCTCAAGTTTTATTCCCAAATTTAGTAGTTTTCTAAAATGGATAATAGTATTATCTAAAAACTCTGTTTTTAAAATCTCTATTTTAAAAACTAGACAATATTTATATATGTTAAAACTATTTCTTTTAAAAAATGGTGGACAATTTGCAGATAGTTTGTAATTATTACAAATTGAACAGCCATCAATTAATTTAGGATTTAATGGGAGTTTGTCAATAGGTATTATTGATATTTTAGACTCTATATCAATATTTTTTAAAAATTCTAAATCTAGCATAAAACCATATAAAATTATATTATAACAATTTTTTAAAAATTATTACATTATTTGTAGTTCTCATTGTTTATAAAAAAAGAAAATACTATGTTTCCTGTTTTTTTAAGATAAAAATAGAGATAATATTGCTATGAATTCAATATTTTTAGATTTTAAGAAAAATCTACCTTCAAAAAAATAGAAAACTAGATGATAAACAGATTTGATTTACAGTAAAGCAGAAAAATATTTTTGAGTTTTATTATTTTAAGTGAATTAATTATTGAATCTCTTCAATTGTGATATCATCAACAAAAACAACTCCTGTTCCTGATGGTTCATGATCTGCATATGGAGATCTTACATTCTGTTTTAATAATCTAATTCCTACCCTTATATAACTTAGTTCTGATAGTTCAAAACCATCTTTTAAGTGGTTTGCAAAATTGGTTGAAAATGAAAAATCTTGCCAATCTGTTGAGTTTGAAGAGTAATTTAATATATAGCCACTTCCAATTTTATTATAATCAGTACTATCACTATACATTCTATAGTATGGAACAGCTGAAACATTTAAATCATTATCATATACTTTGTATGTAAAACGATACTGTTTTAAATAGCTAACTGGAATTGGTGGAGATAAGAACTCAGCCTCATCACTTGAAATAGAAGAAGAACGATAAACTTTTGCAAAATATACACCACTTAAAGAGTTAACTGTATCTGTGATATTGCTACAGGTATGGTTAATCTGTTTATCACTGCTATATTGACAGGATAATGATACTCCTCCACAATCAGCATCACGTTGGCAAAGATGTGGAACTGTTGCACTATTTGTTACTTTAGTAACTGTTATTGTTTCATCACCATCATTTTGACCAATTTGCCAATCTTCAGGCTCATTTCTTGTAACCCAACTCTCTAAATCACCGTTTGTTACAACTATCTCTGCTATCTCAATACAATTAAAAGAGCCTTCAGTATTTATACATTGAAACCCATCTTGACAATTATCTGTGTTATTACTACACTCATTTATATCCACACAACTAAAAGAACCACCACTATTAACACAACTATAACCAGTTTCACAGTTATGAGTTCCATTTAAACACTCATTTATATCAATACAAGTTAAACCATCTGCAATATATCCACTATTACAATTACATACTGCTAAATCATTTTCAACAACACAAACACCTTTATTTGAACAGGTGATATTATCACATGGTGCTACAATATCCTCAACACAATTAAAAGAGCCCTCTGTATTGACACATTTAAAACCCTCTTGGCAATTATGAGTTCCATTTTCACACTCATTAGTATCAACACAACTTAATCCATCTGCAATAAATCCATCATTGCAATCACATTTAGCTAAGCTATTTTCAACAATACATCTTCCATTATTAGAACATGTTACATTTTCACATGGATTTTCTGAATCTACACAATTATGATTCTCATCACAAATTCTGTTTTCTAAGCAATCTGTTTCTGTATAACAGGCTCCATCTTTTAAAACACAAGAGTTTTGAGATTCACTACATTGTTCAAACTCTTTACAACTTGAGCAATCAAATATACACTCAACAGTCTCTGGAAGGCATACTTGATTCTCTCCACAAACTAAATCATCACAACTTTTTTTAGCTGATGTGGAATCACAAGCAGTAAAAATAGTAAAAATTAGAGAAAACATAATAATTTTTTTTCTCATTTTAATCTCCATAAATATTAAAAAATATAATCAAGTTTAAACAATTTATTAAAAATTTTGAAACTATTCAGTGGGTTAAAACAACACTGTTCATCTATTTTTCAATTGGTATAATTGAAAAATTATCTATATAAATAGAGCCATTTCCACTTGCAGAACTATTTGTATGCTCTTTATATAAACGAACTCCAAAACGAATTGAGTCAATATCAGTTAACTCATTCCCACTCCATAAATGAATAGCAAAATCTGTATTCCAGTTTAATTCTTGCCAATTTTCACTATTTTGAGTGTATCCATCATTGGAATATGGTATTCCAC
This sequence comes from bacterium, assembly GCA_016936735.1. GTDB lineage: Bacteria > UBP6 > JAFGXH01 > JAFGXH01 > JAFGXH01 > JAFGXH01. Next base: position 10,041 of record JAFGXH010000258.1, read on the forward strand.
TACCAATTTTATCTCCAAATGAGTTATAAATCTCATAAGTTACTCTTGCATCAACTTCACTATCATAATCATATACAAAAAGAGAGAAACTATAATTTTTATAGCTATCAACTGCAATTTTAGGTGATAAAATATTTGCTCTTGTTTTATCATCTCCAATAAGAGACTCTACTCTTGTTACTTTTGCTGAAAAATTACCACTATTTATATTCTCACTCTCTTTTGATACTATAAGTGCATCTCCAATAAGAAAATTGGTAGGAGTGTTTTCATTCCAAATCTCAATATCACCATTTTCTAAACTAAAAGGGAGTTTACAATAGTGATTCTCATCACATGTTGCAGATAGGGATTCACAATCACTATTTTGATTGCATCTATTTTCTGCTAAAAAACAGATTGAATCCTCTAAACAGTTTTCCCACTCATTACAACTATTACAAATAGGTGTTTTTACTAAAATATCATTATCAACTACTGGAAATACTCTATAATTATCCTCATAATCTAAAACTCCTGCTAAATATGTAAGTTGATCATAAAGTGAAACTTTATTTAAAACACCAATATTAGCACTATCTTTTACAAATATCTCTTCTCCTACTTCATTAGAAAAAACATAATGTTGTGGTAAAAAAACACTCATATTAAATCTTGTATCTAATTGAATATTAACATACATAGATTCAAATTGATTAATATCATCTGCAAAATAATCAATACTTATAGGATTAAAAAATATTTTTTCACCATCTAAAAGTTTAACAGAGGCTGCATCTATTCTAATACGTTTTTTTCCCATTTGATTATCTAATACTCCAATAATCTCAACTTTATCACCTTTTTCAAAAGTAAAAACTCCTGCTGTTATAAAGTATATATATATTCCACTATATGGGGTTTCTGAGTTTTGAAGATATAATCCTTTAATGTTGCCTGTTTGAGAGTATGCAATAGCTGTTATATTGGAGGATATTTTAATCTGTTTGTTTAAAAGTGAACTATTTTGATGTAACCATCTAGTTGTTGTCTCAATAACACCATCACTATCTTCACAAAATCCATCACTATTACAACTAAAATTTTCACTACAATCTGTTATAGTACTACATCTTCCCTCAAATGTGATACAGGCTGTTTGTTCACTATTACAAGAGGCTAAATCACCGCATTTTGAACAATCAAAAACACATTTTTGAGATTCAGAATTGCAAATATAGTTAGCTCCAAACTCAATACAATCACTATTTTCAGTACACTCTGGTGTAACAATAGGGATTTCCTTAGTATCATTTGAGCAGGAAATAGAGAGAAATAGTATTGTTATTAAAAGAAAAGGAATTAATCTCATAAAACCTCCAAAAAGTATTACAGAGTAATGGATAGATAATAATATTTCAAGCTATATTTTTGTTAAAAATAGGTGAACTATAAAAATATGGATTATTGTCTATTCTTTTTCATAATAAAAAAATTTGTTACACTTTTCATTTATTTTTTTATACACTGTAGGTTTTGATTAATTTATGGTTAGTCAATCAATTATGTGAGATTGCTATTATTTTTGTTTTTCTAACAACTGGATTGCACTTGGAAACTCTAAATCAGCAGCTTTTTTAAACCATTTTGCAGCGGTTTGAACATCTTTTTTTATTCCTATTCCCTCATTTAAAATTCTTCCAATAAGATACATTGCATAAGGGTCAACTCTTGATATGGAATCTAGTTTTCCCATAGCTTTTACCCCTTTTTTGTTTTCAATTAATTTTAATGCCTCAACTAATATTTCATGATTTTCAGAAAGATGGTAATCTGGTTCAGGATTTTCAACTATTGGAAGATTTTCATCAAGAATTTTTTTCAAATAATCAATTCTTTCATCATCATGATTTTGAACCATTATTGGAGTAAGAGATTTAAGTGTTTTTTCATCAGTAATATAGCCATCTGGGGATAAAATATATCCTTCATGATGCTCTGATGTTATCTCTTTTTTAAAACTATCATTTTCTGAGTTAAAATTTATCTCTCCATGACAGGCACAGAGATTTGTTTTTGTCTCCTCTTTTGGGTCAACATAGGTAAAAAATGTTGTTCCTCTAACACCAATTACAGATGTTTTTGTGTAAAGATTGTACTTTCCCTTTTTTTTGAAGTGTGAAAGAATAGCTCCTGAGGCTAATTCAATAGAAAAAGACTCTTTCTCTAGGTTTGGAGTTTTTATAATCACTTCAGATTTTGGATTTATTCTAAATATTGAGTCATTACTAAATTTTATTATAATGTATGAGTAGGGGGATGTTTTAATAATATCTCCCTCTTTTATCTCATCATTAACTTTTATTTTTTTATTGTTTAAAAAAACAAAACCATAAACCTCTTGAGCAATACCTTTATTTATATATCTCTCTTGCTTTTGAGGGTTTGTAGTATTTTGTTGTGTTTTATTTTCTAAATTAGAGTCATTATTTTGTGATGATTTTTTTGTGGCAGGAATATATGGTTTTTCATCTATTGGTGTTGTTAGATGAATCTCATTAACTCTTTTATTATCTATTAATGTTATTAAAACAAAAGATAAAACTAGTAAAACTATCAATTCAATAATTACAATTTTTTTCATGTTAAATCCTAAAAAAAATAATCAACACTACATACTCTCATTTTTCGTTAGAAAAATCACTTTTTTGAATATAGATTTTTCTAAAAAAAAGATAATTTTAATTAAAACATAATAAAATCTAATTTATTCTATCTGTTTTATTATGTTTAGAGTATTTTTTAAATTTTGTTTATTAAAAATTGATCTCTTTAAAGTGATATAAAATCTGATTTACATTTCCTGCACCAATTGATACAACTTTTTCGCCACCCTCTAAAATGTTTTTGAGATTTTCGATAGCCTCTAATTTACTCTCTGCAAACCTCAAATAGTTATGATTTTCCTTTAAAAGTGTATTAAATATATCTTTTGCAGTTGCACCCTGAATAATCTCCTCTGATGCTCCATACTCTTTTAAAACTATTAAATTAGGAATTTTAGATAAAACATTTGTAAAATCATTAAAACTATCTCTTGTTCTTGTATAGCGATGTGGTTGAAATATGATAATTAGTTTTTCAGAAAAAGATAAAAGTGTTGAAACTAAAGCATCAATCTCTTTTGGGTGATGTGCATAATCATCATAAAAAGAGATATTTTTTGTTTTTGAATAGTAAACTCTCTCCATTCTTCTTTTTACTCCTAAAAAATCTGAAAAATCTGGAAGATTAATATTCAAAACAGAAAAAAGCAAAGCAACAGCTCCACCATTAAGAGCATTATAATCACCAATTAGAGGAAATGAGACTGTTTTATTTATATTTTCTGAATTTAACTTAAAGTTTAGTTTTAATGGGGAGTTTTCTGTTTTTTCTATAACAAAATCTGAATTTTTATCAAATCCAAATGATATATTTGGAGATTTAAAATATTTTGAAATCTCTTTTAAATTTTGAGAATCATAACCCCAAATAACAAATTTAGAGCTATTGGCAAATTGAATAACAGCCTCTTTAAGTTTCTCAAAACTTCCATAATAATCTAAATGTTCTGGGTCTAAATTGGTTATCACTGCAATCTCTGGTTTTAAATATAAAAAACTTCCATCACTTTCATCACTTTCAGTTATAAAAAATTCACTATCTGATATAAATGAGTTTGTTTTAAAATTTGGTAAAATCCCACCAATATTAAATGAGATTAAATCAGATGTTTTACTCATACCAAAAGCTGTTAATGATGATGTTGTAGTTTTTCCATGACTTCCAGCAATAGCGATTAAGCGATATTTATTTGCTATAATAGCTAAAAAGGCTCCTCTAGATAGTAGCTCAATACCTCTCTTTTTTGCCTCTATTGTCTCCTCATTCTCTTTTACCGCAGATGTTTTTACAACTAAATCAACTGTGTTTTCAATATTCTCTTTTTTATGAGAATAATAGATTTTAATTCCCTCTTTTTCAAGCTCACTTGTTAATTCAGACTTAGTTGAGTCTGAACCAGATACTTTTATTCCCTTTTGTTTGCAAATTCTTGCAAGAGCACTTACTCCAATTCCACCAATACCAATAAAAAAAATATGTTTATATGGAAGAAAATCTATATTTAACATAAAATCCCCAATTATAATGAAAAAAGTATAGTTTATAAACTGATTATAAAGAAAATAAAACAAAAAAAATTATAGAATCTCCTCTATTTTTGAGTAGATTCCATCAAAACTACCATTAGACATTATTAAAATAACATCATTGGCTTTCACTATATCTTTAAGATATGGTAAAATTTGGAGAGCATCTTCAAAAACTTCACATTGAATACCTGTTTTATTAATCTCTTTTTTTAACTCATCAGTTTTTAAAAGATTCTCTGTTGGTATTAATCTATGAGGTTTTGCTGTTGTTAAACATACAATAGATGCCTCTTGAAAAGCCTCAATATAGTAATCAAAAAATATATTTTGTCTACTTGTATTACTTCTTGGTTCAAAAAGAGCTATTACTCTTTTTTTAGGATATCTCATTTTGATTGCAGATATTGTCTCTTTAATTGCTGTTGGATGATGAGCAAAATCATCAATAACAACTATACCATTTTTATTAATAATCTCCTCTTGTCTTCTTTTAGGAGGAATAAATGAGTCAAATCCACTCTGTATTTTTGATAAATCTGCTGTAAAACATGCTGTTGCAGCAATAGTTGCAAGTGCATTTAAAATATTATGTTTTCCTGAAAGATTAATAGAAAACTCATAATCTTTACCAAAAATTTTAACAGAAAAATATGTTTTCCCCTTTTTTGAATAGAAACTATAACAGTATATTTGAGATGATGGATTAAATCCATAAGATATTAATCTTGCTTTTACATCTCTAAAAAGTGAGTTTACTCCAGATATTCCATCCCAATATATTAATGCCCCATCAGCAGGAATCATTGATGCAAAACGGTAGAAAACTGCTCTCAATTGATAAATATCTTTATAAATATCTGCATGATCAAACTCCAATGAGGTTAATATCCCAACTTTAGGCATATAGTGGCTAAATTTTGGAGTTTTATCAAAAAAGGCTGTATCATACTCATCTCCCTCTAAAACAAATGGAACACCCTCTGATGTTATTGCTGCATTTACCCCATAATTTTGATGAACTCCACCAATAATAAATGATGGATTAAGAGAGTAGGAGTGAAGTAATGTTGTTAAAAGAGATGATGTTGTTGTTTTCCCATGAGTTCCAGCAACTACAACTGGTATATATTTTGGAAGAATCTCTTTTTCTAAAAAAGAGGGAACAGAGCTATAAGGAATTCCCTTTTTAATAACCTCATCCATCTCTGGATGTCCATTTGATATTACATTTCCAACTAAAACAAGCTCAATATTGGATGTGATATTATCTGCAGAGTATCCCTCAAAAACCTCAATTTTATGCTCTGCTAACTTATCAGACATTGGTGGATAGATTTTTTGATCACTACCAGCAATTTTATATCCAGAGTTTTTTAGCATAATTGCAATTCCACCCATTAGAGTTCCACCAATTCCCATGATATAGATATAAGATCCTTTTTTCATATCAAATCCTTATAAACCTGTTTATTAAAAAAATAGAGTTTCAACTCTATTTGTAAAACATCTCTATTCTTTCAAAAAATTGAATTAAAATTCAAATTTTTCTCTTTATTCAAAAAGAAAAATCTATTTATCCTCTATATTTCTCTTTTCTTTATATACATCATATAATTCAGAATCCAATCGCTTAAGAATCGACTCTTTTTGACGCTCTTTGTAAAGATGGTGAGCATTTTCACCTTTTTCATTATTTTCTGCTGTTTTTTCGTCAATAATTTGAACCTCTGCAAGCATATAAATAAAATAGGCATAGTTTGCAAAAGAGCGATTATCTGGTAATACTAAAAGATCATCAATTCGTATTGGAATATCTACAATAAAATTTAAAACTCGATAGCTTGGCCCTGAAAACTCATTATCCCCATAAGGGGTATTTATTTGATCTCCATTATTGCTGTTCTGTTCTAACTCTGAAATATATATAAGATTATTTTTTGTTTCATTTGGAATAACATAGTTGTATGGAAATAGATGACTAAAAAAATAGTGAAGAATAGGTATAATCTCCTCTCTTGATTTAGTGATAATTCTAAATCTAATTCTATCAAATATTCTTGCAACTATACCCTCTTTTTTTGATAAAAATTTACTAATAATAGAGTTTCTCTCTTTAAAACTCCACTCAAATTTAAATTCAGGAAACCCCTCATCTCTCATTTTTTGAATATGAAAAGCTACTTTCTCCTTTACTTTCTCCATTAAAGTTGTATGTTGGATAGAGACTCTATTTATTAAATCTTGAGAATCAATATGACTTATAATATTCATCACTTTAAGAATAATACAGGCTTTTTTAGTATCTTCACTTATCTCTTTTGATGATGCAAGAAGAAAAAGACCTATTACCCCATTTTTTTGAAAATATCCAGGAATATGAATATCATAGATTTGCTTTAAATAATCAACAGCATTTTGATAGATAAAATTAAGCCTTCTTAAATCTCTTGGTGACTCAATATCAAACTCATTAAGTTTTAAAAATGATATAACCTCCACCTCTGTTTTAAAATGAACTCTATGCCAATCAAGTATTGACTCACCACTTAAAACAGATTTTATAATCTCTTTATCTTTAATACTAAGTTTGCTATAAAAAGTTTCAATATTCTCTTGAGACATAAATCCAAAATCAAAATAAGAGATATTATAGTTATAATAAAATAAAAATTCAACATCTCTTTTCAAAGAGTATAAAATAGTTGATTAATATATAGTATTTTAAAATCATTTTAATTTATTGAAAAATTATAAAAAGTTGTTATAATCTTTGTCGAGTTATTAAGGAGTGTTGAATGAATAAAAAAACATTGTCTGTTTCAGAAAAAGTTGAATGGATTGGTGTTCTTGATTCGGGTCTTGTTACTTTTGATGTTATAATGGAGACTCAATATGGGAGTACATACAACTCCTATCTTTTAAAAACAGAGAAAAAAACTATTGTTGAAACAGTAAAAGAGTCTTTTTATCTTGATTTTAAGCAAAAAATTGAAAAACATATAAATTTGTCTGAGATAGAGTATATTGTTGTTGATCATACTGAACCAGACCATTCAGGAAGTTTAAAACATCTTTTAAAAGATGCTCCTCAAGCAACTGTTGTTGCAAGTTTAAGTGCAATAAGATATTTAAGAGATCTTTTAGGGTATGATTTTAAACATATTGTTGTAAAAGATGGAGACTCTCTTGATTTGGGTGATGGAGTATTAAAATTTATCTCTGCTCCTAATCTACATTGGCCAGACTCTATATATACATGGTTTGAGACAGATGGTGTTTTATTTACTTGTGACTCTTTTGGTTCTCACTACTGTAATGAAAATATGTTTGATGATTTAATTGGTGATTTTGAGGATGCCTTTAAATACTATTTTGATGTTATATTAAAACCATTTAGTAAATTTATGTTAAAGGCTATTGAGAAAATAGAGAATTTGCCTATTAAATCTATTTGTACAGGTCATGGCCCAATTTTACGTTCAAATTGGAAAAAATATCTTGAACTCTCAAAAGAGTACTCTAAAAATACATTAGAGGAGCTTAATCCTAAAAGAGTTCTAATCACATATGTTTCTGCCTATCATAATACACAGGTAATGGCAGATTGGATTGCTCAAGGGGTAAAAAGTTCAGATCCATCTATATCTGTTGCAATAATTGATTTAGAAAATGCAAATTGGGATGCAGTCTCTTTTGAACTGGCATCATCAAATGCCTTTATTATTGGTTCTCCAACAATTAATCAAAATACACTTCCTCAAATATATAAACTATTCTCTTATGTTAATCCAATTAGAGATAAAGGTAAAATAGGGGGAGCATTTGGTTCTTTTGGCTGGAGTGGAGAGTCTGCAAAAATAGTTAAAAGCTCTTTGGAGAATCTAAAATTAAATTTTTTTGAAAATGGAGTATTTATAAAATTCACACCCCATGAAGAGGAGTTTAAACGCTGCTTTGAGTATGGTTTAGCCATAGGAAATGAGCTTATTAATATATCCAAATAGTATCTAAAAAACTCCAAAAAAAAGAAAAAAGCAAAAAAAAATAAAAAAACAAAAAAAAAGCTTGACAAAGGGATGAGAAAAATATATAACTCATATCACCCGATAAGGGGAATCCAGAAAGGATTAGATCTAACAAGAGATAGAGAAGTTAGGAATAGGCTTGAGAAAATCAAGAAGAGATTTAAGTTATTAAGGGCACTCGGTGGATGCCTAGGAGTCAAACA
>JAFGXH010000259.1 GCA_016936735.1 bacterium
ATATTATTGGAAAATATACTGCATATAGATATTTGATTACTATTTTGAGGATTTTATGAGTAAAATTTATAGTGCAGCATTAAATGGAATTGAGGGAAAAATAATAGAGATAGAGACAGATATCTCTTATGGATTGGTTGCATTTCATATAGTTGGATTACCAGATAATGCAGTAAAAGAGGCAAAAGTTAGAGTTATGAGTGCAATAAAAAATAGTGGTTTTGATACTATTCAAAAAAAAATAACTCTGAATTTAGCACCAGCAGATATAAGAAAAGATGGAACAGGTTTTGATTTACCTATTGCAATAGCTCTTCTTAGTGCATTAGGTGCTGTTTCAGAAAAAAGGGCTCAGGAGTTTTTAATTGCTGGAGAGTTATCTCTTTTTGGTGATGTAAGAGATATTTATGGTGCTTTACCAATGGCATTAAAAGCAAAAGAGGTTGGCTTAAAAGGTGTTATAATTCCCAAAGATAATATATATGAGGCCTCTTTGGTTGATGGAATATCTGTTTATGGTGTATCAACTCTTGAAGAGACTGTTATGTTTTTAAATGGTGAGTTAGATTTAGAGGTAGCAGAACCACACTATTTTGCAAAAGAGAGATTTTATAAATATGATTTTGATTTTGAAGAGGTTAAGGGGCAATTTCTTGCAAGAAGAGCGATTGAAATTGCTGTTGCTGGACAACACAATATCGCTCTTATTGGAGCTCCTGGAAGTGGAAAAACAATGCTTGCAAGAAGAGTTCCAACGATACTTCCTAAAATGTCTTTTGATGAGATGATGGAGACTTTAAAAATCTACTCTGCATCAGGAATAGCAAAGAAAAAATCTCTATTTTATAGAGAACGACCATATAGATCTCCTCACCATACTATTTCAGATGTAGGGCTTATTGGTGGTGGAATTCATCCAAAAGCAGGGGAGATATCTTTAGCTCATAATGGAGTGCTATTTTTAGATGAATTTTTTGAGTTTAAACCACAAGCTTTAGAGGGATTAAGACAACCACTTGAGGATGGGGAGGTTACTATTAGTCGAGCAAACTATAATGTCACATTTCCAGCATCAACAATGTTAATTGCAGCAATGAATCCATGCCCTTGTGGGTATTATGGTGATACTACTCAACAATGTAAATGTACTCAATTTGAAATTGCAAAATACCAAAAAAAACTATCAGGTCCTGTTAGTGACAGAATTGATATTATGATACAGGTTCCCTCTGTTAAATATGAGTCTCTTATTTCTGAAACAGGTGGAGAGTCCTCTGAAAAAATAAGAGAGAGAGTTATTAAGGCATATAATATACAAAAAGATAGATATATTAATGAAAAATATGATTTTAATGGGAAAATGAGTGCATCTGGAATAAAAAAATACTGTATTTTAACCTCTGAAGCTAAAAAATTCTGGAGTTTTGCATTGCAAAAGTTGAATATATCTGCAAGAAGATATGGGAAAACTTTAAAAGTGGCTAGAACAATAGCTGATTTAGATAATAGCAAGAGTATTGAGTCTAATCATATATCGGAGGCAATTCAGATTCAAGCATCATTTTTCTGATTACTCTATTACATAAAAATCTACCCTCAAAAAGAATGAAAAAAACAGATATTTATCAAATAGTATCAAATGTAAAAACATAATTAAAGACATTTTTGTCCTAATTTTTTTAGTAATATTTTATTAAATTCATCTAATCTCTTGATTTTATCAGAGAATAAAGTTATAATAAAGTTGGAATTTAATTTGCTTAGTATTTTCAATCATTTGTTTTGGGGGTTTTTATGAAAGGATATCTATTTATTTTGATTATCTTCAGTTTCTTACTATCTTTAACAGGTTGTGAAGAGGCTGATAAATCCATTATATGTGCACTAAGTGGAACTGTTTGTGGTGTTGATGGGGTAACATACACAAATAAATGTGATGCTGATGATGCAGGTGTTGCTGTTGCATATTCAGGAAAATGTGAATCTCCAACAGAGTGTGCAAGTAATGAGGATTGTCCTGAGGGGTTTATTTGTCAACCTCTTCTTGGTTGTTATATTGATGTTAATGGTGAGCTTGTATGCCCAACTGGTGGACAATGTGTTCCTCAAGAGGAGGAGTGTGTTATTGCATCTGACTGTAAAGGAGTGCTTAATATTGAGTGTGAAGGGGCTCATTGGGAGTGTCAAGAGGGTGAGTGTGTTCAAGAGTGTGGATCTGTGTGTCCTGAGATTGATTGCCTTCTATTTTGTGAAAATGGTTTTAAAAAAGATGATAATGGTTGTGAAATCTGTGAATGTAATGAAGTTATTAGTTGTATGAGTGATTCAGATTGCCCAGAGGGGTTTGAGTGTCAAATTGTTAATTGTATTGATTCAGATGAGAGATCTAATTGTATTGGTGGAAATATCTGCATTAAAAAACAGATTGAGTGTGAAATAAATAGTGATTGTGCAAGAGGAGAGGTTTGTGTTGATGGTTTTTGCAAAGAGGATATTTGTAGTTGTCCAGAGATTTATGCTCCAGTTTGTGGTGAAAATGGTATAACTTATGGAAATGCATGTTATGCCTCTTGTGATAATGTTATAGTTCTTCATGAGGGTGAGTGTGAATCTCCAAGATGTGATAGTAATGATGATTGTGAAGTTGGATTACAATGTATTGATGGTGTTTGTATTAACTATTTCTGTCCATCAGAGTGTCAAGCTAATAGTGATTGTGAAGAGGGATTTTTCTGCCAACCCATTAACTGTTTATCTGCAGATGGTAATTCAGGAACAGTTTGTTCTCCAATAGAGGATATCTGTTACTCTGATAGAGATTGTGCATTTGGTGAAGTTTGTATGTTTTTAGATTATGCTCAATATGGTCATTGTATTTCTCAATGTGAACCAGTTTATTGTGATTTATATTGTGAAAATGGTTTTAAAGTTGATGAACGTGGTTGTCAAATTTGTGAATGTAATGAGCCACAAGATGTTTGTTATAGTGATAGAGATTGTCCTAATGGTTATTTTTGTGAATTTTTAGATGGTTGTTATCAAGATGAAAATGGTGAAATTATCTGTATTGATTATGGTTATTGTGTTCCTGAAAGTAGTGAATGTCGAGTAGACTCAGATTGTCCAGAGCTTCCTCTTCCAATTAACTGTCTTGGCCATTGGGAATGTCTCCAAAATCAGTGTGTTCCAACATGTGATCAAGAGGTGTGCTCTAGTGATAGAGATTGTGAATATGGTCAAGAGTGTGTAAATGGTGTTTGTATTACTAATAATAGCTGTAGAACAGATTGGGATTGCGAATATGGATTTCAGTGTGTGGATAGTATCTGTATTCCTATGAATAATGAGTGTCGAGTAAATGCTGATTGTGAGCTTGGATTAGTTTGTGTTGATGGTGTTTGTGTTTCTCAGTGTGAACCAGTTTATTGTGACTTATATTGTGAAAATGGTTTTAAAGTTGACCAAAATGGTTGTGAAATTTGTGAATGTAATGATGTTGTTGAGTTTTGTGGTGGTGCTATAGGTCAGGAGTGTCCAGCTGGTTATGTATGTGAATATTTTGATGGAGCAGATTTTGGATATTGTGTTCCATCAACAAATGAGTGTCGAGTAAATTCTGATTGTGAGCTTGGATTACAATGTATAAATGGTGTTTGTATATTTCAAGATGATAGATGTTCTAGTGACAGAGATTGTGAATATGGTCAAGAGTGTCTAAATGGTGTTTGTATTACTAATAATAGTTGTTCTCATGAATGCAACTCTGATGTTGAGTGTGGAATTGGATTCTCTTGTGAAGAGTTAGACTGTATAACATATAATAATCAGATTGGTTCAAAATGTGTTCCTGTTGAGATTGGTTGTGTTTCCGATTTTGATTGTGCTGATGGTGAAAGTTGTGTTCAAAATGTTTGTATTCCTGAAGAAAATCGTTGTGGAAGTGATTTTGATTGTGGTATTGGAGAGCAATGTATGAATGGTGTTTGTGTTGAAAACAATAGTTGTTCTCATGAGTGTGACTCTGATTCTGATTGTATTGGAAATTTAATTGGATTCTGTTTTCAATTAAATTGTCAATCCTCTGATGGTCAAAATGGTTCTATGTGTGTAACTTTTTAACTATTCAAAAGTAATTATTCAGAGTTCAGATTTTTTAATCCTCCTCAAAAAATAGTGAAATTAGATAAATAACATCTCCTAAATTATAGATTATACTATTTTTTCTTAATTAAAATATCACTATTAAATTAAACTAAAATTACTTAGATAGTATTGATATGATATTGTAAACAAGATAATTAAAATTGTAAAAATAGAGGATTTTAATGAAAAAATATAGTTATTAGGAATATTTATAGAGTCAACTCCTTTTATTTTTGATTGAATCATTAGTTGTTGTGTATAGATAAAAGTATTTGAGAACATTGGTATAATAAAAAATCTCCAACCATCTTTTTTTAGCCAATCTTTTCTCTGAAAACCTCTTATTTTTTGAATAACATATATCTCTCTAAAAAGTTTAAATAGATAGGGTACTGTTTGAATAAGAATATAGAATGATAGTGATATTTTATGGTTAATTTTTAATTTTGACATCAATACAATCCACATATAGGGTGATATTGATGATATAAATGCAATATTTAGCATCAAAATATTAAAAAATTTTAAAAAATATATTGAAAAATTAAGAAAAATAATAATTATTGGAAGATTTTCGAATATATTTAATATATAAAATAGAAT
>JAFGXH010000260.1 GCA_016936735.1 bacterium
AAAATGATAACACAGAGATTTACAAAGAGATACTTTTAAAATATTTTGATGAGACAACAACTAATACTATTATTGAAAATAATGGCATAGTTAATACTCAAAATATCTATTTTTATAAATGGGAGGAGCTTTTTAAAGATTTCTATCAAAATTTTATTGATGTTTTTGATCCATTTGTTTTAAATCTTTATCAATCTGGTTCAGCATACTATATACTCTATTTTTTAAGAAATAATCTTCCAAAAAATAGAGAGACAACCCTTTTAGCAATTAAATTGATGCTAAAAGTTGAAAAATCAGCAATGACAACTATCAGTGAAGTAAAAAGTAGATTTTATGATAGAGAGTTTGAAACAGACTCTGTTATTAAGGATAATATAGATCTATTTCCTATTGATGAACTTATAGATGAGGTAAGAAAAAATAGTAATAGAGTTGCTGCTGAATTATTGTTGAATTTAGACTACAACAAATATGAGGAGTTAGTAAAAGATATCTTCTACTCAATGAGTTTTATTGGAGCAAGAGATCAATACTATTATAATGGAACTCTTAATTTAATAAAAGATGATGCTTTTAAAAAATCTATTATCAAAGGGAATATTGAAAAATTTATCAAAGATAACTCCACTGGAGTAAAAATTAAATCAGAGTTTGTTCAAAATATTATTGATTTTATTGAAACAGGTAAAAAAGTGGCAGATTTTGAGGAGATGATTGAGGAGTTTAATAAAAAAGCATCAAATACTTCAAGTGGATTTCAAAATTTGATAAACTATAGTTTTGATTATGATAAAAATGATCTGTTTTATAAAAGAGTTAACTATGTTTCAACTCTTTTAAATTTTAATAACACTATTCCTTTTTTAATTAGAGATTATTTAAAATCAAAAAAAGATAATTTGAAACTCTCCGATTTTTATGTTTTAAATAGTGAATTGGATATTCCAATAAAATATATTCATCGCTATATTGTTCAATCTATTGCAAACAAAAGAAATGATTATAAAGCAGAGTTTAAATCTTTTATATGGAATGTTTTAGATAAATCATTTGATGATATATCTTTAATGGTAGAGGATTATGCTGTTGAGCTTTTAGAACAGGTTATTCCATATTTTTATATGTTTGATAGAGAAAAAACATATCAACTTATTTTAAAACTATCCTCAACAACATCAAAATCAATAAGAAGATATCTTGTTCAAGTTGCAAGTGAATATAGATCTGAAAGCAACATTGAAGATTATAAAAAAATGCTTGATGTAAAGAAAAAACCAATAAAAGAGTTTGCAATTTTAGTTTTAACAGAGATAAATGTTGAAAATATTGAACAGATTCTTAAATCAATGTATGAAAAAGAGAGCTCCGATGCTTTTAGAAAAGTGATTAATGAGTGTTTAGTTGAGATATCTAAAAAAACATTAAACTCAACAACTCAAATTGTTGATGGAAAAATTGAGGAGAGTATTTCAACAGATTTAACAAAAACATCTTTAATTGAGTCAAGTAAAACTTTTGTTGTGAAAAATGGAAAAGAGCCTGTTGTTGGTGTATCATTTTTAAATGTTTCAACACTTCCAAAACTTTTGTGGAAAGAGGATGAAACAGAGGCTCCATTAACTGTTGTTTATAACTTTATAAACTCATTTGCAATGACAAAAAGCCATATTCCAAGTGTTATGGGAAGAGAGATGGGAACTCTTTTTGAAGAAAACTCTCTTATTGAGTTTACAAAAGAGATTCATGCAAGATGGAATGGTGAGGCAAAAACTAAATGGGTTTTTGGATTTGTTTCTGCATTTGGTGGAAACTATTTTGTTCCAATATTAAAAAAACAGATATCCCAATTGGGTGATGCAGGAAGAGGACAGGTTGCAACAAATATTGTTGAGTCTTTGGCTATGATTGGAACATCAAGAGCTCTTCAAATTGTTGATTTTATATCAAGAAAAGATAAAAACAAACAGGTTAAAAATGGTGCAATAAAGGCTCTTGAGGTTGCTTCAAAAGAGTTAAAACTATCAAAAGATGAGCTTTTGGACAAAATTATTCCTAATTTTGGTTTTAGTAGTAATGGTGAACTTGAATTAAATTATGGTCCAAGAAAATTCAATATAAAAATGACTCCAGAGGAGCTTTTTATTTTTGATGAGAGTGGAAAATCATTAAAATCATTACCAAAACCAAATGGAAATGATGATCAAGTTTTAGCAAAAGAGTCTGAAAATCTTTTTAAAGAGATTAAAAAAGAGTTTAAAGAGCAGGCTAAACTCCAAAAAGAGAGATTAGAAAACTCATTATCTACAGGTAGATTATGGAAAAAATCTGATTGGATTGAGTTTTTTACAGAGAATCCTTTGATGAAAAAATTTGCTATCTCTCTGATTTGGGGTGTTTATGTTAATGGTGAACTAAAATCAACTTTTAGATTTAATGAGGATGGCTCATTCTCTGATATTAATGATGATACAACTGTTGTTGTTAGTGATTTAGGCTCTTTAACATCTGAAAGTTATTCCGATATTACTGCTGATGCTGTAACAATACCAGAAAATAGTATGATTTCAATAGTTCATCCTGTTGAATTAAGTAAAGATGAAATAGATAAATGGAGTACAATTCTATCTGATTATGAGATAAAACAGCCATTTTCTCAAATTGATAGAGTATCATTTTCAATAAAAGATGATGATAAAGATTTAGAAAAAGTTGAGGATTTTCAGGGATATATGATTACAAGAATCTCATTAAAAAGTAGACTTTTAAAAGAGAATTGGAGCACTGGTTGGGTTGAGGATGGTGGTTGTTTCTATTTTTATCAAAAAACTTTTCCAGAGGCTCAAATCACTGTAAAATTAGATTTTCTTGGAGATTGTATGGGTGGATATGATGATACAGTTGAGGTTCCTCTATATGGATTATCTTTTTACAACAATCTTCATAAAGAGTCAATTAAATTAAGTGAAGTTCCTAAAAGAGTTTTCTCTGAAGTTTATAAAACTGTTAAAACTATTGCCACAAGTGGAAGCGGTTTTAATGAGAATTGGAAAAAATGTAGTTGGTAAACTCTGTTTTGAATTAAGTTTTTTATTATTTTAAGAAAAATCTACCAAACCCCCAACCCCCTTAAAAAGGGGGCTAAAAATAGATAAAACAGAAAAAATTATAGATTATTTTATGGAAAAAATATATCCTTATTATGTAAATTTATAAGGTTATATTTTATGAAAAATATTAAAAAAATAAAATTAGATAATAAAAATGGAGAAAGTTATTACAATCTTGGAAATAGTTTTCTTAAAAAAAAATCTCAAGAAAATAAAATATTATCAATAGAGTATTTTGAAAAAGCTGCAAAATTAAATCACACAGAATCTATTGTAACTCTTGCAAGTTTATATGAGTTTGGAAATATTGTTCCATTAAATTTAGAAAAAGCAATTGAGTATTATAAAAAGGCTGCTAAATTAAAAAATCCCACAGCAATTATAAATCTTTCAAATATATATATTAAAAAAAATATGATAGATAAATCTATAGAGTTATTAAAAAAATCGATTAAATTAAAAATTTCAGATATCTATCATAATCTTGCAATAATATATCTTTATAATGAAAATTTTAAAAATGAGAAAAAAGCTTTTAATATTTTAAAACAGGGGTTAAAAATATCTCCTGATGATATAGATTTATTAAATCAATTGGGAATCTGTTACTATTATGGAGTTGGAACTAAAATTAATTATAAAAAAAGTTTTAATATTTTTTATAA
This sequence comes from bacterium, assembly GCA_016936735.1. Classification (GTDB taxonomy): domain Bacteria; phylum UBP6; class JAFGXH01; order JAFGXH01; family JAFGXH01; genus JAFGXH01. The sequence continues at coordinate 3,776 of JAFGXH010000260.1, forward strand.
AACAGCACTATTAAACTCTGGAGTTGCTCAATTTTATATTGGATTAATTTATGAAACTGGAAATGGAGTAAAAAAAGATATTAATATATCTCTGGATTGGTATTTAAAATCGGCAAATAATAATTATTATAAAGCTCAACATACATTAGCCTATTTTTATAATAATGGGATAAATTTAAAAGAGAATTTAGAAAAAGCTATTGAGTATTATAAAAAAGCATCTGAAAATGGAGATAAATACTCAATGGGAAATTTAGCATCTATATATTTAGAGTTAGGAAAACTTGAATTAGCTAAAAAATGGGCATTAAAAGCTATTGAAAATGGTTATGAAAAAGCAGAGATATATTTAGGGGAATACTATTGGCGTTCAAAAAAAAATAAAAATAGAGATATCTCTATTAAATATTGGAATAAATGGTTACAAACAAATGATAGCTATATTAATGATTATCTTGAAAAATATATTAAAAAAATCAGTATCCATCAGGAGAAAAATGCATGAAATCTTTCTGTTTTCCTTTTATCTCCCCTCCCCATTTAAATCCAATATCAATCATTGCTTTATAAATTATAGAATCTTTTGTTATCGACTCTATATTTTCTGGATTATAAACTCCACCCTGAATTAATTTACATTTTTTATTAAAAACTATACAATTATTATATAAACCATTATTTTCTGGATTAATATCTATTGCAACC
>JAFGXH010000261.1 GCA_016936735.1 bacterium
AAGAGTAGTTTTATGAAAAACTAGTTCAATGTAAATCATGTAAAGAGTAGTTTTACGAAAAACTAGTTCAATGTAAGTGATGTAAAGAGTAGTTTTATGAAAAACTAGTTCAATGTAAATCATGTAAAGAGCAGTTTTACGAAAAACTAGTTCAATGTAAGTGATGTAAAGAGCAGTTTTACGAAAAACTAGTTCAATGTAAGTCATGTAAAGAGCAGTTTTATGAAAAACTACTTCAATGTAAGTCATGTAAAGAGTAGTTTTATGAAAAACTAGTTCAATGTAAATCATGTAAAGAGTAGTTTTATGAAAAACTACTTCAATGTAATTCATGTAAAGAGTAGTTTTATGAAAAACTACTATCTGCAAAAAATATTTTTTTAAAAATAACACAAATATAAACAAAATAATTGTGCGAGAAGGACTAATAAAGGATTTTATTTAGAAATTAAATAACTTAATACTCAACATTTGCACCAATAATATATAATCCTCCTACTCTTTCAGTATATCCAAACTCTTTTATTTTTGAGTTTAAAATATTTCTTCCATTAAAATAGATCTCTAATTTTTCAGTAATATCATAAGATACTCTTCCATTTAATATAAATTTAGATGCAATATCAACCTCTCCATAAATATGAGAAAATTTGTGAGATGAATAAAAATATGGGTTTATATTGATGTTTAATCTATTTATTGGAGAGTAATTAATATATCCTCCACCATAAAATTTAGGGGTACTCTCATGTTTTTTACTAACTAAATCGGTTGATTTATAATTCATCAAAAAATTTGGGTTATGATTCTCTAAATCTGTTTGTTGAAATGTTCCAAATATTTTTATTTGAAAACGATCAGAATTAAATCCAATATTTGTTGTCACTCCATACTGTTTTGCAATTAATTCCATATTCTGAAATTTCAGTTCAGCTCTTCCAACACCATCAATTACAACATAATTTCCTGTTACAGCAAGGTGATCATAATCTTGTGCCTTTGAATAAAATCCCTCTAAATCTAACTCAATACCTAAAAAATTAACTCTTAATCCTCCCTCAATCATATCCATAGTCATTAATTCCAAATCTTTATTTCCAAGATAGGCTTGAGGTGAGGTTTCATCTCTATTAATTGCAGACCAATAGATATCTGTCATGAATGGATTTCTATTTGCTCTTGAATAAACAGCTCTTAATAGAGCAGAGCTTCCAAATTTAAATGTTGATGCAAATTGATATGTTATATTGTAGTTATCATTATAACTAAACTTATCAACACGACCTGCTCCAATTAATCTTAATCTATCAAAGAGAGTAAACTCTCCTCTAAGAGAGAGTGCAACACTATTCATTAATGATTCAGAGTCTGTTCCACTACCAAATCCTTCTCCAGTGTATGATATCCTATTATAATTTAGGGATGGTTTTATACTAAATGTGTTATAGTTAAATGTATAATCGATTGATGTATTCAAAACAGAAACATCATTACTATAAACAGGATAATTTAACACATCCTGACTTCCCCAAAGATATGAGACTCTCACAACAAAATCATTAAATATATAACTTTTAAAATCAACATATCTAGTATCAGAGATATATGTCATAAGAGTATTTGCAAATGTTTCAGCAAAAGCCTTTTGAACTTCAGAGTTTTGAGCCCCCATTGCAAAATCAAATGTAAAATGTTTTGTCAAATCATAATTAACAAAACCATTAAATCCCTGTTTTCTAACAGATATCTCAGGATGTGGAAATGCAACTTTTGTTAAGTTTATCTCATCTAATGTTTTTAATTGATGATTAACACTTTTTATATCTCCAACATCATCAACCCAACCACCACCAATATCATTTGACCAAGACCAATATGTATTATCAAATCTATCTCTTTGTTGCATATTTCCAGATAGTGTTATTGCTATCTTATCCTTTTGATATCCAGCAATTCCGTTTGCAAATAGAGAGTTTCCATTTCCATAACTAACATTAACTTTACTAAATGAGGGATTTTTTTTATTTACTCTTTTGGTGATAATATTCATAACTCCAGCAGCAGCATTTGGACCATACATTGCAGAAGCAGCTCCCCTAATAATCTCTACTCTTTCAATATCATTTATATCAATAGGTAGAGCCTCCCAAAAAATTCCTCCATTTAAGTAGTTATAAACAACTCTATTATCAATCATTAACAAACTAATTGAGTTTGTTGAAAAAGGTAAAAAAGAGTTTGGTGGAACATTATCAAAACCTCTGATATGAATATCAAAATTTCCAGAGGTTTGCTCTCTAACAATCATACCAGGAACTAATCTTAATGCCTCTTGAATTGATGTTGCACCAGATTTTTTTATCTCATCATAAGTTAAAACAGTGGTTGAGAGTGGTGCATCAAAAATAGACTCCTCTTTTCCTGATGCTAATTTAACTTTCAAATTATCTTTTTCATTAACATATATTGCTAACTCTTCAGCAAAAAATCTATCATCATCATTTTTTGTTTTTTTTATAATAGAATGCTCCTCACCAGTAATTTCAATGTATTGAGGTTTATTTTTAGAGGCAAAACCATCTATTGATTTCTCATTTATATCAATAATTTCAATATAGTATTGAACACCATCTGAACTAAATAGATCAATAGGTAACACCACTTTATACACACCATCCTCTGGAAGCATCTCTTTAGTTTTCCAATTTTCATCAAGTGGTTTTTTATAGTGAAGAAGAATATAGTTAACCTCTTCAAAGTTTAATACATTAGCAACTAATACAATTGGTGAG
>JAFGXH010000029.1 GCA_016936735.1 bacterium
GTTTCAGGATAAAATTTATGTTCAATTGATAAACCAACATTTATAATCTCTTCAACTGTTTTACAATTTGATATATCTATCTCTTTTTGAGATATAATCTCACCTGTATCAACACCCTCATCCACAAAATGAACTGTTATTTTTGTTGTTTTTAATGAGTTTTTAAAAGCCCACTCATATCCTCCTAATCCTTTAAATAGATTTGTATCTGCTGGATGAATATTTATCACTTTTTTAGTATCAAAATATCTTTTAAATTTTCTGGATAAAATCTTTTTATATCCAGCCAAAATAATAAAATCTATTTTATATTTTTTTATTAACTCTAAAATTTCACACTCAGAATCAATAATCTCAATTTTTACATTAAAATCTGATGCTCTTTTTATTCCAATAGCATTTGGATTATCTGTTATAACAATAGGAATTTTATATAATCCCTTTAATATCCCAAAATTACACTCTTGTAATATCGATTCTAAATTGGTTCCATTTCCAGAAAAAAGAGTAGTAGCCCTTATCATTTTTTTTGACAAAATAAACTCCTAAAACATCTAATCTGTTTTCTACACAAAAAAATAGATAAACAGAATTCTAATTATATCAATTTTTTTTGTAAATAAAAATAGTATTTTATAATTGGAAAAGATTATTTTGTTTTATTTAAAAAATAGTTGAACATCTCTTGTTCTTGGTCCATCAAATTCACAAAACCAAACTCCCTCCCAACGACCAAGTTGAAGCTCTCCATTTATAACTGCAATAGTTTCAGAGCGTCCAACAAGAGAGGCCTTTACATGAGAATCACTATTTCCTTCAGAATGTTTAAATTGTGGGTAATCTGGACTTATTTTTCTCATTGAGAAAATAAAATCTGTTTTCACATCTGGGTCATAGTTCTCATTTATTGTCACAGCTGCTGTTGTATGAGGTATTGAAATCAATAAAAATCCATCATTCCACCCACTTTTTTGTATAGCAGACTCTATTAATTTTGTAATATCAACAATCTCATTACTAGAGTTTGTTTTTATTGAAAATTTTGTTCTTTCCATTATTCTCCACTATTTTTATCATTTTTCATTGATAAAGGTTGTCCTGTTGCTTCAATAATATTAAACCAAAATCTAGAGTTAGTATTAACAGTTTTTCTTTTTGAAATTGCCACCTCTATTGGTACATGAGTATATATATTATTCCACATTCCAACAATCATATCTGTTTTTCCTGCCATTGCAGCATGAACAGCAAATTGAGCTAATAAAATACAGAAAATAGAGTCATTTGGATTTGCTGCAGTACTTCTAATAATATAGCTTGGATCTATATATTTTAGATTAATATCTATTTTCTTCTCTTTAAAATAGGTTTTAATTTTATCTCGTAAATATAAACCAATATCATTTAATACAACATTTCCTGAAGCATCTTTTTTCATGTTTTGAGCATCACTCTCCATTAAATCTTGACCAGCACCTTCAGCAACAACAATAACTGCATGATTTCTATTTTTCAAACGTGTTTCAAGATGTTTGAAAAAACCATTATCTCCATATAAATCAAAAGGAACTTCTGGAAGTAGTAAGAAATTTACATGACTCATTGCCAAAGTTGCATTTGCAGCAATAAAACCAGAGTGACGCCCCATCAATCTGACAAGTCCAATACCATTTGGTGCCCCTTCTGCCTCTGTATGAGCAGCTGAAATAGACTCAACTGCTTTTGAAAAAGCAGTTTCAAATCCAAATGAGCGTTGAATATAACTTATATCATTATCAATTGTTTTTGGTATACCAATTACAGAAAGAGGAATATTTTTAGAAATAGCATATTCAGCTAATTCATGAGCCCCTCTTAAAGTTCCATCTCCTCCAATTGTAAAAAGAATCTGAACATCAAGCTCAATAAGTCGATTTAGCAGTTTTTCCATATCATCACCACCACCTCTTGATGAACCAAGAATAGTTCCCCCCTCTTGATGTATATCTTTTACAATTTCAGGAGTTAATACAATTGGTTCATAGCCCATATCAGGATCTAAACCATTATATCCATACTTAATTCCTAAAATCTCTTTAACTTTATAGCGATAGTGACACTCCATAACTATTCCACGAATAACATCATTTAAACCAGGACACAATCCTCCACAAGTAACAATTGCAACTCTTGTATTTTCAGGATTAAAAAATATCATCTCTCGTGCTCCTGCAAGCTCAAAACTCTCCTCTATTTTTGATCTTGAGCCTTTCTCTTCAAAAAATGTTGTTTTATAAAATGTTCTTTTTCCCTCCTCAACAAAAGCTGAAATTTTACCTGCATATCCCTCAACTAATGGTGATTTATAAGTTGGTGTACCTAAATTTTTAATATGAAAATCCATAATCTCTCCGAACAAAACATTTAATTCTAGAATAATAGTTTTTAATTTTCAATAAAATTGTAGATTTTGTGCATTTTTCATAAATATTTAAAAATCATTATTGTTTATTTTGAATTTATTTTTATTTATTTGTAAAAAAAGGGTTTTTAGACTCTTTTTTATAGAAAAAAAAGTAAAAATAATTAATAATGAGATAGTTTTATTGGAGGAACAATGAGAACTATTTTTTTGTTCATTTTTTTATCAATATCTATACTAGGAAACACCTCTTTAAAAGAGATTAATAAATCATTTGATGAGATTGGAGATAAATATGACATCCCATCTCAATTTTTAAAAGCAATTGCATTAAAAAATAGTCACTGGAAAACAGACATCTCTCCAGAAAGAGGGAGATATGGAATAATGGGACTTCGCCTTAAAAATTTTAAAGACTCTATTGAAGAGGGGGAAAGATTAACAGGATTTGTTCCAGAGTTAGGAATCTCTGACTACAAGATTAATATAGAGATGGCAGCATCAATTTTAAGAAATATTAAAAACAGCTACAAAGAGAGAGGTTACTCATTTAAAAATCTTGAGGATTATCTACCTGTTTTATATGATTTTGTAGATTTAGGAGATGACTTAGAGTACTACACCTATAATTTTATTCGTAAAATATATGAGAAAATATCTTATGGTTATGAGATTGAGAGAGATGATGATTATATAAAAATCTCTCCAGAAAGAGTTGATTTAACAAAAACTGATTTAAGAAAAAATACTCCAATTCCTCCATCTACAGTTGAGGGACCAGAGTCACTAAAAAATAGACCTGGATTAGATTTTATTTGGAAATCAGCACACTCAAATAACTATACTGTTGAAAATAGAACAGCTTCAACAATTGATATGGTTGTGAATCATCAAGTTGAAGGGAGTTATGAGGGATGTGTAAGTTGGTTTGCAAGTGCAAATAATGATAGATATACATCTGCTCACTATTGTATGTCTGATGAGGGTGAGATAACTCAAATGGTAAAAATAAAAGATAAAGCTCATCATGCAGGAACAAGAAATATGCGTGCAATTGGTATTGAACACGAAGGACGCTCAACAGCAAATCTATTTACTCAAGTTGAGTATGAGACATCTGCAATTTTAGTAAGATGGTTGGCAGATACCTATGGAGTTGTAACAAATAATGATCCAGTTGCAGAGACCTCCCCTGGTGTTGTTCGACATCATAGTAATTGTCCTGGCCCATACTGGAATTGGACTCTATATATGTCTCTTTTAAACAGTGCTGGAAATAGCCCTCATTCAGGAACAGTAAAATTCACAAGACCACTTGAGGGACAAACCGTTGATAATCCAGTTGTTTTACGTTCAATTGGAAGTGAATATGTTGCATCTGTTAAATATTTTGCAGAGAGTGATTATCAATTAGGAGAATCTTCAGATAAAGCAAATGATTTTGAATATGTATACACTTACTCTGGAGTTGATAGAGTTCGTGAAATCTGGGTAAAAGGGTATGACTCTGAGGGATTATTAATTGAAAGTGCAGTAGATCATATAACATTTACACCAACAGAGGGTGGCTCAGGAACAATAACTCTTTTAAAGCCACAAAACAACACAACTCTCAGAAATCCAGTTCAATTTGAAGCATCTGTTTCTGGAGATATTGTTAAAGTTGACTATTATGCAGAGACACACTACTTAGAAACTGTTGAATCTCCATATACATATGAAAGAGAGTTTACAACAACAGGTGAAAGAGTTGTATATGCTTATGGATTAAATGCAAATGGGGTTATTCTTGATGTAAAATCAGCAAAAATCAATGTAAAAAGTGGTTATGTCTATTTTATAAAACCACTTAATGGCTCTACAATAGAGAATCCAGTTCAATTAGAGGCAAGAGTTGGAGGAACAGTAACAAAAGTTGAGTATTTTGCAGAGAATTACTCTCTTGGAGTATTTGAAACAGCTCCATTCTCACATGAAAGAGAGTTTACAACATTTGGTGGAAGAACACTTCATGCTGTTGGATTAGACTCAAATGGTATTGAGATTGATAGAGATACAATTAATATCACTCTCAATGAAACAGTTAATAATTATAGTTTATCTTTTACAAATATCTCAAATAATGATAGCTATGAGAATCCAATCTCAATAAAACTATCTGCATCAGAAGAGATAGTCAAAATTGAACTAATGGAAAATAACTCAATTTTTGCAGAGCTTATTAATAAACCATTTGAACACTCTCAATCTTTTTCAGAGGGTTCTCACACAATTACAGCAAAAGGCTATTTAGCAGATAATACTTTAGTAAAGGAGATATCTATAACTTTTAATGTTACTAATGCTTCAACAGAAACTGAACTATATTTTCTTGACATATCAGAGGGAGCATCTTTTAAAAATCCAGTTAAAATATCTCTATTTGGAAGTGGAGATATAAAACAGGTAAAACTTTATGATGGTCCAAATGTTATTGGAATTATGGCCTCCTCTCCTTTTTCAGGAAACTATGAATTAACAGAGGGAGAACACTCAATTGTTGCAAGAGGATATGATTCAACAGGAACTTTAGTTAAAACAACTCCTGCCATAACAATAGTTGTTGAAACAAAAACAGTTAGTTCTGATGGTAGTAGTTCTGGTTGTTCTTTTAATTATGAAGAAAATCATTATATTTCTGGTTTATTTTTGATTCTACTAGCTTTTTCTATAGCTTTTTTTAGAAGAAAATCTACTCATTAACAAGATAAATAATACCAATAGTTCCACCAACTATAATTACAACTCCTAAAGCTAAAACACCAATAATTAATTCAGGAGGTATAAGTGGTCCAGGGCCAAAAGCATTAATTTGTGGTCCAACAAGAAATGTGTTTTTATCTAATAGATCATTAGAATCTACATACTCATATTTTTGCTCTATAAGATTTTTTGATTTTCCATAGCTAAAATTTGAACAACTTAATGAAAATATAAATAATAGAAAGATTGTAATAATATTGAGAAAAATATTTTTACTTAAAAATAGTTTTTTTTTCATAACTTCCCTCTCACAAAAAATTAATTGTAACATCTTTTTAGATAAAATAAAAATTTTAATTGTTTTATAATGTTCAATTAATTAAATTTAGAGTAGATCATCTATTTTTTATTAATTAATATAGATTTTATGTATTATTTTACATATTTTTGTAAACTTTTGTATCAAATTATTAAAATATCAAATTTTATATAGAAAAATATGGCAATCATTAGATATTTTAAGAAAAAATTTCAAAAAAAATAGCTGTTTTTAATAAGATTTTATAAAATCTTTTGATATTTTATAAAATCTTTGATATACTTTCTAAACTTTTGAGTTTTATTAAATCTTTAAGTTTGATAAAGATTTCTATCTTGAAAAATTTTTCGGGATTGTTAAAATATCATATATCTACATAGTAGAGAGTTAGAAATATTTGTTGGCGAATAAAATCGCATTATTTTGATTAGGTGTTTTTTAAGGAGTACGGTATGATCAAACTTCCAATTCGTAATATTGGTATTTTTGGAAAAGATGGTTCAGGAAAAACAACTTTAACTGAATCAATTATGTTTCTTTCTGGTATTAAAAAAGAGATGGGTTCTGTTGCAAATGGAACAACAATGGCAGATTTTGAGGAGGAGGAACAAAAACGTAAATTTACTCTTCATTCCTCTGTTTGTAATACCGTTTGGAATAAAAATACCTTTAATATTATTGACACACCAGGATACTCAGCGTTTCAATATGATACTCAATCTGTTTTAAATGCTGTTGATGCAGCCCTTTTTGTTTTTGGTGCAGATTCAGAAATCTCTGCTCAAGCAAGATTTTTATATCGCTATGCTTCTGGAAGAAAACTTCCAATTATTGGAGTTATGACATTTCTTGATAAAGAGAATGCTGATTTCAATGGAACACTTGAGATGTTAGAAAGAAAATTGGATAAAAAACCTGTTGTTTTACAAATACCATATGGTGAAAAAGCCAATTTTAAAGGTTTTGTTGATGTTGTGGTTGGAAAACTTTTTGAATTTCCAAAATCAAAAGATGGTAGTTTTCAAGAGAAAGAGATTCCTGCTGAATTAAAAAGCAGATATGAAGATTTACGTATGGAGCTTCTTGAAGAGATATCAATGGCAGATGAAGATCTCATGAATAAATTTCTTGAAGAGGGCGATTTAACTCCAGAAGAGACAGAGATAGCTCTTGCAAAAAGTTTTCAAAAAGGTGATTTACTTCCAGTTGTTGTTGCAAGTGGAGAGTATCTTCTTGGTGTTCGTCGTATTATGTCATATTTGACACAATGGTTAACTCCAGAGTATTTAACAAAAACATATACTGCAAAAAAAGCTGATGGTAGTACTCATAATGTTGTTGCTGATTCCCCTCTTTTTACTGGAACAGTATTTAAAACTTTTGTAGACCCATTTCAGGGTATTGTTAATGTTGTAAAAGTTAATTCAGGCTCTTTATCACCAAACTCAGAGGTATTTAACCCTTCAACAGAATCTATTGAACGTATTGGTAAACTTTATGTTCTTCGTGGAAAAGATCTTGTTGAGGTTGATGGAGCAAATGCAGGTGATGTTATTGCAATTCCTAAACTTAAAGATACTGCAACAGGTCACACTTTAACTGATAGCAAAAAATCTATTTTCTTTTTTGAAAGTCTTGAAAAACCATCCCCTGTTATTCAATATGCAATAACACTTGCAAATAAAAAAGATGAAGATAAACTTAGTGGTGTAATTCAAAAAATCATGATTTCAGACCCAACAATTGAGTTAATTCATGATGGTGAACTTCATCAAATTCTTCTTGCTGGTCAGGGTCAAATTCAGCTTCAAGCAGTTCAAGAGGAGATTAGAAGAAAATATAAAATTGATGTTCAATATGGTACTCCAAAAGTTTCATATCGTGAAACAATTAAAGGAAAAGCTGAGGCTCAAGGAAAATATAAAAAACAGTCTGGAGGTAAAGGACAATATGGTGATTGCCATATTCGTGTTAAACCTCGTCAGAGTGGTGAAGGATTTCTATTTGTTGATAAAATTGTTGGTGGTGTTATTCCTAGAAACTTTATCCCATCAGTTGAAAAAGGTATAATAGAGAGATCAAAACGTGGTATTCAAAAAGGTTATCCTGTTGTTGATTTTGAAGTTGAACTATTTTATGGTTCTTATCATGATGTTGACTCTTCAGATATGGCATTCCAAGTTGCTGGATCTCTTGCATTTCAAAAATCTATGCCAAATGCAACTCCAATTATTTTAGAACCATATATGAATGTTGAGATTTTTGTTGAAGATGATCTTGTTGGAACAATTATGGGTGATATCTCATCAAGAAGAGGTCGTGTTAGTGGTACAGAGGCTGCTGATGGCGAACAGGTTGTTAAAGCAATTGTTCCTCTTAAAGAGATTATGGAGTATGAACCAACTCTTAACCAAATCACAAGTGGTAATGCACGCTTTACTGTTAAATTCTCTCATTATGAAGAGTTTAGAGGTGATTTAACATCTATTCCTCAAAATGGTGAAGATATCCAAGAAGAGGAGTAATCTAATAAATAATTAAATAAAAAAGGGAGCAAATGCTCCCTTTTTTATTTTGAAAATCCATAAATATATTTTCTAAAAACAGATTTTATTGAATCTAATTGAACTGGTTTTGTTAAAAAATCATCCATTCCATTCTCTAAAGATCTTTTTTTCTCACTCTCTAAAGCACTTGCAGTTAATGCAATTATAGGAATATGTCTCTCTAATTTTAAATTTTTTTGATATCTTCTAATCTCTTTTGTTGCCTCAACACCATCTAATAATGGCATTTGAATATCCATAAAAATAAAATCAATCCTCTCTAATTTTACAATATTAATAACATCTAAGCCATTATCGGCAACAAATATTTTTGCATCTGGAATCAATTTTAAAACCATTATTTTAATTAGTTTTAAATTCATCTCTACATCCTCTGCAATTAGTATTGTTGGTTTCAAAGATTCCAATTTATTATTGTTTGAGAAAGAGTTGTATAAATAATTTTGATTAACATCTATTTTTTCCTGATTTTTTTTCTCTAAACTCTGAATTACATAAAAAAGTTTATCCACTTTAATTGATTTTTGAGCAACAAAATCGATTTCTAAATCAGATTTTAAAACAAAACTCTCATCATTTATTGTATCACACAAAACTATTTTAATACTATTTTGATATAACTCTCTATATTTTATTGATATCATTTTTAAAGTATCAACTCCATTAAAATATGGCATATTATAGTTAATAATTAATAAATCTATCTGTTTTTCTATTTTAGATATCTCCACAATAGAGTTAATACCACTATCAACTTTTATAAAATCTACTCCACTAATAAAAAAACTTTTTTCAAAAGATAGAGAACTATCTTTATCTGAACTGATAAAAAGAGCTGTTTTAATATTTTTAAAAAAAGCATTTTGATTTATACTTTTATCATAAGCTGTTTTTATTTTAAAATAGAACTCTGAACCAACCCCCTCTGTACTATCAAAATCTATTTTTCCTCCCATTTTTTTTACTAAAAGATTTGATATAATAAGCCCTAAACCTGTTCCACCATATTTTCTTGTTGTTGATGTATCTGCTTGAGAAAAAGCCCTAAACAATCTATCTTTATTCTCTTTTGCTATTCCAATTCCTGTATCTTTAACAGAAAAATAAAACTCTCCATAATTATCATTCTGTTCCTCAAAATATATACTTAGTTTAATCATCCCTTTTTCTGTAAATTTTACAGCATTACTTAATAGATTCATTAATACCTGTTTTAATCTTATTGGATCAAAATAGGCATAAAAAGGTATTTTTTGAGATAACTCTAAATCTATTTTTAAATCTTTTTTATTTATTTGATTTTTGATTGTAATTAAAACATCATCTATTAGTTTTCTAATATCGGTTTTAATTATCTCTAGCTCCAGCTTTCCTGCCTCTATTTTAGAGAAATCTAATATATCACTAATAATATCAAGAAGCATTTTTCCTGAAATATTTGCATTGCTTACAAACTCTCTTTGAATATCTGTTAACTCTGTCTCTTTTAGTAGTTCAGTAAATCCAATAACACTATTAAGAGGAGTTCTAATTTCATGACTCATATTTGAAAGAAATTCAGATTTAGCTCTGTTTGCATCTTGAGCCTCTTTTATTGCATTTTTTAGTTCAGTTATATCTATTGAGTACTCAACAACACCTGTAATTTTGCCATCTGAATTTTTTATTGGCGAAGTGATAATTTGATATGATTTTCCCTCTAACTTCTCTCTTGGATCATCTGAAGTTGTTTGTTCAATATATGCCTCTCCAGTTTCAATAACTTTATCAATTTTACACCAACTACATTTTTCAGAACGATTCATAAACACTTCATAACATTTTTTTCCAATAACATCAGATTTTTTTCTATTTTTATCTGCATTAACCCCTATTTTCAATCTATTATTATTCAGAGTAATAATATTATATTCAGAATCAACAACATTTAGATAGCCAGGAAGGCTTGTTACAACAGCCTCAAGAAGATTTTTTTGTTGAGATATCAAGTTCTCCATATTTTTTCTTTCAGTAATATCAGATGCAATAGTTGCAACCCCTATTTTCTCACCAAAATCATTAAAAACAGGGAATTTTTTAGTTAAAAAAATTTTATCTGGATACATCTCCTCTTTAACAATAAACTCACCCTGATTTAATTTTAAAGCATCTAAATCATTTTGAATATACTCATCAATCTGTTCATCTGTTGCCCTGTTTTTAAAAAGCTCTCTATCTGTTTTACCAATTACATCTTTATCTGTATGACCAGTTAAAGCAGTATAGGATTTATTAACTGCAATATATTTTAGATTAATATCTTTTAGCACACCAATATCGGAACTATTTTGAATAATAGAGTTTAAAGCTAGAATTCTCTCCTCTAAAATTTTTCTACTTTGAATAGTTGCTAACATTTGAGCAAAAAGTTGTAGTAGTTTTTTATCATCCTCTGAATATATTTTATGATTAAAGACAGAGTCAAACCCAACAAAACCAATTGTTTTATCTTTATTTATTATAGGAATAGTTAAAACACTTTTTACACTCTGTTGTTCTAAAATATCTTTAACAAAATCACCCTCATCATTATTAGTTAGTAATGATAGATTTTCAATAGATATCATCTCCCCTTTTTTATGAGTATCAACCCAACTTGGTATAATATTTAAATCAATATTTTGTAAATTATCTTTTTCAGATGAGACTCCCTCTCGACACCACTCATAGGTGTTTGAGCATATATTTCTTTCCCAATCATAATCAAATATATATCCTCTATCTGCACCAACAAAATTTGCAAGCCTACCAAGTGTATCAATCAGTGATTTTTCAATATTTTCTATATCAATATTGATATATTTTGTTGCAATCTCCATTAATATTGATTGAAACTCATATCTATACTCTTCGCCCATACGATTCCTTGCAATTTTCTATTAAAACATAAACTTAAGTAGTCATAGTAGCAAATTTTATATTTTGAATCAAATATTAATCAACTCTAGTGATAAATATGTTAACAAAAATATATTTTTCCTCTTTTTTATCTTTTTAGTAAATAAAATATTATTTAAGTTTGCAATAAAAAATAGATTATTTTATAATCAGCTCGATTTTGAAAGGGGTTATTATGTTTGAATTAAAAAAAATATTAAACA
>JAFGXH010000262.1 GCA_016936735.1 bacterium
GTAAGAGGGGGCTAGGGGGTGAGGGGAAAAGAAAAAAATAGTTTTTTATCTAAAATTTAAATTCCGCTGAATAGTTACAAAAAAATATTTATATTATATTTATTTATTATAGATAAAAAAAACAAAAATATATAGAGATGAATTTAAATTTTTATGATTATTAAAAAACTATACTCTATTTTATCCAACTCTTTATTCTCTCTTTTATTTTTATACTATTTAAACTCCAATTTGAGTATGGAAGAGGAAAAACAGATATATTAACTCTATAAAGAATCTGATACTCTTTTATTGATAAAATCTCCTCATACCTCTCTGAAAATCCAATTAAATCAATTGAGTATCTTTTATTATTAAAAATAAAAAATATATCAAGATTTATATTCCCAATTGAGTACCACTGATATATCTCTTTTACTCCAATCTCTTTTAAATAACTAATAACCTCTTGAGAAAATATATCATCTGTCTCATTTAATTTTGGTTTTAGTTGTTGCGGATTCTCTAAAAATTGAAAATACTCTTTTAATAAAGAGCCACTTTTAATATCATTTTTCCCAAATGAGGAGATTATATACTGCTTAGTACGAGCTCTTGTTATTGATACATTAAAAACATCAGGTTTTTGTAGATATATATAGCTTGATGGATGACTAGATGAGTCTAAATTTAGTGAAATAAACATTATATCTCGCTCCTCTCCTTGAAATGAGTGAGCTGTCCCTATTAAAATTGAGTATTTTATAATAGAGGCAAATAGTAACTCTTTATTTACTAAATCTCTTAAATAATCAACCTGCTCTCTAAATGGAGATAAAATTCCTATTGATGGAGCGGTTGTTACTATTTTTTTATAAAGCTCTTGATAATTATTATCTCTATTTTCATTTAACTCCTCTATTTTTTGAAGAGTTATTTTATCATTATCATCTATAATTTTTTTAACTTTATCTATAATAAATTTTGCCTCAGCAATATTATACCCCTTCTCCTCTCTTTTAGACTCTATTTGAATATGCTCAATAGTAAAATTATTAATATTTTGAGGAAAAGATCTCATTAACTTAAGAGAGTTATTATAAAAATTTAAATTACTAAAAGAGATTATCTCTGGAAGAGATCTATAGTGTTCATCTAAAAAAGATATCTGTTTTTGAGATTGAATAACTCTATGGGTTGCATCAAGAAGACTATTATCTCTATAATGATATATATTTTTTTCACTATCTGATAAATTATTATCAATAGCAAAATCATCCTGTTTTTTTTGTGATAAAAAAGAGATATGTCTAAGTTGCTTTGTGTCTCCTGAGATAACTATATTTTTACCTCTTTGAAAAATTGGTAAACAGATTGCCTGATTACATTGTGTTGCCTCATCAATAATAACATAATCAAACATCTCTTTTATAAAAGGGAGAATATGAGCTGTTTCTGGAATTGATACAAGCCAAATTGGAAAAATTGAGGTTAATGTTGATATATCAATAGAGTCAAATACTTTATTTTTTTTACCACCTGTTTTTGATTTTAAAGCAGATAAAAATGATGATATTGTGGATCTATTTTTTATTAAAGAGTCTATTAATCTATTATTAAATTTAACAGATAGAAGTTTTGATAATAGTTTCTCTCTCTCTATCTCAAAATTATATAAATCTATAAATAGTTTATCTATTGATATCTCATTTTTAACTCTCCAAGAGATAAACTGTTTTTTTATTTTTGAAAATATAGAGTTGTCAACTTTTTTAAAAAATAGACCTCTTTTATACTCTTTATCCCCTTTTTTCTCTATTAAATACTCAATTTTTTGAATATTTTTTTTGATATCTTCATATTTAACTGTTAACTCTTTTTCTAAATTGATATTGAGAGAGGATATATCTGTTTTTGTTAAAATATCATCTAATCTTTTTATCATCTCTTTTTTATAGTCACCACGACCACCACCCCTTACAACACCATTAATAAAATCAAACTGTTTCTCTAATTTATCTTTAATAACATCTACTGCCTGATTATTTACAGATGTTATTAAAACAGATTTACCTGATAAAATAGATGATATAGCCAATGCAGATATTGTAAATGATTTTCCTGTTCCTGGAGGCCCCTCTATTAAAGATATGAAACTATTTTTAACAGAGTTAAAAAGATTTTTTTGTGCATCATTTAAAAGTATAGGTGTGTCTAGAATAAAACTATTATCTCTATTAAAGTTAATATTTTTTTCACCAAGAAAAACCTTAAGAGCAGATGAGTAATCCTCATTTTGTGATAAAATCTGTAACTCATTTAATATCCCTTGAGCAGAAAATGATTTTTTTAAAACTCCTAATGCTCCAACAGGAAGTAGTTGTAACTCCTCTTTTTTTGATGATATTTTATTAATCTCCTCAATGGTTAATAGTTTTGGATACTCAACCATACTATCTGTATTTAAATTTGGAAAATTATCTCTACAAAAAGAGATCAATTCATGATAGAAAACTAAATCTATATTTTTAGATAAAGATAGCTCCAAATATTCATCTCTATCAAAAACTGTTTTTAGGGCATCAATATTAAATATCATCTCATCAAATATTGGTTGAATATAGTATGAAACATCTTTTATTAATTTACATGGAACTATAATTAGTGGTGTTGAGTATTTTCTGTTTGAGATAAAAAATAGAGATAAAAAAAGCTCCTTCTCTCTTGCATATATAGTTAATGTTTTATCACAACTATCTCCCCACTCCTCATCAATAGGATAAAGTGGAAATGAGCCATCAAAAGCCTCCGCATGTGTTAAAAAATATTTATGCTCAATTTTATCATCATTGATAAAATTTAGAATCTGCACACCTCTATTTTCACTTTTGTAGCAGTTTTTTAGATAGTTAATAATATGTTTCATAAACTATATCCAATCATCCTCTAATTAAAATAACATAAATTAGATTCAAAATTAAAATATAAAATATAAAAATTTATCATATATTATTTATAGCAACAAAATTCTCTCTATTTTGAAGCTGTTGTTGAACTCTCTCTATATCATGTTTTAATTTATCACTATTTTGTTTTATTATAGTCTCCCCATTTATAACAACTATATCACCCTCTTTTATGTTTTTATATTTTTTAGATAGTATAATCTCTTTCTCTATTTTTCCATCTTTTGATATAACTCTCGCAACACTATTATAAATTGCATCAACTTCAAAAATCTCACTATTATAACTATTTTTAAAATTTTTACTATAAACATCATCCGATTTACCATAACAGGAGGTTAAAACTGTTGCAAAAAAAATAATCATTGAAAGTTTTCTCATCATCTACTCCAAAAAGTTACAATGGTAATATAGAAATAGTTTTTCCAATTTAAATAAAACTGTTTTCGCCTTATATTTAGAGGGGAGTTGAGAATATACAATGTTTCAATTTGAAACATTACTATTTTAATGAAACAGATTAATTAAATATTTTTATACCATTTTATTTTAGAAAATGGTATAACATTCTCTGTTTTAATGGAGTTGTTATGAAAAAATATATTGTTATACTGTTATGTTTTTTTATTATATTGGGTTGTAATTCAACAGTTAAAGTTGAGAAAAATGGTGAACTTTATATATCTCAACTTGATAAATTTTTTGATGAGGGGAAGTGGGAGGATATTCCATATCTATTAGAGAATCATCCAAATGATGTTCCACTTGATTATTATAGATATTTAGTTCAATTTAATTTTAAAAATAAAACATTAAAAAATTTAGAGACAAAATATCTAAAAGAGAGGGATAGTGTTGAAAAATATTATGTTTTAGCAATGCTATCATATCTTGGTGGAGTTTATAATTATGAAAAAAGCGAGATATATATAAATCAGGGATTTAAACTGATTGATCAAAAAAATTTAACCCCAGATATTGCTGAATACTATTTTTTAGCATCAATGGTATTTGATGGAATAGAGAAGCAGGATATAGCTTTAGAGATGTTAGAAAAAGCTGAGAAATTAAAAGACTTAGGAAAATATAAACTATTTAGAGCAAATATATTAATGAAAAAATCTGATTATAGTGGTGCTCAAATAGCTCTTAATAATGCCTTTCCTCTTCTTGATAAACAGAAAGATATTGAGAAAGGTAATCAATTAATTCAATCACTATTTCTAAAAAGAAAGAATTTACCAGAGGAGTTAAAACTGGCTCATCTTAAGTGGATTTGGGGGCTTGAGAGTGGAAAGAATATATATCCAATTTTAAAGACTGCTCTTAAAGCAAAAGATAAATATCCAGGAGTTTCTGAAATATATAGTGTTATTGGTTTTGCATACTATCTTATGGATAATAAAACAGATGCTTTTATATATTTAGAGAAATCAATTGCATTAGACCCAGCAGATTATATGAACTATTTTCATTTAGGGATTATATATTTCTATCTTCAGCAGTATAATGAGGCCTATGACTATTTTAAAAAAGCACTTGATTTGAATAGATATAATCAACTAACCTACTCATATTTATCAAAAATAGAGGCAGCTTTAGGAAACTATGACAATGCAATCACTTATAAAGAGAGTGAGTTAAAAATTCAAAAATCACTTGAAATATATTTAGAGCTTGAAACGTTGTTTCAGAAAGGAAGAGATACTTTTCAAAGACGTGAACTTCTCGAAAAAATTATAACTCTCTATCCAGAAACTCCAGACCCTTATGAAAGAATGGCATCTTTATATGAGGAGATTTTCTATAATGAGGTTAATCCAGATTTAAGAAAAAAATGGGAGGAGAAATTAATTGAGTATCAGAGACTTTTTAAAGAGAAAGAGTCTGCTAAAATAGAGAAAGAGATGGTAAAATCAGAGACTACAGAGTAGTCATGATTTTTTTATTAAGAGATTATGAGAACAAAAATATATTTTTATATACTAAGTATTTTAATACATATTTTTATATTGATATTTTTTGTTGATTTTAAGTTAGATATTAATCTTGATAAAAAAATAAAAAAAACAAGATCTATTGTTTTGAAAAAAAACTCTTTTCCCAAAAAAGAGATTGCTAAAGAGAAAAAAAAGGATAAAGAGGATAAAAAAGAGGATGATATCCTAAAAAAAGATGTTGTTGATATATCAAAACCAATCAATGAGATAAAACCTGATGATCCAAAATATTTGGCAAAATATGATTCAAAAGTTAAAAAACAGACCAAAGTTAAAAAATTCACTCCATCAAAAAATAGTGTTCAGATATCAACAAATAGTCAACAGACAGCTATTAAAAAAAATATAACGGTTCAAAAACAGAGTGCTGAAGAGAAAATAGTTGAGAATCAAAAGAAAATGAAAGAGATTAAGAAAAAAATGGATGAGCTTGGTGTTAAAGAGATTTTATCTAAAAAAGAGAGTCAAGAGAAACAGAAAACCAAAAATAGTGTAGAGAACTCTTTAAATTTACCAAACAGTAGTAAAATAAATCCTTTAAGTAATCAAAATAATCCTCTTAAATTTTCAGATTTTGAGTTTTCAAAAATGGTTAGAGCATCAAATGATTATCTTAAAGATGTTGATGAGGGAGATATAACCTCTCTTGATACTTTAGCTTATGAACACTCAGACTATTTTATAAAAATGAAAACTCAACTATCAAAAGAGTGGAATCCTGCTGGGGTTTATCAAATTCATGATCCATATAGAAAAATATATGGTGTTAAAGATAGATATACTGTTTTAAAAGTGACAATTAATAAAGATGGAAATTTAGATCATATCTCAATTAGAGAGAGTTCTGGATTAACATTTCTTGATAAAGAGGCAATAAGGGCATTTGAAAAAGCACAACCTTTTAAAATAGTTCCATCCCCATTAGTTGCAAAAACAGGAAGTTTTACTATTCTTTTTGGCTTTTATGTTGATAATCCAGACTCTCCACAGATTTTTTATTTAAAAAGATAGAGAATATAATTTTATCTCTATATTAAGTTTAAATAAATAAGAGCTATTTTTATTTTTTAACTCAACTATAAGTATTTATTATCTATTTTTTACAATATAATTACAATAAAGATAAAAATCTTTTTGTAATATACCCTTTTTTATGCTATAAATCAGCTTATATGTTTATTTTGGATGGCACTCTATGGCAAACTATTTTAATTTAAAAAGAACACATAACTGTGGTGAGCTTAATGAGGGAAATGTTGGTCAATTAGTAACTCTTACTGGCTGGGTTAGAGATATTAGAGATTTAGGTCAACTACGCTTTGTAACTCTTCGTGATCGTTATGGAATCACTCAAATTGTTTTTTATCCAGAAAATAGAGAGATTTATAACCTTATGCAAACAGTAAGACCTGAATCTGTTATTGGTATATCTGGTATTGTATTAAGTAGAGGTGAAAACAAAAACAAAAATATGCCAACTGGTGGTATTGAGGTAAAGGCTGAAAACTTAGAGGTTATGAATAACTCTGAAATACCTCCATTTGTTGTTGATGGTTATGTTGGTGTTTCTGAAGCAGTTAGACTTGAACATAGATATCTTGATTTAAGAACAGAACCTATTCAACAAACACTTATTTTAAGACATAATATAACACACTCTGTTAGAAGCTATCTTCACGAAAAACTATTTTTAGAGATAGAGACTCCAATATTAACAAAATCCACTCCAGAGGGTGCAAGAGACTATCTTGTTCCAAGTCGTGTTAATAAGGGTACTTTTTTTGCTCTTCCTCAATCACCACAGCTGTTTAAACAGATTTTAATGGTTGCAGGATATGATAAATATTATCAAATAGCACGCTGTTTTAGAGACGAGGATTTAAGAAATGATAGACAACCAGAGTTTACTCAAATTGATATAGAGCTCTCTTTTTGTGATCCAGAGGATATCTATGATTTAATAGAGGGAATGCTTTCAAAAGTGATGAAAGAGACAAAAGGTGTTGATATTCAAACTCCATTTCTACGTTTATCTTATGAAGAGGCAATGAATCGTTTTGGTAGTGATAAACCAGATATTAGATTTGCTCTTGAATTTACTGATTTAACAAAATTTTTTGAAAATAGCTCTTTTGAACTATTCAAAGCTGCTGATGGGAAATTTGTTAAGTCTATTATTGTTCCAAATGGTGCATCTTTCTCAAGAAAAGAGATTGATATTTTAACAGAAACAGCAAAAACATATCATGCAAAAGGATTAGCTTGGTTAAAATATCAAGGTGGAACATTCTCTGGTTCTGTTGCAAAAGTTTTAACTGATTCAGAAAAAGAACAATTGGTTTCAGATTTTGGTGTAAAAGAGAATGATCTTATTTTAATTGTTGCTGATAACTATAAAATTACACATGCAGCTTTAGGTGCAGTAAGATTAGATGTTGCAAAAAAATTAGATTTAATTGATAACTCTAAATTTGCATTTTTATGGGTAACAAAATTCCCAATGTTTGAATGGAGCGAAGAGGACCAACGATACTCCTCAATGCACCATCCATTTACATCTCCTGTTGTTGAACATTTACATCATTTAGATGAGGGAGGAGATCCATCTCAAATGCTTTCTCTCTCTTATGATGTTGTTTTAAACGGTTTTGAACTTGGTGGAGGTTCTATTCGTATTTTCCAAAAAGATGTTCAGAAAAAAGTGTTCTCTTTTCTTGGAATATCAGATAAAGAGGCTGAAGAGAAATTTGGATTTCTACTTCAAGCTCTTCAATTTGGAGCACCACCACATGGAGGAATTGCATTAGGTTTAGATAGACTCGTTATGTTATTAAGTCCAACAGCTAAATCTATTAGAGATGTTATTGCATTTCCAAAAACTCAAAAAGCATCATGTTTAATGACAAGTGCTCCATCTGTTGTTGCAGAGGCTCAACTAACAGAGTTAGGAATTGAACTAAAAAAATAGTTAATATTTTTAATAACTTCATATTAAAAGGTCACCATGGTTAATACAAAAATAACATCAACAGTATTTGATTTAATAATAATTGGTGGTGGAATTAATGGTGCAGGAATTGCAAGAGATGCATCAATGAGAGGAATAAAAACGATTCTTTTTGAAAAAGATGATTTCGCCTCAGGTGCAACTGGAGCCTGTACAGGATTAATTCATGGAGGCCTTAAATATTTAGAAACAGATAGACATGTAACATATAAATCCTGTCTCGATTCAGGTTATATTCAGCAAATTGCACATCATATGCTTTTTAGAGTTCCATTTATTGTTCCACTAAAAAAAAATCATCCTAAAGGGGAGATTTTTTTGGAGATGATGGAGACTTTTTTCTCTGCATATGATGGTTTTCAAAAACTAAAAAATGGTAAAAAACATATAAGATTATCTCCAGAGGAGACATGTAAACTTCATCCAGGAGTATCAAAAGATATTTTAGGTGCTGTAACAATGGATGAGTATGGAATAGACCCATTTAGATTAACTATATTGAATATAATAGCAGCTAAAGAGAATCATGCAGAGATAATGAATCATACAGAGGTTTTATCTATTATTAAAGAGAATGGTGTTGTTAAAGGGGTTAAGGTTTTTAATAAACTAAAAAAAGAGAGATACTCTATTTATGGTAAAACCATTTTAAATGCAACTGGTGCTTGGTCTCCAATATTTGCTAAAAAGAGTGGTTTTGAAGTTAAAATGAGGCCAGCCAAAGGGGTTCATTTAGTTATTGATAGAAGAATCTCTAATTATGCTGTTGGAACTTTCTCTATTGATGGTAGGCAGGTTTTTATAATGCCTCATGAAAACTCAACTATAATTGGAACAACTGATGATGACTATTATGGTGACCCAGGTGATATTCCAATCACTAATGATGAGGTAGAGTATCTACTTCAGGCAGCTGAAAATATTATTCCTGATATAAGAAAACATAAAATAATCAGAGCTTTTGCTGGAGTAAGGCCAACTATTTTTGGTGAACACTGTCTTGAGGATCAACTTTCTAGAGATCACCTTATCTTTAACCATAAAAATGAGGGATTTGAAAATCTTTTCTCTTTAATTGGTGGAAAACTTGCAGCATATCGTATGATATCAGAAGAGACAACAGATCTTATTGCATCTATTGTAGGAAATACCCAAGAGTGTACAACTCATTTAACATATCTTCCAGGCTCTGAAGCAACAATTCATATAAAATATCTATCAAAAAGATATCAAATTCCATTATACAAACTTGAAAGACTCTATTTTAGATATGGAAGCAGAGTTATGAGAATTCTTGAGCTAATGGATCACTTTCCTGCAATGAAGGCTGATGTTTGTGATTGCGAACCTGTTACTGAGGCTGAGATTCGTTATGTTATTCGATTTGAGTATGCAAGAACAATTGATGATATAAGAAGAAGAACTCGTGCAGGAATGGGTGGATGCCAAGGTGGAAGATGCTCAATGCTAATGGGAAAGATTCTAAAAGAGGAGCTTAGTTTAACTCAAGATGAAGAGGCAAAAGAGATAGCCATATTTCTTCAACAGAGATACTCTGGGAATAGAGCTGTTTTAAAAAGTAAAAAATCTATTCAACAGATGGAACTTAATATGGCTAATCATCTGTTTCTTGGTGGATTAGAGTCTGACAATTAGGGTTTGGAGGAGTGATGGAGTTTAATCAGAAAGAGGTTGTTGTTATTGGAAACGGAATAGCTGCTTTTGGAGTGGTTTCAAAACTTTTAAAACATGGAGTATCTCCTATTGTAATCTCTCCTGCACTTGGTGCAACATATATGTTTTCTGGTGGATATGATATTGGTAATATAGAGAGTTCAGGAAAATATCACCCCTATAAAAAAATGATAAATCCAGATAAAACTATTCAAGAAACAGTTCAGCTTTTACAAAATATGGATTCATCATTAAGGGTTTCTGAAAAGCCACTATCTGTTTTCACACAGTATGGAGGTATAAAAAAAACAGATATCCTCTCTTTTTCATCTAAACTTGCCTCTATTGAGAGTATAAAAGAGCAAACTGATGAGGTTGGTGTTGCCTATTTAGAAATGTTTAGAAATTTTTACTCAGATAAAATACTATTAACACTTCAAAAAAATGAGATAAAAGGGGTTTTACCAGTTGAGATACACTATCTTAAAAGAAATCATGATGCACATTTTCAAAACTATGATTTTGCTCATCTTTTAGAGAAAAAAGCTGCATTTGAAAGATTTATAACACATTTACAAAAGATAGTTTCTCAAAATAGAATTAAAACTCTTATATTTCCTCCAGTTTTAGGGGTAGAATCTTTTGAAGAGAATTGGAGTGTTATAAAAAAAGAGGTTGGAATAGAGATTGCAGAGACATTATCATTGGTTCCATCTATTGTTGGAGTTAGGGTTCAGAAAAAAATAGCATCATTTTATAAAAACAGTGGAGTAAGAGTTCTCTCAGGTAAAATTATTGGTTATAAAAAAGAGAATAAAAAAATTATATCTCTATTAACAAATAAAACAGAATATTCAGAAATACCTATATCTGCTGCTATTCTTGCAACAGGTAAATATATTGGTGGTGGTATTGATTTAGATTCTAATTTTTTTGAATCAGTATTTAATTTGCCTCTTTTTTATGGTGATAAAAAACTTGATAGAGGTTACTATTCTCAAATGTTTACAGAAAACTATTTTGATAAACAGCCAGCCTACTCTATTGGAGTAAAAATTAATCCAATGTTTCAACCAATTGATAGTGATTATAAAATTGTTTTTGAAAATCTATTTGCAGCTGGAAATATTATTCAGGGATATAACTATCTAAATGGTGATGGTGGAATGGTTGTTGCAGCATCAACTGGTGTTGAGGCTGCAAGCAATATATTAAATCTAATTGATTTAAAGGGGCAAAAGGGGGAATCTAATGAACTCTAAAAAAATCTATGCCTATTTTAGACTTGCAATACTATTTTTTATACATATTATAAAAATGCCTTTTAAAAGTGGAGAGAATCAAGTAAAACAGTTTCATAAAAACTATCATTCAGATGATTTAATTGAATTAAGTGATTGTGAATATGAGAAAATATCTATGTTTGAGGAGTGTATTCATTGCTCATTATGTGATGTTTATTGCCCTGTTTTATCCGATTTTCATAGAGATGGAGTTCCTAGATTATCATCATTTTTTCTTGCAAACTCAAGATCTATGCCACTATTTAGATACTCTTATGAGGAGTTAAAACTCTTCGCTGAGTGTAAAGATTGCAAAGCCCCTTGTACAAATATCTGCCCTAATGAGTATCCTATTTTTGAGCTAATCTCATTTATGAAT
The DNA here is from genome assembly GCA_016936735.1 of bacterium. Taxonomy (GTDB): domain Bacteria; phylum UBP6; class JAFGXH01; order JAFGXH01; family JAFGXH01; genus JAFGXH01. The sequence continues at coordinate 11,289 of JAFGXH010000262.1, forward strand.
GGACAGAATCAGCGTTATATTGATGAAATTATAGATAAAAAAGGATTTGACCCTTATGAGTGAAAAAGTAGCAATTCAATCCCTAACAAGGGAGAAACTAAGAGAATGGGTAATATCTGTAGGCGAAAAAAAATACCATGCTGACCAGATTTTCTCTTGGGTTTATAAAAAAGATGTTTTATCTTTTGATGATATGACAAATCTATCAATAAAATTAAGAGATAAACTAAAAACTGTGGCATATTTTCCAGAGTTAAAAATTGATGGAACATTTAAATCATCTGATGGTACAATTAAAATTAGATTTGAGTTAGCAGATGGATATAAAATCGAATCTGTTTTAATCCCTTTTGAGGACAGATTAACACTCTGTATATCATCTCAAGTTGGTTGTGCAGTAAATTGTGCATTCTGTTATACTGCAAAAATGGGCTTTATAAGAAATTTGACAACAGATGAGATTGTAAATCAGGTTTTATACTCAGCAAGAGTTGAACCAGAGAGAAGAATCTCAAATATTGTTTTTATGGGAATGGGTGAACCTCTAAATAATTTAAACTCAGTTGTTGATGCCTGTGATATATTTTTATCAGATTTTGGTTTGAATTTCTCAAAAAGAAAAATAAGTATATCAACAAGTGGAGTTTTAGATAAACTATCAGAGATGAAAGAGAGAACAGGGGTTAGAATAGCTTTCTCTCTTAATGGAACAACAGATGAGCAGAGAACAAAGTTAATGCCAATAAATAAAAAGTGGGGACTTGCAGATATTATTAAAACATTTAAATCTCTTCCTCTTGAGTTTAATGAGAAAATAACAATTGAGTATATTATGATTCAGGGAGTTAATGACTCATTAGATGATGCAGAGAGACTTTCAAAACTTTTAAAAGATATTCCTGTAAAAATAAATCTTATCCCATTTAATCCACACCCTGGAGCACCATTTTTACCAACATTAGAGGAACAAATAGATATATTCCACACATACCTATACAAAAAAGGTTTTGATGTTTTATATCGTCGAAGTAGAGGGAGAGATGTTGGTGCTGCTTGTGGTCAATTAGTTGTTCCTGAGCTAATAAAAAAACGTGAAGAGTAGTTTCTCTCCTATTATTTCAAAAAATTTATTACACTTTCAATGGCTATTCATTTATTTAGATATTTGCTATAAATAGGTTTTAAAAGCCTTTTAAAATCTCAAAAGCTCTTTCAAGCTGATTTGGGAAAAGGTCTGATGGAACTTTATCTCTCCCTAGTTTTGAAGCAATTAAATATCTTGCACACTCAGATTTATCACCTTGGCAATATTTTTTCTTCATTAAATTTGCCATACTTGGCATATTAGACATTTTATCATTAAAAAATGGACATTTTGGTAAACATTCACAATCAGCCATAACTCCTCCAAAATAGATATTAATACAACTTCAATTAAAATAATATAAAACATTTAAAGAACTAACTA
>JAFGXH010000030.1 GCA_016936735.1 bacterium
AAAAATTAAAATCTATACTTATTATTATAATTTTTATTATATTCTGCTTAGAGGTTTGTGACTATCGTAAATCTAAAGCATTAGAAAAATACTGTTTAGAAAAAGCTGTTGGAAGTACCATAGAAGAGATTAATTCTGCTGTTAAATCAAAAAAGTTTTATGTTCACACTAAAATTGTTAAAGAGAGCAAATCAGGAACAATAGATAATCATGCTTCGCCATTTTTTAGAATGTCATGTTTTATTAAGATAGAGAATGGGGTTGTTAAATCATCAAAATATGATGCTGGTGACTAAATAAATTAAAAAGTAGATTTGTGAGACTATTCAATTTTAAGAAAAATCTGGAGGTAACAAAAATTTTTGTTACCAACCCAAAATAAAAGATAATAGTTAATTTTTTATACAACACAACAAATAGATATTATTAGAAATCAATGCACTTGACAGATATCTCTAAAATCTGCTATTTTAGATTATTTTATTGATGAAGGTGCATCATGATTGTAGTAAATGGAAATGAATACCCCTTCAAAGAGGGGGTGTCTCTTTTATCAATTTTAAAAGAGCATAACAAATCACTTTTTAAAGAGGCAATTGTTGCTAAAGAGGATGATAAACTTATTGATCTTTCAACATTAGTTAGTGATGGTGTTAACTATACAGTTTTTACCGCAGAATCTCCAGAGGGTCTTGAAACAATTCGTCACTCTGCTGCTCATATTATGGCACAAGCAGTAAAAACCCTTTTACCTGAAGCAAAAGTTACAATTGGTCCTGTTATTGAGAATGGATTTTTCTATGATTTTGATGTTGAGAACCCATTTACTCCAGAACAGATTCAAAAAATAGAAAAAGAGATGAAAAAACATGTTCAGGCAAACTATGAGTTTCATAGAACTGTTATGAGTAGAGATGAGGCTGTTAAACATTTTGAGGCTCTTGGAGAGATTTATAAAGTTGAGATTATAAAAGAGCTTCCAGAGGATCAAAATATTACATTCTACAAACAGGGTGATTTTATAGACCTTTGTAGAGGACCTCACATCCCTTTTAGTGGTCGCTTAAAAGCTTTTAAACTTTTAAATGCTGCAGGTGCCTATTGGCGTGGTGATGAGAAAAACAGAATGCTTCAAAGAATATATGGAACAGCTTTTTCAACAAAAGAGGAGTTAGATCAATATCTTAATTTTCTTGAAGAGGCAAAAAAAAGAGACCATAGAAAACTTGGAAAAGAGTTGGATCTATTCTCATTTCAAAAAGAGGGAGTTGGATTTGTTTTTTGGCATCCAAAAGGTATGACTTTAAGAAATCAACTAATTCAATTCTGGAGAGATCTTCATGAAGAGAGTGGTTATGTTGAGATTAATACACCTATAATCCTTAATAAAGAGTTATGGATTAAAAGTGGTCACTATGCTAACTATAAAGAGAATATGTATTTCACTCAAATTGATGAGATGGAGCATGCTGTAAAACCAATGAATTGCCCTGGATGTATGCTTTTCTATAATACATCTCTTCATAGTTATAGAGAGTTTCCAATTCGTGTTGCAGAGCTTGGATTAGTTCATCGTCATGAACGCTCTGGAACTCTTCATGGATTAATGAGAGTTCGTCAGTTCACACAGGATGATGCTCATATTTTTATGTTACCATCTCAAATCACAACAGAGATTAAGGGTGTTGTTAATTTAATTGAGACAATATTTAAAAAACTTGGATTCTCTGATGTTAATGTTGAGATATCAACACGTCCTGCAAAATTTATTGGAAATATTGAGGATTGGGATACAGCAGAGGCTGCTTTAAAACAGGCTTTAGATGAACTAAATTATAACTATGAAATTAATGAGGGTGATGGAGCTTTCTATGGTCCTAAAATCGATTTCTCAATTAAAGACTCTCTTAATAGAAGATGGCAATGTTCAACTATTCAGTTAGATTTTGCTCTTCCAGAGAGATTTGATTGTACATATATTGGTGAAGATGGTAAAAAACATCGTCCAATAATGATTCATAGAGCAATTTATGGTTCAATTGAGAGACTTATTGGTATTTTAATCGAAGAGTATGCAGGTAAATTTCCACTTTGGTTAGCACCAGTTCAAATGAAAATAATTCCAGTTTCATCTGAAAAACATCTTGAATACTCTCAAGAGGTTTATAAAAGATTAAAAAATTCCAAATTTAGAGTTGAACTTGATGATAGAGGAGAAAAACTTGGTTATAAAATTCGAGAAGCTCAATTATCAAAAGTGCCATACATGTTGATTATTGGAGATCAAGAGGTTGAGAATCAAACTGTTGCTGTTCGTCATAGAGAGCATGGTGATTTAGGCTCAATGTCTCTTTTTGATTTCTTTGAAAAACTATCATCTGAGTTATAACATCTCTTTTTTAAAGTGAATAATCTCAATTCCAGCCTTTTCTAGTAGTTTTAAACCATCATCAATTCGATATAATTCACTAAAAACAACCCTTTTTATCCCTGTTTGTATAATAAGTTTACTACACTCATAACATGGGGACATAGTGACATAAAGTGTTGCATCTTTTGATGAGTTTGTTGATTTTGCCAATTTTGTAAGTGCATTTGCCTCTGCATGAAGAACATATTTATGAGTATCTCCATTCTCATCTTCGCAAACATTCTCAAAACCTGTTGGAGTTCCATTATAACCATCAGAGACAATCATATTATCTTTTACAATAACACAACCAACCTGTTTTCTATTACAGTATGACCTTTCAGATATAACAGTAGCCATTTTTAAATACATTTCATCAATAGAGACTCTTTTCATAAAAACTCCAAAAGAAAAAATAAAAAAGGGCTCCGAAGAGCCCTCAAAAAGGGATAAAACCCAATTACTCTTGAACGATTGCATCACTTGGACATGCACCTGCACATGCACCACAATCAATACAAGCTTCTGCATCAATTGTATAGATTGGAGTTCCTTCAGAAATAGCTGAAACAGGACATTCATCAATGCAGTTTCCACATGCAACACATTCTGCTGTAATTTTGTAAGCCATGTTATCTCCCAAAAATAGTTCCATAAGCCAGGTTTTTTATAACACAAATGTAAAAAAAAATCAAATAGAATAATAATATAGAAAGAGAAAACAAAAAAACTTTTGACTTTTTTTAAGATAT
>JAFGXH010000263.1 GCA_016936735.1 bacterium
AACAAATAAAAAATCATTGTGATTTTTATAAATATGCGTTAAATCTAAATAATCTTTCTTATTTTTTATAAAATAGAAAGATAAATAAACTCTGTTTTGTTTTTTACAAAATAAAATAATCAATATTTTAGAGAGATAGATTTATGAAAAAACTTATTTTTCTTTTATTTGTATCAACTATAACTATTTTTGCACTAAGACCACTTAATGAAAGGGTAGAACTTCTTGATTTTAACTTAAACTCTATTGATTTAAAAGAGAGATATGTTGATATTCCATCAAATGAGCAATATGTTATAAAAAAACTCTATCCAACATCAGATTTCTCATTTCCAGCATCAACAGATACATCTCATCCAATAACACTTTGGGCAACTTGGTATTACCTTCATCAAGCATCTGAGGTTACCAATGGAGTTCCTTTAAGAGATATTAATGGAAACTCTCTTGGTGTTCAATTAACTCTTCATGATTGGTGTAGATCTGCAATGCAGGGCTCAGTAAATGTTCTATTGATTAATGGTCAACGTAAAATGTTTGGTCATGCAGGAAAAACAGATGCCTATAAACCAGATTGTTCAGATTGGTATAATCCTACAACATTTACAGTTGAAAAAAATAAATTTGTTTTATCTGATGGACCATTTGGTCGTGGTGCAAGATATTATGTTTTACCATTTCGTTCTATTGCTGTTGACCCAACAGTTATCCCTTATGGAACAGTTTTATATATTCCAAGTGCACGAGGAACAACAGTAACACTTCCAGATGGCAGAACAGCAACACATGATGGCTACTTTTTTGCAGCAGATACAGGTAGTGCAATAATAGGGGATCATATTGATGTTTTTTTAGGAGTTACAACAACAAATCCATTTGCTTTTATAAAAAGCACCTCCTCTGGTAAATTTCAGGCATATATAATTAATAACCAAACAATAAAAGATACACTTACTTATGCACATAATAATCCAAATAGCACCACAGCAACAGGAACAGTAAGATTTTTATCACCAACAGATGGTTCAACATCAGATAATCCAGTAGTATTTGAATCTGCTACTACAGGAGATGTTGCCTCTGTTAAATATTATGCAGAGAGTAACTACTATCTTGGAGAATCCAATAATACATCTAATAATTTCCGTTTTGAGTATACATATAGTGGAATAAATAGAGTAAGAACAGTAAAAGTTCAAGGATTTGATAGTAGTGGTATTGCAATTCCTGCTGCTGTTGAGGAGATTGAATTTACACCAATGGAGCTTGGAACAGGAGCTTTATCATTTATAGCCCCAACAGGAACAACAGCAGAGAATCCTGTTAAATTCTCTGTTTCAGTAACAGGTGATATTCATGCAGTAAGATATTATGCAGAGAGACAACATCTTTTAGGTGAATCAGATAACTCATCTAATAATTATGAGATTGAGTATAGTTTTTCATCACTTGGGGTTAGAAAGATTCAAGCAATTGGAGTTCATCAAACAGGGGTTCCTATCACAGGAGCAGAAACAGAGATAACAATTCAGGTAAATCCTCAATCTTGTGTTGATGAGTGTGAATTAAATGAAAAAAGATGTCAAAACTCAAATGTTGAGATTTGTGAACTATCTGATGGATGTAAAACTTGGAAACTATTTGCAATATGTGGAGATACAGAAAGCTGTCAATCTGGAGAGTGTATAAATATTGAAACTTGCGAAGATGAGTGTGAAATTGGAGAAAAACTATGTTATGGTGATACTCTTTTAGAGTGTGGAAATTTTGATTCAGATGAGTGTTTAGATTGGGGAGCATTAGAGACTTGTAATCTTTTTGATATATGTACATTAGATGGTTGCAAAGAGCCCAATTGCACAAGTGAGTGCTCTGCAGGTGCAAAAAAATGTGAAGGAAATAGTGCAATGATTTGTGCTGTAAAAGGGGATGCTCTTTGTTATAAATGGTATGAAAATGAGGATTGTGAAGGTCAATGTCGTCTTGGAGAGTGTATAAATTTTATTTGCAGAGATGAGTGTATATCTGGTGAAAAAAGATGTAATAGAAGTGAAGCTCAAAGTTGTCAAGATAGTGGTTCCTGTATGCGTTATCAAACATCAGAGGTTTGTTCAGAGGAGGAGCTTTGTATAAATGGAAATTGTATTCCAAAATATCTTGAAAATGGAAGATGTATACCTTTTATAAGAGCCTGTGAAGCAAATAATATCATCATTTGTAAAGAGGATGGATCTAGTTATCAATATGGCTTAACTTGTGAAGATAGTGAATATTGTGATAATGGTTATTGTTATGAAGAGAGTTCTCCTGCAAAAAAATCTAGTAGTGGTTGCTCATTTGAAACATCAAATAGTAACTCAATTTTAACTTTTCTATTTATAACTTTGTTATCTATTTTTGCTCTTAGAAAACGTTATAGATAGGGTTTTATGGATTGTATTGATTTAACATACAAAATTTCAGATAAAACAGTTCTTAATAGTGTTAATTTATCATTTTCAGAGTCAGGAATTCATGTAATTATTGGTCCTAATGGAGCAGGAAAATCAACTCTTTTATCTCTTTTAGCTAAACAAAAAAAACCAACATCTGGTAAAATTCTGATTAATAAAGATGAAAAACCAACTTCAAAAAAAAATGAAAAAACAGAAGAAAATAGCAAATTATCAATAAACAGTGGGTTGAAACCCACTGAATCTATAATAAAAACAGAAACCCACCCCCAAACCCCCTCAGATTCTTATGTAAAAAATGAAAAAAATATAGACTATTTAGAAAAAATAGATTTATCAGAACTAAATGAGGCTCAATTTTATAAAAAAGCTGTTTTCTCAGGAAATTATGATACTCCATTTCATGAAATCACAGTAGAACAATTTTTACTTTTAAATCGCTATTTAAAAACTGGGGCTTTACAATTTGATGATGCTATTGAGAAATTAACAGATTTTTTTAATTTAAAACCATTTTTGTATAGATATATAAATACATTATCATCAGGAGAGAGGCAAAAGATAGCTCTTGCATCACTATTTCTTCTTGAAAGAGAGTATATTATTATGGATGAACCATTTTCAGCTTTAGATATATCTGCACGATATGAGATGAGTGAAAAAATTACAGAGTATATTGATGCTAATCAAAAAATTATCATAGTATCACACACATTTGAATTACTAAACTACTCTAAATCTATAAGTGCCATAAAAAATGGAGTAGTTTTTTTTAAAGGAAAAGAGATATCTAAAAATCTATTTTTTGAACTTTTTGATATAAAAAACGAAATTCCACTAAATTTTCTAAATATATAACAACAGCAGATATAATACTAATCCTTGATAATTAAATTGCTAATATTAAAACAAAAAATTTACTATATATTCTGTGGGTTAAAACCCACAGTTCATTTATAATTTTTAATGAACAGTGTACTTTAGTGCACTGCAAGTTTTAATTAATTTATGATTAATTAATTATACAATATTTGTACAATATAATTTGAAAACTTGATTTTATTATCATAAATGTTATCATGTAGTAGCTTTTTGGGATTTGAATGAAAAAAATTAAAAGTAAAAAATATATTTTTCTCTGTTTTATAATGATGCTATTTTTAACATCCTGTACAGAGATAAATAATGCCTCAAAAGATAAAGATGCTCCTGCAACTCCTAAAAATTTTATTCTTATTGGTGGTGGAGATGGACAGGCATATCTAAAATGGGAAACAAATAGTGAACCAGATTTTAATGAATATAGATTATATCGTTCAAAAAATGATTTAAACTCATTTTTACCAATAATATCATTAAAGCAGAGTGAGTATGTTGATAGATTTTTAGAGTATGAATCAACATACTATTACTATATTACAGCAGTTGATTTTGCTGGAAATGAGAGTGAGAAATCAAATGTATATAATATTCAACCACTCAATATTTCAGCTCCTCAACCACCCTATAATATTCAGATAACTCCACTAAATAACCCATCAACAGGAACAGTTGAGATATCTATCTCTTGGATTCCACCAGAGATAAGTGACCTAAAAGAGTTTGCTATATATAGAGACTATAATGAGGATTTTATAGCAAGTGAAGATAATTTTATATCAAAAACAACTATTGCCTCATACACAGATAAAGATGTTGTATTAAATCAAAAATACTACTACTCTATTATTGCAATAGATAATGGAGATAAAGAGAGTGTTCCAAGTGATACTGTTTCTGATCTTATTTTATCAAACCCTAAATTAATTATACCAGCAAACTATACCAACTTTTCTAAACCATATATTTTTAGATGGGAGGGGGTTTCAGATGCAGTTAACTACTCAATTTTTATTGGAACAGCCCCTCTATCAAATATCATCTGGTCTCAACAAAGAGTAGATAGTGTTGAGACTGTTTATAATGGTGATGATTTAGAGTCTGGAAAACTATACTACTGGTGGGTTGGAGCATATAGTAAAGAGTCACCATCAACAATTAATTCATATAGTGTTATAAATAGCTTTTTCGCAAAATAGTTATATGGAGCTCACATGAAATTTTATATACTACTCTTTTTAATAGGCCACTCGCTCTATATATTTTCAAAAGAGGCTACTGTTATTTTAAAAAATAATAGCTCAATTAAGGGAACTATTATCTCTGAACAGAGTGATATAGTTGAGATTCAATCAGATTTTGGTAAAGTTATTATAAACAGAGAAAATATATCATCTATTCACTATAAAGATATAGAGGGCAATAAAACTACTCAGCAACAAAATATAAAAACATTTAATCAATCAGATATTTATCAAAAAGCTGATAATATTAAAAAAGAGGAGCATATTATACTTTTTTATAAAACAGGAGAGATATTAAATTGCAAGCTAATAGCAAAAACAGAGACAGTTATTATTGTTGAGACAGACTCTGGAGTGTTAACTATTGAGAAAAAAAGTATAAAAAAGATAGAGTATGTTACAAATAGTGAGTTTACTGAAAATGGAAACTATATTCTTATAACACTAAATGATGGTAAAAAGTATGAGGGTGTTATAAATTATGAGGATTTTAATGAGATTGTTATTGAGACAACACTAGGTAAATTAGCACTTCCTAAATCTAAATTGGCCTCTATAGAGTATATTTCTAAAAAAACAGATCTAAAAAAAGAGGAGGCTCAACAAAATAGTAGTGAAGATATAGAAAAAAATAAAGAGTCTGAAAATAGTGTTCAAACCAAAACAGAGGTTAATGATACTAAAACAGATAAAAATGATACTAAAATAGGCCAAAATGATACTAAAGATGAAAATAAAACAGAAAAAAAAGTGGTCAACAGTACAAATAAAAATAGTTTAACAGATATAATGGATGATAGTGAGCATAGAAAGCTTTTTCCGAGATATGATATTATTGATTTAAATTATGCAATAAATTTTGGACCAAATTTTGGGCCTGGATTTGGAGTTGGATATCACAATAAGTTTATAATATCTCAATTCAGGGGTTTAGATTTTAGTGCTGTTGGAGGATTATCTTTTACATATTTCAGACTTTATGATGATATTACAAATAAATATCCATCAATTGAGGGGAACTATAAAGGTGGTGCATTTGCAACAACATTATCTGTTGGTGGTCAAATGAATATATATCCATCTCCAACATCTTTTTATGATTTTTATGTTATTCCGATGTTAGAGTTACACTATATTTATGATAAAATTGAGGAGAAATATCCATCATTTCCACAATACAACAGTACAGAAACAAATAATGAGATAAGATTTGGATTAGGGATAAGATTTGGAATAGAGTTTTCAATTAGCTCTTTTGTATTAGGAATTCAATATAATATTCACTATCTTTTTGGAAGAGATGGTTTTAATCAATTCTCATTAACATTTTTAAAACCGTTTTTCTAAAATTTTTCTTAATTAATCATATTTTATAGTGGTCTGTTTAGTTATTTAAAGATATACTCTGTTTATTCATTTTTTTAGAGGGGTATATTTTTCGAGTGAACTAAAAATCTTGAATTCATGTCTATAGATTATTGTCTTTATCTTTTAAGAAAAAACAAAAGAATTAAACAGAATTAATAGTTTCCCCTCCAAACACAAAAAATATTTATATTTTTTAGTGTTGAAGGGAGGGGATAAAAGGGGTGGGTAAAGAGATGAAGAGATAAAGCACTATATTTTTTGAGGGAAGTATTAAAAAATAAAAAAGAAACTACTATTTTTTTCTTTAAGCCCATCTCCAAAGAATATAAATCTATCTTTTACAAGAGTTAGAACAGTTTGAACAGGATGTTTTTTTAGTTTTAAAAAGAGAATAGAACCCTTTTATTGCAAATAGTAATGACCCAAAAATTATTAAATAAAAAACAGCACTCTCCATTTTAATCCTCTAATTAAGAACCTATTTAAAAACCTGAAAGACTATCAAAGATAGAATATATGCTAACATAAAATATCCAGCAGATGCCAATAGAGTTATTTTCCAAGAGTTTGTCTCTTTTCTTAACACAATTAATGTTGCTAAACATGGTATATATATTAGTATGAATAGCATAAATGAGAATCCAAATGCTTTTGATTTTCCCTCTGCAATAATGGCAGCAGAAAGAGTTGAGTTCTCTGGTTCATCACCTAAATTATATAAAACCCCATAAGTTGAAACAACAATCTCTTTTGCAACAAAACCTGTAAGAATAGCAACTGTATCTTTATAATCAAATCCTAGTGGTTCAAAAATAGGTGAAATTGTTTTACCAACTTTTCCTAAATATGAGTTCTCCTGCCCTACCCCTTTTGGATAACTACTTAAAACCCAAATAAGAACACTTCCTACAAGAATTGTTGTTCCCATTTTTTTAATAAATTGAAAAATCCGCTCCCACATATGAAGCAAAATTGATTTAAAACTAGGCATATGATATGGAGGAAGCTCCATCACAAATGGAAGTCTATCTTTTGTTTTAAAAAATGTTGATGTAAGAAATTTTGCACCTATAAATATTAATACAATTGAGAAAAAATATAGTCCAGTAATAATTAAACCTGCATGAGAAGGAAAAAATGTTCCAGCCAAAAGAACATAAACAGGAAGTCTAGCATTACAGGTTACTAATGGGTTTAAAATAAGTGTAACAAGACGATTATTTCTATCCTCAATTGTTCTTGCTGCCATCATAGCAGGAACATTACAGCCAAATCCCATAATTAATGGAATAAATGATTTACCATGAAGCCCCACTTTATGCATCAATTTATCAAGCAAAAAAGCAGCTCTTGCCATATAACCAGTATCTTCAAAAATAGATATAAAAAGAAATAGAATTAATATGTTTGGCAAAAATATAGCAACAGCACCTATTCCATCTAAAACTCCATTACTTAAAACATCTTTCAGACTCTCATTAGTAAATATAGTTGAGACTTTATCTTTTAAAAACTCAAACAGAGACTCAATCCATCCCATTGGAATCTCACCAAGTTTAAAAGTAGAGTAAAACATTAAAGCAAAAAGAGATATAAGAATAATATAACCACCTGTTTTATGAAGCAGAATTGAGTCAATATTTTTTGTAATGGATATTGGATCAACTGCAGGAAATTTAACAGATTCATTTAAAATTCCACCAATAAATCCATATCTTTTCTCTGTGAATAGCTCAACATTTTTTAATTTTTTATCTTTTATCTCTGGAATTTTCTCAATCAATTTATCTGAAACAATCCCCTCTAATATTTGATAAGATAACCATTGGAGTGATGGAATATTTTTAAACTCCAATTTACTATTTTTTAGTTGAGTCTCTATATTTTTAGCCTCTTGTTCAATCTCTACTCCATAATTTGTTTTTTTATATGGAGTTTTTGGCTCTTTTAAAGATTTAAATATAGCATCAACAAGTATAAAAACCCCTTTTTTCTGAGTTCCAACAGTTTTTACAACAGATAAATCAAGAAGTTTTGAAAAAAGCTCTAAATCGATCTCAATCCCTTTCTCTTGAGCAACATCACTCATATTTAAAACAATAAGCATGTTCTTATTTAGCTCTAATAGTTGGGTTGTTAGATATAGATTTCTCTCTAAATTTGATGAATCTATTATGTTAACAATTAAATCTGGATTCTCATCTAATATAAAATCTCTAGTTATCTCCTCATCTGGAGAAAATGGGGTTAAACTGTAGATTCCAGGAAGGTCAATTATACGCACAGAGGTAGCATTGGCTTTAAAAAAACCCTCTTTTTTCTCTACAGTAACCCCACTCCAATTACCAACTTTCTGATTTGCACCAGTTAATTGGTTAAATATTGATGTTTTTCCACAATTTGGATTACCAACAAATGCAATTGTAAAATCATATTTCATAAAATTATTCCATAAATATTTTAAATGAAACAAAAAGCAAAATGAAAATCATTTTCATTTTTATAAGTTATAATTATTTTAATCACTTTTGTCAATAATAAAAATATTTTATAAGTTTAAAAATAGAGCATTAAACCTCTTAAGTGTATATTACAATAAAAAATCACATATTTTTCAAAATTTGTCTTTTTTTAATTAAAATTATTATAAAAAAGAGTTGTGTAATATTGAAAAAAAACTATTTTTGTGTTAGAGTGTGATATTATTTGATGGATTATCATTCATATAAGGAGTAAGAATGAATACTAAATTTTACCTTGTGGCAATATTTGCCCTTCTTTTTTCATTAGTTGGTTGTACAACAGACCCAGCTGATGATGATGACAAAAAATGTGGAACTTGTGGCGATTGGCAAGAGTGTAATACAAAGACAGGCTCTTGTGATGCAAAAGCTGGTTTTTGTAACACAAAAGATGAATGTTCAACTGGACAGGTTTGCGATGAAACAAGCCATACCTGTAAAACAGAGGTTCAAACAGCTTGTACAGGTCAAACCTGTTCAGATCATGGAACCTGTAATGTTGTAAATAATAAAGCTGTTTGTACTTGTGATGAGGGCTATCTTGTTAGCACAGACAAATTAAGCTGTGTTGAAGACTCTATTTGTGATGGAATTACCTGTTCTGATCATGGAACATGTTCAGTAAATTCTCAGGGACAAGCAGTTTGTGATTGTGATGATGGATATCAAAATGATTCAAATAATGCACTCTACTGTGTTCTTTCTGGGGAATGTTCAGTTGCTAATCCAAATGGAACTTGTGATCAATGTTTAACTTGCCAAGGTGGAACTTGTGTTCCTGATGGTGGTCGTGCATGTGATGGTGGATATAATCATCGTTGTGATCCAGATAATGAGAATGCAAATGGTGACAATTTAGATTGTGACTCTGGATTATGTTTTTATGTTGGTGAAAAATCATTTGAAACAGGTTACTGTTCAATGTTTGACTGTGTAACAGATTCAGATTGTGATGATCCAAACACAGATGAACTTTTTATCTGTATTAAATATGGTGCTCAATATCGTGGAATTTGTCAAAAAGTTGAACCAGGATGTGATGCAGTTAATCGTGATGGTGAAACATTTTCAGATTGTTCTGATGCTTGTGGTGATGCAAACTGTAAACAGGCTGATCTTTGTATCTCAGGAAGTTGTGCACCAGAGTGTATGGGACCAAATGATACAAGAACTTGTGGAATGGAGAATGTTTGTTTAAACATTAACTCTTCTGATTTTCCTCTTTATCGTTGTGTTGATGCAGATCTTGTTGCAGGATATGGTGAAGATTGTTCAGATAAAAGTTGTGGAAATGGTTTAATCTGTTTAACATATACAGCTGAAGGTGATGCAGCTTGTTTTCAAGAGTGTGCATCTGATGCAGATTGTGATGGAACAACATGTACAGTTTATCCAAGTTTTGGATTTTGTGAAGCTCCTAAAAACGTAGATCCATGGGAACTTTGTGATATGTTTAATGATTGTAAAGATGGTGCATCTTGTTTAAACGCTGGTGGTGATGGATACTGTATTCCTCAATGTACATTAAATAGTGATGATTGTGATGCTTGGGGAACTGAGTGTGCTAACTATGGTGCAGTTGGAAACTTCTGTGAATCTCCTCAAGATCGTCAAGCAGGTGAAGCTTGTAACTTAGCACATGAGTGTGTTGATGGTGCAAGCTGTTTAACAGCTGGTAATCAATCATTCTGTTTCCAAGAGTGTACAATGGATGGAACAGAGTGTGATGCTTTAGGAACAGAGTGTGAAACAGTTGGAACAGTTGGAAACTTCTGTGCAGCTCCACAAAATGGAGAGTTAGGTGATGATTGTAATATCGCAAATGAGTGTATGGATTCTCTTATCTGTGTATCTTTTGGTGATGTATTATCACTTTGTCTTGAAAGTTGTACTCCTGGATCTACAGCATGTGAATGTCAAGATTTAGGCGAAGGAGCTGGTGCATGTATGCCTGAATGTCTCTCTGATGAAGATTGTGAAGGAACAGATGTTTGTCTTCCTGAAACATTAACATGTGGTCAAGCTGCTCCAGAGTGTACAGTTGCAACAGAAGTAACAGATTGTATTGAAGGAAACTTAGGATACTGTTTAGAAGATACACAAAATAGTGCAAACAATGTTTGTGTTGAGTGTATTAATGATGATCATTGTGCAGATGGTTATGAGTGTTCAGCAAATGCTTGTCAAGTTATTGTAACTCCTCCAGCTTGTACAGTTGAAACAGAAGTAACAGATTGTACAATTGGAACAGAGCTTCATTGTCTTGTAGATGCACAAAATAGTACAAACAATGTTTGTGTTGAGTGTGCTTCTGATACTCATTGTGCAGAAAACACAACTGGAACACACTGTTTCTTAGAACCAACAAATTTTGTTGATGGTCACTCTTGTGGTTGTCAAACAGATGATGATTGCGAAGGATCAGCAGTTTGTACTGAGAATGTTTGTGGTTTAAAAAAATAGTTTTACCTAGTTTTTTACTATAATAAAAAGGCGGGAACATTCCCGCCTTTTTTAATATTTGAGAATTTTATGAAAAACATATTTGAGAGATATAATATCTCATTAGATGATGAGATTTTAAAGAGGTTTGAAAGATATAGAGAGTTACTTCAAGAGACAAACAGGATACATAACATCACTGCAATAGAGGATGATGAGAAAATTGGAGTTTGGCACTTTTTGGACTCTGTTCAAATAGGAAAATCAATTGAACCTCTTCCCAAAAACATACTTGATATGGGAAGTGGAGCTGGATTTCCTAGTTTAGTTTTATCTATTATCTATAAAGAGTCTCATTTCACACTTGTTGATAGTGTTTCAAAAAAGACAGCCTTTTTAGAGTTAGTAAAAAAGGAGTTATCACTCCATAATGTAACAATACTGCATCATCATTTAACAGAGAAAAACAGTTTAAAAAAGAGATTTGATCTTGTTTTATCTCGTGCATTTATGAAACCAGATGCTTTTGTAAAGTTTGCACAGAGATATAAAGAGAGTGATGGTAAAATTGTATTAACATTAACAGAGAATCAGAACGAAAATTTTATAAAAAATAATGATATATCTAAGTGGGAAATAAAAACCTACCCTTTTGAAGAGAAAACTAGATATGTTCTTATTTCAAAAATATAGACTATACTATTTATGTTTTTATTACATTTTTTATATTGCTACAATATTGACTACATGTTTTAACTCTGATTGCTCATTTTTTGTTGAGGGTAGATTGTTTAATACTTACAATCTGAGTTTTAATCATACTTTTCTATCTCGTAGTGCACTGAAGTACACTGTTCATCTCTTTCTTTTTGCTTGTAATAGTTGTAACTGTTGTCATATTCATACTTTTCTATCTAGCAGGGCACTGAAGTACCCTGTTCATCTCTTTCTCTTTGATTGTAATAGATGCAACTGTTGTCATATTCATACTTTTCTATTTCGCAGTGCACTGAAGTACACTGTTCATTTATTTCTCTTTGTTTGTAATAGTTGCAACTGTTATCACATTCATACTTTTCTATCTCGTAGGGCACTGAAGTACACTGTTCATATCTTTCTTTTTGCTTGTAATAGTTACAACTGTTGTCATATTCATACTTTTCTATCTCGCAGGGCACTGAAGTACCCTGTTCATCTCTTTTTTTATGCTTGTAATAGTTGCAACTGTAGTAACAATCATACATGAACAGTGGGTTTAACCAACTGAGTGGTGAAGATATAGTTTTTTCTTTGTTGCAACAGTTACAAACTGTTATTTTATATAACGTTATGTCAATGTAAGAGTTACAAATTGATTTTTAAATAAAAGTTATGTCGATGTAAGAGTTACAAATTGATTTTTACACTAAAGTTATGTCAATGTAAGAGTTATAAATCGATTTTTGTACTAAAGTTACATCGATGTAAACGATGCAATGTCATACACTGTGTCAGGAGTTGTGATAATGCAACAGTTACAAAACAGTTTTTACTCGAAAGTTATGTCAATGTAAGAGTTACAAATCGATTTTTACACTAAAGTTATCTCAATGTAAACGATGCAATGTCATACACTGTGTCAGGAGTTGTGATAATGCAACAGTTACAAATCAATTTTTGCACGAAAGTTATATCGA
>JAFGXH010000264.1 GCA_016936735.1 bacterium
GTAGTGGAGAGGGGGCTAGGGGGTGAGGGTTATTGGAGATATTTAAGAGAAAATCAAATAAAAGATTTTCCCCCCACCCTAAATCCCTCCCCAGTACCTGGAGAGGGACTTGAAGATTTAAAGATAGGTGAGGGATATTGGAGATTTTACTAAGTAAAGATGAAGAAAAAGAGAGTCAATTGGCTAGGGGGTGAGGGATATTGGAGATTTTACTAAGTAAAGATGAAGAAAAAGAGAATCAATTGGCTAGGGGGTGAGGGTTATTTGAGATTTTACTAAATATCCTTTTATAAACAGGAGGTTTTATGAATATTTTGGTAATTAATGGTTCACCGAAAGGTGAGAAAAGTGTAACAATGCAGTATGTTAAGTTTATTGAGAATAGTTTTAAAGGGCATAACTTTAGTTATGTTAATGTTTCACAGAGGATTGATAAAATTGAGAAAAGTAAAGATGAGTTTAACTCTATTATGGAGAAAGTGAAAGAGAGTGATGGGGTTATTTTTGCAACTCCAGTATACTTTATGGTTGTTCCAGCTCAATATAAAAGATTTATTGAGTTAATTCATGAAACTAACTCTCAATCGATATTTGCAAATAAGCACACTTTTATTCTTGTAACATCAATAAACTTTTATGACCATACAGCAGTAAACTATTTACATGCTGTTTGTGATGATTTATCTATGAATGTTGTTTCAACATTCTCTGCTAAAATGAATGATATCTATGAAAAAGAGAATCAAGCAAAGCTTTTAACTCTTGGAAAACTGTTTTATAATGCTATTGATAAAAAGATAGTATCTAAAAAGATATACTATCCTATTATCAAGAGTGAGAAATCTTTTTCACTTCCAAAAGTATCAACTAAACTTGAAACAGATAAAAAGATTGTTATTATATCCACCTCAAAAACAAAAGATAAATCGTTATCACAAATGGTAGAACACTTTAGCTCTCTATTTAAAGAGGGTTTAGTGACTATTTATAATCTTAATGATGTGAATATAAAGGCTGGATGTTTAGGTTGTATGAGTTGTGCCTTTGATAATATCTGTGTTATTAAAGATGATTTTATGAGTTTTTTTAAATCATCTGTTCAATCTGCTGATATTGTTATATTTGCCACAACAATAGAGGATAGGCATCTATCATCAAAACTTAAAACTATGCTTGATAGATCTTTTTTTAATGGTCATACACCTTCAATAAAAGATAAACAGATTGGATTTATTATTTCAGGAGAGTTAGGTCAAAATCATAATATTAAAGAGATGATTGATGCCTATTGTGAAGTACAAAAATCTAATTTAGTTGATGTTGTAACTGATGAGGATGAAAATGTTGCCGATTTACTTCTTAATTTAGCTAATAAATCTCTATTTTTATCTAATGAGGGATATATTGCACCAAGAACTTTTCTAGGAAAAGGTGGTATGAAGATATTTAGAGATGATATCTATGAGCATCTTAGAGTTATCTTTCAAAAAGATCATCAATATTATAAAAAGAATAAAATATATGATTTCCCAACAAAGAATCCACTACAGAGATTTGTTAACTCTTTTCTATATCTACTTCTTAAAATTCCAGTAGTAAGAAAAGAGGTTAAGTCTAAAATGAAAGATGAGATGATAAAACGTCATAAATCTATTGCTGAAGCTCAATTAAATAGGTAGATATAGAGTAAAGTTATATATCTATTAAACAGTTTCTATAATCCAATTTATAATATAAAAATAATAAAATTATTTTCTCTCTTTAAGTCCCTCTCCAAGTAGTGGGGAGGGATTTAGGGTGGGGGTTCTTTTAAAAAATATACATAAAAATAGATATATTATCTTTCTTTTATCTCTTTTGATATATATTTATTAGCTAACGGAGCATCGAGAGAAGGTAACGGAGCATCGGGAGAAGCTAAAGGTGCATCGAGAGAAGCTAACGGTGCATCGGGAGAAGGTAAAGGTGCATCGGGAGAAGGTAACGGAGCATCGAGAGAAGGTAACGGAGCATCGGGAGAAGGTAAAGGAGCATCGGGAGAAGGTAACGGAGCATCGGGAGAAGGTAATGACGCATCGGGAGAAGGTAATGACGCAAATAAACTAATTTTCACCACACCTAAAATAACTTATACTAATAATTCATAAATATCTTGTAAATCTATAGAGATAAAACAGAGAGATTTTGATTTTTAATTGCTACTTAATTGAGGCTCAACACAGCTTAACTGTTCATCACGATTAAGTGTATAAATATTAAAATCTTTAGCAAGAGATAGTGTTCCATTGTATGAGGCTTTTGCCTCATCTTCAATATCTTTTATTGAGGGGGTAGATTCAGAATCGTCACGGTATCTTGGACTGAAATGAGTTAAAATAAGATTTTTTAACCCATTTGCCTCTGCAAACTGAGCAACTTTAAGTGCAGAGCTATGTCCAGTCTCTTCATGTATCTTTTGAGCAGCCTCCTCTGTATATGTTGCTTCATGAACAAGAAGTGATAGCTCTTTTGAGTATGGTTCAAAAAGCTCAGGTTTTGAGTTATCCCCTGCAATGGCAACAACTCGTGCTTTATCTCCCTCCATAAAAAAATCATGAGGATTTAAAACCTCTCCAGAGTCGAGTGTTATATATTCACCCTTTTGTAGCTTTCCCCAAAGTGGACCAGATGGAACTCCATACTCTTTTAGTTTAGCAATATTTAATCTATGAGCTATTACATGCTCTTTAAATATAAATCCATAACAGGCTATACGATGCTCAAGTGGAATCCAACTTATATCAAAGTCATCATCAGAGGTGTTTGTTATCTCTTCAGGATCTATAAACTCTATTGGAAAGGCTGGCTCTTGAGATATATTAAATATTGTCTCTAAAAACACTCTTACACCAACAGGTGAAACTATTTTAAGTGGATCTTTTCTACCTAATGTTGAAAGTGTAGCAAGCAAACCTGCTAATCCATAAAAATGATCTCCATGAACATGTGTTATAAATATAGATTTAAGCCATAAAAGTGATAGCCCAGTTTTTAACAGTTGATGTTGAGTCCCTTCTCCACAATCAACAAGATACCACCATTTATAATTACGCTTTTTAATTGCAATTGCAGTTAAATTACGTGTTTTAGTTGGAGTTCCAGCCGATGTTCCTAAAAATATAATCTCCATTTAACTTAACTCCTCAACTTTTTTTATTGAAATATTTAGAGCTTGAGCTATCTTCTCTTTTGATAATCCTATATCTGATAGGGTTTTAATGCTATTTTTTATAATATTATCTTTCTCTTCAAGCTCTTTATCTTTCTCTTCAAGCTCTTTATCTTTCTCTTCAAGCTCCTTTGATTTTTGAATTAAAGATGATGTAAACTCTAAATATATCTCTTTAAACTCCTCTTCAGTTGCAATATATCTCATATCATCCTCCTCTAACCTATTTGTTAGTAGTTGCTTTATGATTTTAGAAAATGTTTTATCATTTTCATAGTATTTGAAGTCCTCTTTTTTATTCTCTTTATTTTTGCTTTTTGAGGCAAAATTAAACCATTTTACATAACTCTTAAAAGCCTCTTTATCTTTATTATTTTTAACTATGTTTTGTTGAAACATAAAGATGAGTCTATTTTTTTGTATAAAATCAAGATTTTTAGTCTGATTTTTATTAAGTTTTAGAAGTTTAGCTCTCTCTTTCTTTATCTCTTCAATAGATTTTATCCATATAGATTCATCTAAAATAAAACTTTTATAATTCTCAAAATCTGTTCTATATTCAATATAGTCATTTTGAAATCCCAAAGTATCCTCTACCATCCAAACCACTGTTATTACAGGATTTAAATCATTATATATTTTATCTTTTACAACTGTTTTTGTTTTAGGATTAACAGATAATAAAATCTCTCTTAATCCTTCAAGTTGTAGTGATGTTGATAATGAGTGATAAAGATAGAATCTTTTAACAACATCAACTTTATGCCACTGTTGCATCTCAACAATTACATGTTCTCCAGTATTTAGTTTGCATCGATAATCAAATTCAACTGCAATTGAGTTATCTGTTAAGAAATTTTTATTCTGAAGAATCTCTATCTCTTTTATTTTGAACTCTAATATATCTTCTAAAAAAGTTTTTGCTATTTTTTTATCACTAAAAACTCTTTTAAAGAATCTATCATAGTTTAATGGAGCAATATACATAATAACCCCTTTTTTATTTTATTATATCCAAACAAATGATATAAATTAACACTTAATTAATCTATTAAAAATAGCTAGTCATAAAGAGCTAACTATCTTTATTATAGCATAGTTTGGTAATTTTTCAATGAGAAAAGATTTTATGAATTAGAGATTTGATTGACATATTTTTGAATAGCTTCTGCCTTACCTAAAATAACAAACTCATCACCCTCTTTAACAACATAGTCACCATAAGGGAATATTTTAGTTTTCAGCTTTCTGTTATTTATAAGTATAATCTCTAAATCATAAAGGTTTCTAAATCGTAAATCCTTTATCTTTTTTAATACAAAGTCACTAGGAACTCCAATCTCATGTATATAAATTGAATCACCTATTGAAACACCCTGAATAGGATCATGAAAGTTTTTCTTTTTCATAATAGCATTTGCTAAAGCCTTTTTCTGATTCTCTGCATTATATATTGCTAATATTTTATGTTCAGAAACAACTCCAACTAATCTATCTTTAGCATCAACAACAGGTAATTGACTATAATTGGATTTAGAGAATATATCAAGTGCAGTTAATAGATTATCATTAAACTGAATGGAGTCACTCTCTGACATTAAATCACCTGCAATTAGTATCTGAGAGGATAATAGATCATTATTCTCTTCAAATATATACTTTAAATCATCTATAGATAGAATCCCTTTAAGTATTTTAGAATCATGATTATCAACAACAGGAAAAATATGCTGTTTAGATTGAATAAATTTAGATACAACACCTTTTAAATTACAATCTATTGTAAAATAATCAATCTCTTTTTGAACAAAATCCTCAACAACTCTCATTTTTAAAGGATCATCTTTTTCAGAACCTCTTATATCAATCCCTTGAAGAGCCAATTTTTGTGTATAAATAGACTCTTTTTTAATTAACATTGTTATCAATGAGGCAATAATAGCTGTAATCATAAGTGGAAGCAGTAGTGTATAGTTTTGAGACATCTCAAATATGATTAACATAGCTGTAATAGGTGCCTGCATTGTTCCAGATATAAGTGCAGCCATTCCAAGAACAGACCATATTCCTAATGGGATATGAAAAGAGAATAACATATTAGATATACTACCAAATGCTGCACCAAAAACAGCTCCCAAAAAGAGAGCAGGAGCAAAAACACCGCCTGAATGACCAGAACCAAGTGTAATATTTGTTGCAATAAGCTTTAGAAATAGTAAAAGGAAAAGCCAAGCAATAGAGAAGTTACCTAAAAAAACCTCTTTTAATGTTGAAAATCCAATTCCCATAATATATGGAAAGAATATTCCCATTCCACCAACAATAAGACCACCAACAACAGGTTTGAAGTATGGTGGAAATTTAAATTTTTTATCAAAAAAGTGTTCAGAAAAGTATAAAGTCCATATAAATAGAAGTGAAATAAATCCAGCACCAACTCCAAGAACTCCATACATCACAAACTCCCAAGGAGTTGAGAATGAGAACTCTGGAAGTACAAAAAATGGATTATTTCCAAGAAAATGTTGAGATACAAGGGTTGCTGTAACTGTTGCTAGTATGATTGGAGAGAATGCTGCAACACTAAAATCACCTAAAATAACCTCAGCAGCAAACAGAGCTCCAGCCATAGGAGTATTAAATGCAGCTGCAATACCACTTCCAGCACCTGCTGCAACTAAAATTTTAATAAACTCCTCTTTTTTTATAAAAAATCGACTAAAAACAGAACTTAGAGTTGCTCCAATTTGTGCTTGAGGTCCCTCTGGTCCCATTGAACCCCCTGCACCAATCGATATTGCAGATGCAAGAGCTTTAACAATAGCAACTTTTAGTTTAATTCGTCCTCCACGAAGAAGAACAGCACTCATAATCTCAGGAACACCATGCCCTTTTGCCTCTTTTGCAAAAATATGAATCATTGGTCCAACAATAAGTCCAGCAAGAGCAGGAGTAAGTAGAAGTAACCACCAAGGAGATTTCATAAAATTTACAAGAGGATCTCCCTCTCCATAAAAAAGATGTGAAAAGAAATCAACAAGATGATGAACACCAACTGCTCCAAAACCAGTTAAAAGACCAACTCCAATTGCAATAAAATTGAGATAAAGACGTTCATTAGGTTTTATCCTAAAGTGTGAAAAGGGGATTCGATGCATCAATTCCCTTGGATTTGCAACTTTTTTCAAGTTCATTATAATTAACTAGCCTCCTTAAAAAAAACAAAGCAAGGCATTATATCAATTTATAACTATCTTTCAAGTTAATTTATTTTTTAGTGGAAAAAAGTTGATTCTAAAATATGTTAATTTGATGTTTTTATAAGATATTTTGCTTGAGCACCATCTTTTCCATAAAGAATAATAGCTGTCTCTCCAATAGCAGTTGCAGTTATTTTAATTTTCTCACCATCCTGTTTTATATCAACAATTCCCTGTTTTGAAACAGAAACTGATGATAAATCACTAAAAGCAACCTCTTTTGTTTCTAAAAGTTTAAGAGAAAAACTTTCAGATAACTCAAGTGGTTTATATATTTTTAAAGGAATCTCTACTCTTGCTCCATTTTTTTGTTCAACAAGCAGATTAACATTTCCCTCTTTTTCTGCTGTAATAGAGAGTTCATCACTTTTTGCTTCAACTTTTAATATTGAGTTATCAAGTGCAACTTTTGCAATCTCTGAAAGAAAAATTCTTTTGAAATCACCTTTTACTAAATAATGTTCTTTAACTTTTAGTGTATCTGTATTAATAACTGCAACTCCAACAACTGTATCTTTGTCTGAATCTGCTGTTTTTACAACAATCTCTGTATATCCAACTCCAAGAGGTGTTAACTCCAATCCAGATGAGCTTGCTTTGATATCAACAACTTTTGGATTAGATACTGCAACCCCTTTAATACTATTAAAGGATATTGTTTTTGTATCTCTGTTTGAAAGATGAATTATATGTAAATCTGATACCTCTCCCTTTCTATATTTTGTATTTTTAAAAGGATCATCTACTGTTTTAATCTCCTCTACTTTTGCAATATTTTCTGTATTAGCAATGTTTTCTGTTTTTGCAACATTTGTAGATTCATCTTTTTTAGCAACAGTTTCTCCTGCTTTTCCTTGAGTTAATCGATAAACTCCTCTTGCAGATAGGATTTTTAATCCTGTATAGTTTGAATATTTACTCATTACAACTTTATAATAGTTTTCAGCTGTAACATTTTCACCATACATTTCAGATATAAAAGCTATTTGATACATTGCTCTTGCAACAAACTCAGGCTCTTGCACATAGGATGTTATAATTTTTTGGTATAGCTGTTTTGCCTTTTGAAAATTTCCATCAACCTCCTGAAGATTTAAAGCCTCTTTATAGACATCAGCTGCTGTTTCAGCAAATAGAAGCGATGAGAATAAAATCATGCTAATAAAGAGTTTTTTCATAATCTACCTCCAAAAAAATATTAATAATCAGAATTATAACAAAAGCTACTAATTGAAATTATAACTTTTAGTTAAAAAAAAAATAGAAAATATAATCTATTTTTCTCAATAAAAAGATATTGAGAGAAAAACTATACTATTTTTTGACTTAAAAAAACAGATTTTATTTAAAAAAAATTTTTTTTATTAAAATAAATCGATTTTGGTAAGATTTTTGTCAAAAATATTACTCTTTAATATTAAAATATATTCATTTTAAATTGATTTAAAAAAGATAAGAGATATTATTAAAAAATTTGACTATTTTTTGTTAAAAATTTCGCAATTATGAATAACATCTGTAGTTGGTTCAAAGATAATTTTTCCATTTTTATCTTTAAATGTTAATTTAAGCCTATATGTTTTTGTTAATTTTTGAGTATATTCATCAATTTTTTTAGTTGACTCTTCAAGAGTTATCTCTCCAAAAACAGTTAAATCTGCTTTTATCTCTTTGTTTGAATCTGATTCTCCAATCTCTTTTCTAAACATATCTGCATCCTTATTTGATGCTCTAAATTGAAGAGAACTATTATCCATTAGATTTTTTTGAAGATTCATCAGAATCTCTTGACCAGAGATATGCTCTTTTGCTTTGTTTTCGATTTTTTCAATTTGAATAGTTTTTGCATTTTTAAAATCAAATGATAAAATCTCCTCTGAAATTCTCTCTACAATCTCATCAGAGTCACTTTTTGACCAATCTCCTGAAAAAAGAGTCTCTCCAGATTTTCTTGGATTGGTACACTTAATTTTTTTTGATGATTTTGAGAGATTTATTGACTCATTTGAATCAATTCGATTAACTCGATTAACTCTTTTCTCTGTTGGTTTTCCACAAGCAATAAAAGCAAATATAAATAGTGATAAAACAATAGTTTTTTTCATAAAAACTCCTTAATAAAAGAATAGTATACTAAAAATAAATTCATAATTTATTTTCTAAACTTTATGGTACATAAATTTTTAATAGATAGTCAAAGAAAAACAGTTTTTTTATTGATAATACTAATGAAGAATATGATAATCCCAATGACGATTCATACCTTCATTAATTTTTGCTAATAAAATCAATGCAGGTATTATAAAAATAGATAATAATATTAAAATTACAATTTCACCCCTTGATGAAAAAGTTCTTGTTCTAAAATTATCCTCCTCCTCCATAAGTATTATGTTATTTGCCATTTGATAGTATACCCAAATGTTAACAAATGGTATCATTGCTAACAGAATTGCTACAAATCCACCAAAAGGAACTTTTTCAGAGTGTAGTTTTGCCTCATCCCATATAGAGTAGTACCAAACTATTGAATATATACCAAAAGTTATAAAACTTAAAAATATTAGAGCAATTAAACTTCTCTTTTTACCAATAAAATAGGTTTTCGAGTCTGATTTTTTTTTGAAATTTGGTCCAGAGGAGGTTGTTTCAGGAAAAAAATGTGCCATTGCCATTTTAGAGTTATCTTTTCTTGGGGTATTTGGCATATTAAAAACTAAATTTCCCTCATCATCAGAGTCTAAAATAACAATATTTTTATTTCCAAGTGTCTCAAGGTGAGTTTGTGCCTCCTCTATTTTTATTTTAAGGTAATAGGCAACATTTTGAGCTATTATTGGTTCTGTTGTGTTGCGAACAAAAAAAAGTAGCTCCTGTTGAAACTCATCTATTTTCATATTTTACCTCTTAAACAATAAGTACATCTATATTATCGAAAAAAAAGAGATAAAAGTCAAGTCTCTTCTATTAGAGCTATTGATAGTGTTATTTTATTTTAGAAGTAGTAAAAAAAATTTGACAAAAACTGAAGGAGAATCCAACCTGCAATAACTAAAATTATAATACGTTTCTGTTTTTTTAAAAAATTTTTTAAAAAATCATCTCCATTTTCTGAATTTTTCTCAATTAAACTATTTTCAGGAATAATATAGTTTAAAATTTTATCAAATTCACCATTTTCTCTCTTTCTTTGAGTAAAATTAGACTCTTTTTTCTCAACTATAGGGGAATTTTCAACTATTTCAGGAAAAAAATATGCCATTGCCATTTCAGTGTTGTTTGTTCGGGGTGTGTTAGGCATCTCATAAAAGATGTTTCCATTTTCATCAGATGTTAATGCTAAAATATTTTTATTTGCCAATGTTTCAAGATGAGTTTGAGCATCCTCTATTCTTATTTTAAGATAATATGCAACATTTTGAGCCGTTATTGGTTCTATTGTGTTTCTAACAAAGAAAAGTAGTTTAGGTTGAAACTCATCTATTTTCATTTTGAACTCACTCAAACATAATCTCTTTTATCAGAAAAAAATATTTAATGTCAAGTGACATCTTTTGCTTTCTATTTTGTTTTGAAATGATTTATAAAGTATGATATTATCTGTTTGTTCAGCTTTTGGTATAAGATGGGTTACTTTGTGCATCCAACAGCAGTTATTGATTCACCTGATAGCTCTATTATTGGAGATAAAACAAGAATTTGGCACTTTACACACATCATGTCGAATGTAAAAATTGGTGAAAATGTAAATATTGGTCAAAATGTGTTTATTGCATCAAATGTTGTTATTGGAAATGGTGTAAAAATACAAAATAATGTCTCTCTTTATGATGGATTAACTATTGAAGATGATGTTTTTCTTGGGCCATCTGTTGTTTTTACAAATGTGAGACGACCAAGAGCATTTATTAGTCAAGCAATGAGTTATGAGAAGACATTTATTAGAAAAGGTGCAACAATTGGAGCAAACTCCACAATAATTTGTGGAATATCTATAGGTGAATATGCTTTTGTTGGTGCTGGAGCTGTTGTTACAAAATCTGTTCCCCCTTTTGGAAAAGTTTATGGAACTCCAGCAAGATTAATTGGTTTTGTTTGTGTTTGTGGAGAGGATTTACAATCAATCTATAGCCATCATTTTTGTCCAACTTGTAAAAGAAATTATGATTTTTAAAAATTCTCTCTTTTTTTATTATTTAATTAGAAAATATTGTTATATGTTTCTAATTTTTTA
>JAFGXH010000265.1 GCA_016936735.1 bacterium
AAAATAGAGATTCTATTTTTAATCAGAATTGATTTTTTTTTAATATAGTGATATCTTTTTATTATTTTGGAGTTTTATAAATGGACACTATTAAGCAATCTGTTGGAGCAAAACCTATTTTACTACCAAATCCTGTTTTAATTATTGGAACTTATGATGATAATGGAGTTCCAAATATAATGAATGTTGCTTGGGGAGGAGTTTGTTGTAGTGAACCACCCTGTGTTGGAGTATCTTTAAGAAAAGCAACATATAGTTATCAAAATATTATCAATCGTGGAGCATTTACAGTTAATATTCCATCTGAAAAATTTGTAACAGAGGCAGATTATGCAGGGATTGTTTCTGGAAGAGAGATAAATAAATTTGAACAACTTAATTTAACTCCAGTTAAATCAACATTAGTTGATGCACCATATATCCAACAGTTTCCTATGATTTTAGAGTGTAAACTACTTCACACAATTGATATTGGACTTCACACACAGTTTATTGGAGAGATTTTAGATATAAAAGCAGATAGTTCAGTTTTAAATGATAAAGGATTACCAGATATTGAGAAGGTAAAACCATTTATTTTTGGTTCATTTGGAAGCAGAAACTACTACTCTATTGGTGAAAATATAGGAAAAGCATTCTCTGTTGGTAACTGTTGGAAAAAATAGAGTGTTTTACTTAATTATAAAATAAAAATCTGTATTAATAGATTTTTACTCAAACTCTACTCTATTGTTTAAAAGATTCTCATAATGTTTTTTTAAAAAATCTGCAAAACTTCTAAACTCTCCATTATAAAATGGGCCTTGAGCATCCTGAATCTCCATTGAGACTATTTGATAGATATGCCCATTTTTACCAGGTTTTAAATCAATACATAGCATATTTCCACAAGAGTCCTCTGCAAATGGAATCCATTTTTTGCTCCACCAGACTTTTTCAATATAATCAGATTTCCAATTTCCAAATTTTCTTTTTATATGATCTTCAACTCTTCCATCATCAAAAACAGCATTATCTAAATGGCTACCCATCATACTCCAAGAGTTTTCAATAGAGCCCTCAATATAGTTTTTCTGGTTTTTAATTGGTTTTAGAGGTAAAATATTATAGTTATTCTCTGTATGAAACTGAATTTTACTATTTTTTAGAAAAACTCTGTAATCTAAAGGGAGTTTTGAATTAATCTTTTTTTCAAACTCAACAATATCACTCTCTGTTACTGATGAAAAAATATGAGATTCATAGTAGTTTGGATAGTTTTTCTTATAGAAATTCTCTATTTTCTCTACTAAATCTTTTATATATGCCTCAGCAACATCACTATATTTCTCAAAAAACTCAAATAATCTACCACCAAAGCCTGTTTTCTCACTAATAATAGAGTTTATCTCTGAGTTACGCCAGATATTTTCGAGGTATTTAAATGATTTATCAAAACTATTAAGTGCAAAATAGATTTTTATTGCAGAATCAAGATAATGTTGATTGTTTTCATCTATTTTCAAGGCTTTTTCAATATATTTTCCTGCTTTCTCATAATTTTTTATCTCTTTATAAAAAAACCAAGCGGAGTTATTGTATGTTGTTCCAAAATCATAATCCAATTCACTATCTTTTTTACCTGATATAATCTGCTCTTTATCTGCAAACTCTACAGCCAAATTATAGTATTTTTCAGCCTGTTCAATACTGTTTAATTTATAATAGTGTGTGTCAGCAATAACTCTATAAAGTTGATGACTCTCTTTTATCAAAAGAGCTTTTAAAAACTCTTTTAAAGCTTTTTCTCCACTATTTTTTTTATAAAGTTTTAATCCTGCTTCAAAATGATTTTCATAACTATCCTCTTTTGATGTTAAAAAATCTTTATACTCTTTATAAAGCTCTCTTCCCCAACTTGCTTTGGGGTTTTGAGTATATGCCTCTTTTAAATATTGAATCCCTTTTTGAAAATCATCTAAAGCAAAATAGAGTTTTGCAAAAACAAAATTAAGATATGGATCATATCCATCAATTTTAAGATATCTATCAATAATCTCTTTTGCTTTTTGTGGATTCTGTTTTTTTTCAATAAAAAACATTGATATATCTCTATATTGAGCATCCTCTTCCCAATTTGGAGTATATTCTAAATCCCATTTTAACTCTAAAAACATATTGTAATATTTTTCAGCCTGCTCAATATTCTCTGTTTTCTCATAGGCTAAAGCAAGATTATATATCCCTTTTAAATTTTTCTCTAACTCAAAAAGTTTTTCATAACAATCAACTGCTTCACTCCATCTTTTTTTTGATATATGTTTTTCACCTTCAGATATTAAAGTTAAAATCTCTTTCATTTAAACACTCCCCCTTTAAGAAAGTTTTGTTAAAAAATTAGCTATTAATTATACCTTTATTAAAATTATTCTTCAATAGAGATTTTTTATTATAAAATAGTTCTATTTTTACAATAAATAAAATCTTTTTAAATCTACTATTTTATATTATTAACTGATGTTTTTAATATTTTTAAAAAATAGTTTTAGTTCTATTTTTTAGAAACAATTTTAAAAAAATTTTTAAGAATTTGAAAACCACTTTTATAATATTCTGGATGAAATTGAGTTCCATAAATCTCTTTTGATTTATGTTTTATAAGATAATATGGGGATTTTTTACTTTTCATAATCCAAATAAAATCCTCTGGAAGTGTTTTTAACTCTTCACAATGATAGGCAAAGTATTTATTAGCTGGATTTAATGATTCTAATATTTTATCATCTGTTACAATCTCTGTTGAAACAACTCCTCTTATTCGTTTGCATTGTCTGTAGCTTTTTTGTTGCCTCTGTTTTACACTTTTTTTTGTGGGGGGGTTATAAATGTAATCTATATTTGCTCCAAATGTGAGTCCAATTAGTTGATGCCCACCACAAATTCCAAGAATTGGCCTGTCAAAGTTTCTTATTATATCCTCAAGAAACATAATATCCTCCTGTTTATATCTACTCCAGGGTGTATTTTGTCCAGATATTATTATTGCTTGTGGATCTATTTTTTCAAGTAAAGAGGCTGTTATTTTTTTATAATGATAGGCATAAACTTTACATTCACAGGCTTTTTCAACCTTTTTTTTTAATCTATTAAGCCTTGATGGATTACTTTTATATGCTGGAGATATAATCAATACTGATGTTAAAAGTATAAAAAAATAGTTAATCATAAAATCCCAATAGATATAGTGATTTATACTATTTTATCAACTTTTTAATAAATTTCAATAGATTATTATTGATCCTCTTCAAAATCATTTAGGAAAAGCTCAATTCCATTTAAAACAGAGCTATAGTTTCTTTGTTCAATAACAACAGCTGCACTCATTGAGTGAATTCCACCAGGAATATGTTTGAATAGATGTGTAATCTCAAAAAAATCTGGCATATCACCAGATTTTACCCGTTTTTCTAATATTTTTCCAACTCTCATTGATATTTTATATGATGGCTCTTTTGTTACATCTCCAATTCCCTGAATTGAGGTAACAGTTTGTGCTCCCAAAAAATATCTGTTTAAATCTAGTTTAAAAGGGAGATTATCACTATTTTTTATGAGATATGAGAGAAAATTTCCAATCTCTTTTAAACCCATTGGAGAGAATTTATCCTCAACATTAAAGCAGTAGAAGTGTTTTGTTTTTACAAAACCATTTATTGCAAAATACTCAATTAATTCATTATATTTTTTTGCTTTTAACTCTTTTATTGCATTAATTCGTGGGTCTGATGGCATTATTTTACCCTCTAAAAGATCTAATGCTAAATCTACACCACGATTTTGAAAACCAACAGAGCCTAAAACATCAATATTCTCTTTTACAAAAGGGATTAATGGGTATTTATGATTATGTATTTTAAAAAAATACTCTTCATTTTCAAAAGAGATAGCCTCTTCAGCAATTGCAGCTGTAAGAGCATATTGATCTAATCCTAAAAATTTACCATTTCTAGATAACATTCCATCACCAACACTTCCAATTAAACCAATAGCTGCATATTTTGTCGTTTCACATACAATAGCAGAGTAAAAGTAAGCATTAATAGAGGATGCCCCCTCCTCATCAGCATTTAATCCAAAATCTCTTGGATTTAAAACAAAATAGTTTTTAGGAAACTCAATTTGATCATATTTATGATGGTCAATAATGACAATATCTCTTGTCTCTTTTTTAGATATTAGATGATGAGATATCTGTGTTCCTAAATCCACAATAAAAATAGGTATATCTGGACGGGAGTTAAGAATAATATCAACAGCCTCTGGAAAAATAATCTCAAGAACATATCGATAAACTTTAGTTCCTCTTGTTTTAAGGCTTTGTTCAATAATAAAACCAGAGGATATTCCATCTGCATCATTATGATGTAAAACAATTGCCTCTGTGTAGTTTTTTTTCTCAATCTCTTTTATTCGAGAGAAATAGTTTGCACGTTTTATTGATTGATAAACACTATCTCCTGAATCTAAAAGGGATATAACTGTTCCTTTCTCAACTCTATCCTCTCCAAACATATCAACAAGCATATTTGCAAGAGTATCATCTCTAAACATTTTAATTGTATGCTCAAGAGTTCCATTCAAACCCCAAGATGTTAATCTCCAGAGAGATAATGAGAATGGTTCTCCATTAATTAGGTGTGTTGTGTCATGAATCTCTGCCCACTCTGTTAAATCTAGAAAATCTATTGCTAGTTTATGAATCTGCTTATCAATATATCTATTTGATATTCCCTCTAACACATCATTTGTGTTAAATAGAGAGGCATTAGCATCAAAAATATGCTCCTTCATCATCTGTTGAACTTTTGAGACCAAAAGTTCAGGAAATCTTTTTTGAATAGAGCGAAATGCCTCATTAAAAAGCTGCATCTCTTTATGATAGTGCATCATT
Organism: bacterium; assembly: GCA_016936735.1. Lineage (GTDB taxonomy): Bacteria > UBP6 > JAFGXH01 > JAFGXH01 > JAFGXH01 > JAFGXH01. The sequence goes on from JAFGXH010000265.1 coordinate 4,931, forward strand.
TTAGTAACTGTTCGCAGGATTGGTGATTTTCCCTCAAGAGAGAACTCAGGTGGTATTGTTGTTGCAATATGAAGACCAAGAAGTTTATCATGTGTGTTAAAACATTTCTTTTTAATTATTTTCCAAGCACTCTCTTTAAATATTTTGTGGTTTACAATAGCAAAATCTGGTTCTCTAAGTTCAAAATCGGAGCTATTTAAATCACTAATCATATTTTTAAGAGTCTCATTCCATTGAGGAGGCTCTGAAAATCTACCAATTGCCAAAAGAAGCATTGGGTTATTCTTAATATAGTCCTCATAAAACTCTGTTCCAATCTCTTTTTTTACCATTAACAGAGGATTTCCCAATATTAGATCTCTTGCAGCCTCCTCTTTAAGAAATAGACCATGATAGAAATCTATGTAGCAGTTTCCAAAAAGAAATATTCTCTCAATTGTCTCTGTTTTTGAGTAATCTGATATATATAGTGATTTCTCTATTTTTTTCTCAATCTCATATATCATTTTATTCAAAATTTTTGTAAGTTCATCTCTATTTTCATATTTTATATGATGTTTCTGGATAAAATTATTGAAAATAGTGCTATTTTTTTGCTCCAATTTTTTTGAATACTCATCAAAAAACTCTGTAAGCTCAGGAATCTCATCCCATTTATCTATTTTTAAAAGATTTTTTAAATACTCCATAAATAATACCAAAATAGTGGTCACCAATTATAATATGATTCTGTAAAATTGTAAAGAGTAAAAGAGATAATCAAACTATAGTTGTTTATCTTAAATAACTATATGATAATATCGAAATTATTGAAAAATTAAAAAATTATGTTATAATTAAAGTAGTTTGAATGGGTTTATTGAATGGTTCAGTCTCATCCAGATAAAAAGATGCCTTTTAGATTTTTAAATTACTACTCTCTTTTACAAATACACAATATTAAAAATAAAAAAAAGGGAGATAAAACTAAATTACCTTTTATATTTCCAATACTTTTTTATATTGGAGATGATAAATGGAGTTTTGAAACAGATATTTCAAATTTAGTTGAACATCCATTTGATAATGCAGAAAAATATATTCCAAAGTTTGAAATTTTTAAAATAATGTTACAAGAGATTAAAATAGATGAATTATTACAAATGAGATCTATTTTAGCTAATACATTGGCTACAGGTAGTAATGAAATTGATGAAAAAAAATTAATTGAGGCAATTCAAAATCTTTTAAAACTATTTTTAGGACTTGATAAACAAAAAATAGAGGAGATTAAAGATAAAATCTCAAAATATCTTCATCTTATCTCTAGTAAAAAAATATATACAAAAGATTTTATAAAAATAATAAAAAGTGAGGAGGATGTTATGAATGGTTTAGCCAAATTATTTGATAAAATGGAAGAGAAAGGAATTGAGAAAGGAATTGAGAAAGGAATTGAACAAGGAAAGCTTGAAATAGCAAAAAACATGATTTTAGAGGGAGTTGAGACTCTTTTTATTCAAAAAATAACAAATTTACCACTTGAGGTGATTGAAAAATTAAAAAATAGCATCTCAAATTAAATATTATTTATTAAACACCACTAATTTAAGTTTATATAATCAACATAAAACTTTTATCTATCATTAAAACCTATTTTATGGTATATATTTTCTCTGTTTTTTTAAGGATTTTTCTATGGAAGAGCAAACTCGTTCAAATTTTATCAAAGATTTTATTAATATTGACATCAAAGAGAATAAAAATGGTGGAAAAATTGTAACACGTTTTCCTCCAGAACCAAATGGATATCTTCATATTGGTCATGCAAAATCAATAGCTCTTAATTTTGGTTTAGCAAAAGAGTTTAATGGAGTTTGCCACCTAAGAATGGATGATACAAATCCATCAAAAGAGGATGTTGAGTATATTGAATCAATTCAAGAGGATATAAAATGGCTTGGTTTTGATTGGGGTACAAATTTTTTCTTTGCATCAGACTATTTTGAAACACTTTATGGTTATGCAATTGAACTTATAAAAGCTGGTAAAGCATATGTTTGCGATCTATCTCCAGAGGAGATGAGATTATATCGTGGGACACTTGTTGAGGCTGGAAAAGAGAGTCCATATAGAAACAGAACTGTTGAAGAGAATTTAGATCTATTTCAAAAAATGAAAAATGGTGAATTTCCAAATGGAACAAGAGTTTTAAGAGCTAAAATAGATATGAGTTCACCAAATTTAAATTTGAGAGATCCAATTATCTATAGAATACAACACACACATCACCATAGAACAGGTGATAGTTGGTGTATCTATCCAATGTATGATTTTGCTCATCCTCTTTCAGATGCAATTGAGAAAATAACACACTCAATTTGTACTCTTGAGTTTGAGGATCATAGACCACTTTATGATTGGTTTGTTAATAATATTGAGACACCTGGAGATCCAAGACAGATTGAGTTTGCTAGATTGAATCTTAATTATACCGTTATGAGCAAAAGAAAACTTCTTGAACTTGTTCAAAAAAAATATGTTGTTGGTTGGGATGATCCAAGAATGCCAACAATATCTGGTTTAAGACGAAGAGGTTATACTCCTGAAGCAATTAGAAACTTTTGCGATGCGATTGGTGTTGCAAAAAGTAATAGTACAGTTGATGTTGCCCTTTTAGAACACTTTGTTAGAGAGGATTTAAACACAAAAGCCCCACGAGTTATGGCTGTTTTAAATCCTATTAAAGTTGTTATTGATAATTATCCTGAAAATCAGGTTGAGTATTTTGAGGGAGAGTATCATCCAGATTTTCCTGAGATTGGTTCAAGAGAGGTGGCATTCTCAAAAGAGATATTTATTGAAAGAGAGGATTTCGAAGAGAATCCACCTAAAAAATATTTCAGATTAGCTCCAGGACAAGAGGTTAGACTAAAATATGCCTACTATATAACCTGTACTCATGTTGTTAAAAATGATACAGGTGAGATTATAGAGGTTCATTGTAGTTATGACCCTGAATCAAAGGGTGCAAAAACCGCAGATGGCAGAAAAGTTAAAGGAACAATCCATTGGGTATCTGCATCTCACTCAAAAAATGTTGAGGTAAGACTTTATGAGCATCTTTTTACCTGTCCAAATCCTGGAGAAGAGAGAGATTATAAAGATGATTTGAATCCAACATCACTTACAACTATTTCTGCAAAAATTGAGGAGAATTTAGCAAACTCAACACATTTCCAATTCTTAAGAAATGGGTATTTCTGCATAGATTCAAAAGATTCAACATCGGAGAAACCTATTTTTAATAGAGTTGTATCTCTTAAAAGCTCATATAAACCTGAATAAAACCACTCTTATCTACTATTTTCAATAATATTAATAAAAATAGCTAAAAATATAGCTTTATTGCTTCGACTTTTTACTTCTCCAATCTCCCTCTCCCTAAATCCCTCTCCACTACGTGGTGAGGGACTTGAAGAGATAAAAATTATAAATATTATTCTTACACTACACAAAAAGAAAAAGATTTTATAGCTAAAAATATAGCTTTGT
>JAFGXH010000266.1 GCA_016936735.1 bacterium
AATTCTATAATAGCTTGTCTCAAGTTTGTTATTTTTTTGGAGGATTTATGAGATTTATCATTTTATCATTTTTAATTCCACTTTTTCTTTTTGCAGGACCAGGGGAGAGATTCAAAAAAGAGAAAAAAGAGGATGCAACTTTTATTGGTAGTGATATTGTTGGTTGGAGCTACAATATTTTTGACAAATATGCAAGTAATGAGAGTAAAAAAAAGCCACTATTTAAATTTCCTGAAAAAACAAAACTTGTTCTTTTAGAGAATATTACAAAACATGATATTCGTGTTGTTAGTGGTTCAAATAGTCATGAATATTTTAGTTCTGTTAATACAAGATTAGGATTAGAGTATAATAATCCACTTAGCACATTTGGTGGTTCACTTGAGGCTAGTTTTGGTAAAGAAAGTTTAACTCAAAAATCTACAAGTTTCGTAACTATTCAGGATTACACTTGGAAATGGAGAATATCTCTTAATATTGCAAATGAGGAGAGAGATATCCCTCGTTTAAAAAGTTATATCATAAGTGATGCACTTGCAGATATTAACACAATGAAACCAGAGGATCTTTTTAACTCTTATGGAACACATTTTATTGCAAGAGCATATATTGGTGGTCGTGCAGACTATAATGCAAGTGTTGAAAATAGTTCAAAATGGACAAAAACAGATATTGAGGCAAATATTAAGGCTCAATTTAAAGTTATAAACACATCTGTTAATACAAATATCCAAAAAACAAACAAAGAGATATCAGACAACACAAAAACAAAGCTTACTATCACAGGTGGGAATGCTGAGTTTATGAGCAATATAAACAATGAAGAGCAGTATAAAACATGGGCAGAAGGAATTAAAGATTCACCTGTTTTATGTGATTTTGAGATGGGTAGTTTAATTCCTATTTGGGTTTTAGCAGACTCTCCAGAGAGAAGCAAAGAGCTTGAGGACTATTTTAAAAACACATATATATTAAAATATCCTCTACCAAAACTTATTGATAAATTAAATGAAAGACCAACTTGGGAACCAACAAAACAGAGATGCTTTTTTATAAAAAATAAAAAAAGTGGAAAATATATAGATCTTGCTGGGGTTGGTTTTTTAGCAAAAACAACAAATGGAACAGATATAAGTTTATGGGATAATGATAATTTTTCTGATAGAGTTATCTGTTTTAATGATAGCAATAAAGAGAAGGGATACTACAATATTAAAACAAGATTAAGCTCAAAAGTGTTTGATATTAGAGGTGATTGGGATAAAAATGCTGTCTCAAATAAATATCAAAATGGAGCAAAAGTTCAACTTTGGGAGAATTTTGATAATGCAGCACAACAGTTTCAATTTGAGATTGTTGATAAATCAAATGCTGGATATATTGCTGTTTTTATAAGATCTAAAGTTTCAGGCCTCTATATTCAACCAAAAGGAAAAGGAGATAATGGTGATGAGCTTGTTCAAATGCCTTTTACAGGAGCAGATAATCAGATTTGGCATTTAGAATTAGCAAATCCAGATAAAGCTATTCTAAAAGAGATGACCGATTTTACTTTTGTTCTTGAAAATAGAGCTCATAACAAAGTTATGGATATTTCAGGAAAGGGAAGAACTGTGAAAAATATAATAAAAAGAACAGAGAGCAATTGTAATAATGGTGAAAATGTTGGTTTATATAGTATAGATGGTGGAAATGACCAACATGTAAAAATTGTTCCTGCTGGTGATAATGCATATTATCTTGAGTTCCAACATTGTGGACAGAAAAAAAGACTTGATGTAAGTGGAGATTGGAATAAAAAAGCGAAAGATAGTAAATATAAAGATGGAAGAAATATTCAGCTTTGGGAACATAATGGAAATGATGCTCAAAAATTCTATCTTCAAAAAATATCAGCAAATGAGTTTATGATTGTTAATAAAGCAACTGGATTAGCTGTTAAATCAAATGGTAATAACACTTTTCAGGGTGGAAAACCAAATCCTAGAGAGAGTGCAATGATTTGGAGATTTATTGAGATAGGTTCTAAAAAAGCACTTGAGTTTGAATAGTCTAATTTTTTCTCATTTGAGATGCAAAAGCCAAAATAACTCCAAGTAAAATTCCTAATATTGCTGCAAATAAAACTCTATACTCTGCTGGAAGAATAAATGTTATTGTATGAGCTGGAATCCAAAAAAGAGGAATTGTTTTTTTGAAAACAAAATAGTACATAACATCCCAATTGATTGTTTTTAAAATCTCACCAAATTTAATTGGTTTAAAAAAATTTAAGATTTTTCCACTTCCCATCTCAATATGTCTATCTGTTATTTTATGAATAGTCATCATTATTGGGGCAAAAATAGTATTCATAAATAGACTTATAGAGAATGCAACAAACAGTTTATATAGACTAAAATCATTCGTTGATACTATATCTGAATTACTAAATCCCAAATATTTTAATAGATTTGGAACACCTGTTGAAAAAATTATAAAAGCAGAGTTTATTAGTAATCCTAAAAAACCCCAAACAATTGCTCTTGGAATAATACCAAAACCTTTTTTATAATAGTTTCCTATTGATACTCTTAAACCAATAATCTCTCCTAAAGTTGCTAAAATAGCAAATTTAACAAAACTTAATATCATTCCATGTTCACTATTAATTTTTTTATAAAAATCTAATAGAGAGGGAATAAAATAAAATAGAGAAAAAAATAGAGTTAAAAAAATAAAAAAAATAGCATCTTTTTTTTTCAAAATATCCTCATAAAAGATGAATTATATAATAATGTAAAAAAAAAATCTGTAAAATAAAAGATAATTAATTGAGAAAAAACTGTATATAATAATTTTATTCATTTTTAAAAATTTAAAATGATAGGAATATGAGTAATTAAAAATTAAGAAGAAGTTTTGTTATATATTTTTTTGATGCTGTTACTAAATCACCAGGTACCCTTGTTCCATTTGTTAAAAAAGAGATTGGTAAATCTGTTAAAATATTCATATTTAAAATAGAACCAAGCTCACTTGATTCATCTAATTTTGAAAAAATTAGATACTCTGGAGATAGAGATTTAAATTTTTTATATATTCTTATCAAATCTTTATCTTTCATATTTACTGAAAAAAGTAGATGTCTCTCTGTTTTTGGAAAAAAAGATAAAACTCTATTTAAAGAGTTAAATTGATACTCATCAAAAATATTAATTCCCTCTGTATCAACTAAAATTAAATCATAATTTGAGTATTTTACCGTTTTTCTAAAATAGTCCTCTTCTGAATTTATAATCTCTAGTGGTATTTTTAAAAGAGATGAGTAGCTTTTTAATTGCTCAATTGTTGCTGTTTTATAGAAATCAAAAGAGAAGATTGCTGTTTTTTTACCATAAGATAAAACTGCTTCTGATGCCATTTTTGCTAAAGTTGTACTTTTTCCAACACCAGATGTTCCCATCAATGCAACAACTCTCTGTTCTAATCTTTTTTCATAAAGAGAGCCACTTACTGAGATATTATCATATAATATTGTTTGAATAGAGTGAATCATATCATCTTTATCCATATTAGGATAGATCTCCCCCTCAGCCTCTTGAACTATTTGAAAAGCAATAGAGTGAGTTACCCCCTGATTTATAAGAGAGATATAAATATTTATGAGATGTTTGGGAATAGATAATATATCTTTATGAGATACTCCAGAAATCATCTCTAAAATCTCCAAAGATGTTTTTGATTCACTATTTGAGTTAAATTCATTACTATAAAAAGATTTTTTTTGAAACTCACTATTATTGACTTTTGTTATAGATTCTGAATTATAACTATTTTTTGAGGAGGGTGAAAAAATCTCTGAGCTCTGATTTACAGCACGAGTGTCAGATTTTCTACCATCATCCATATTTTTGACAAGTTGAACAATTCTTTGAGCATTCTCTTTAACAGATATATCATCCTGTTGTTCCCGTTTTTTTCCAGAAACTGTTATTTCATAAAATGTTTTTCCATCAATAGATAGTGTATTTGTGTCTAAAATAACAGGATCATCATCAAACATCTGCTTTGCTTTTTGCATTGCTAAATTGAAACTAGAACCTTTAATTTTTTCGACACTCATAATAAACCTCCAAACATAATCGTTTTAGCAAAAATTATTCCATCATACTATTTTTGTATAATATCTAATTTTTAATATGATTTTTTAAATAATTATATATATTATCGAAAAATATGAAATTAAACTCTATTATAAATATTAATTCAATGCAAATCTATCAACTATTATTGTTTTTTATTGTTTTTGGTTTAAAAATATGAAAAATATAGTTATTGTTATTATTATGGGAAATTATGATAGATAAAATAGGAAATATATCAAAAAAAATAGAAAATGAGCGTTTTAGTGAAAGAGTAAGAATACTCTATTATGCAAGAATATTTATTTTATTGATTAGTATATCGGTTATTGTTATTCCAGCTTTAAGATTAAAGTTTAATGTTCATGGAGTTGTTCCCTATCTTGTATTTATTATTATGGTCTCTTACTCCACAATAAATTACTATATAAAACCGATTAAGTTGCTTAGAGTTTTTACATATCTCACTCTCACATTTGATAATTTAGCATTAATGATAGTTATTGTTTATACAGGAGGATTTCAATCTCCGCTATTAACAACACAAATTGTATATTTAATATTTTTTACAACACTTTTTCCAAAACCATTTCATATTTTACCCCCTTTATTAATGCTACCAATTATAGCAAGAATAGACCTGATTTTAGATCAAGAGTCACCAGCTCTTGAGAATATATTCACAATTATTTGGTTAAGTGCATTAAATCTTATTATTATCTACTTTTTAGTATTACTTGAGAATAAAATACACCAAAATGCAATGAAAATATATCAATATCAAACAGAGCTCAAAGAGAAATCTATTTTAGAGGAGAAGAATAAAATTGCAAGAGATCTACATGATGGTGTTGGAGGAGCTTTATCAAGTCTTATTATACAATCTGAGTATATATTATCTTTAGTAAATGAGAATGAGGTTGATTCTGAGCTTATTTCAGAATTAAAGGAGTTAAAATACTATGCTGAGGAGAGTATGGATGAGATAAGACGCTCCCTTAATGTGATAAAAAATAATTTTGAATTTGAGAAGGCTGTAAATGATTTTGTAGCATTTTTTGAGGAGAGAAATAGGGTAAAAACAGAAACATTAAAAACCCGTTTTGGAAAAATCAATCTTTCACATAAAGATCAATTATCTCTATTCAGGGTTTTTCAAGAGATTATGAATAATAGTCTGAAACATTCAGGTTGTGATATTATATCTTATGAGATAATTATTGATATTGAAAAAATATATATTGAGGTTTCAGATAAAGGGAAAGGATTCAATCCAGATAAAAATTATCCTGGTCATTATGGTTTAAAAAATTTAAAAGAGAGAATAAATCTGTTACATGGTGAAATTGATTTAAAAAGTGTATTAAATGAGGGAACTAATATAAAAATATCTGTTCCAAACACTATTATTGAACATGGAGTTGAAGCGGAATGGTATAGCTAATATTTTCTCTGTTATTTAAAAGAGAATAGTATGTTTTTATTTTTTAGACAAAGATAATAATTAAATGATTAATTGTTATTTATTTTGAACTTTGTAGAGTTTTATACTACCTGTATCATCTTTTTTCATAATTCCATCAAAGCGATCATTTTTTTGTAGGAAAAGAGCTCCAAGATTATCTGATGTCTCTTCATCAGATGTATCTGGATTTCCATTATCAATTTTTAAATATGGTTCAGTTTCAATAATATCACCACTTTTTATCCCTGTTTCATCAGAAGATACATCTGTAATTCTAATTTTTAGTTTTATTGATGGAAAACTCTCTTTTGATTCAATCACTTTTCCTATAATATACCCTTTTTGTTTCTCTTTATCCTCATCTATAAGAGCAACTTTTGCTGTTTTTGAACCAGGTTCTGCTAATAGATCCATTGGATCAACCTCTTTTTTTGCAACAGTCACTTTATCTTTATTTATTGGCAATACACTTAAACGATTTAATACCTGTTCTAAACTATACTCTGTTGTGATAATTATTTTCTTATCCCCCTTTTTGTCAATTACAGAGCGTTTAAAATAGTTCTCAAGGGTTGAAACAACTGTTTCAATATTAACTCCTGGTGCAAGGGTAATCTCTATGGTTTTCTCATTTAAAGATTTCCAAGATGTTGATAGTGATGGGAAAAAATTTCCCATTTTTCCCTTTCTTACAAGTGTTTGATTATTTGCAGTAACTACCAATGATAAAAACATAAAAACTAGAACGATGTATCTCATAACTCCTCCAAAACAGTCACCTATTATATTATACGTAAAAACATGAAAAAATATTCAAAAAAAATGTGATTTTTTAACAATTTTTTTATTTTTTTTTATTTTTTCAATTTTAAGGTTTTAAAATAGTTGAAAAATGATTAAAAATAGAGAAAAAACATGATAAACAAAAACTATTTCATTTTTGCTAAATCACCCTCAAGATAACCAACATATGTTGCAGCACTTTTGTTTGTATCTTTTTTTAATGCCTCAACCATCTCTTTTACACCATCTTTTTTACCAGCTTTCACATAAACACGACCAAGTTGATATTTATAGTAATAGTCATCTTTTACTTCAAGAAGTGTTTTGTAGGTTGCAATAGATGTATCATAATCTTTTTTCTCTGCATAAGCATTTGCAAGATTTGATAAAAAGAATGTATCTTTTGGTTTTACTTCAAGAGCTTTTTTCAACCACTCAATCTGTTTGTCAAAATCTTTAAGATAACCATAGTTTGCAGCAATCTGCTCCATTGTATAGGCATCTGTTTTATTTAATTCAAGAATTTTTAGATACCAATCAATTGCTGATTTATAGTCTTGACCCCAAGAGTGAGTGCTTGCCATTTTCTGCATCAAAGTTTTATCATTTGGATTTGCCTCTAATCCTCTTTCTAATGCTTTTAGAGCCTTCTCTTTATCTTTTTTTCCATAGTTATATGAATCAGAGATGTAGTAGTAACTCCAAACATGTTTAGGATTAACTTTTACAGCTTTTTCAAGAGTTACAATTGCATTATCATAATCTTTTAAAATATACTCTTTATGTCCCTGCTCATAAAGTGCAAGTTTATCATTTGGATCAAGCTCTGCAATTTTTTTCCACATATCTCTTGATTCTGCATCTTTCTTTTTGTAGTAGTAGACTTTTGCAAGCTCTCTCATTGCCTCAATATGTTTTGGATTTAGTTTGATAGCCTCTTCAAAAGCTTTGATAGCATCATCATCTTTCATGCTTTTTTTATAGAGACTTCCAAGTTGAAAATGTAACTCAGCAGAGTTTGGAAATTTAGCTTTTAAACCCTCAAGTTTTGGGAGAGCCTCTTTTGTTTTCCAAGCCTTAACCATCTCCATTGCCTCTTTATATTCAGCATTTGCTAAAATTGGATCTGCTTTTACTTCAACTTTCTCAACTTTTTTAGTATCTGTTCCTCCTTTGTTTGCATCTTTTTTGCCACATCCAGTAACAGTAAAAAGAACTACAAGAGAAAAAATAATTGCACGAAACATATATCCCCCTTTAATAAATGGTTAACAGAGTTATAGAATATCTTTATTTCTGAAAAAATCAAGAGTTTTTTTTCAAAAAGTCAAAATAGTTGTCCCATCTCTATCTTTTATTTATTTTTTTTATGAAAAATGTTAAAACCCATAAGAGATGGAGGTTAATATGAAAAATTTTATACTGCTCTTTTTAATTTTAGTTTTTTTCTGGGGATGTGCAACAGAGGATGAGATTGCATACAACAAAATAAAGGATAGTAATAGTATTGAGGAGTTGAATAGTTTTGTTATTCACTATCCAACACATGAAAAAATAGAGTATGTTAATTATCGATTAAGAGTTTTAGAGTTTCAACAGATTAAAAAAAATCCAAAGCCACTATATCTTAGACATTTTATTACAAGATATAAAAGAGGTAAAGATGTTGATCAACTTAGAGATATTTGGTTTGAACAGAGATTTAGTAGTGCTTTAAAAAGTGAAAATAGACAAAAAGAGTTGGAAAATCTTCATTTTGATTTTCCTGAAAAAAATTTTCAGGATAGAATAAGAGTAAAAATATATGAATTTGATAAAGAGGATATATTAAAATCTGAAAATTATGATGAAATATACTCTTTTTTAAAAAAATATCCAACAAGTGACATATCAATTGAGCTTCAGAGAAAACTTGAGAGATTAGAGTTAGCAAAAACTTTAGAAAGTAATAATTTAAAACAGATTGAGCAGTTTTTAAATAGAAATCCTCAATATTTAAAGGGTGAAGTTGAGTATAAATATCATAAACTTCTTTTTGAACACTATAAAGATAGTTCATTTGATAAAATTGAGAGATTTTTAGAAAATAATCCACAAAATATTTTTTATAATGAGTTAAAAAATATAGTTATTGAGAAAAAATATAGATGGAATTTAGCATTTTTTGAGATTAATCAACTATTAGAGTTAGATTCTGTTGAAAAAAATGAAAAATTTAGAGATGATATAGAGATTGTGAAGAAAAATAGAGCAAAATTTGATAAACAAAAAGATATTTTAGGAAAACTTCTATCAGAACCAACATTAGATAATGATATTGAGTTAAAAATCTATGAGATTCCTGAAAATAGTATAGATAATGGAAAATTAACAATAAAACTACCATTTTTTGTTAGAGATTTATCTATTTATACAAAAAAAATAGAGTCAAAATTTATTTTAATATATCTATCAACACTTATTGCATTAGATTTATACTATCATCAAAACATTGAGGCAAATTTCGATATATTTAAAGAGAAAATTGAGTTTTTTTCTAAAATAGATGATAAATACTCATTAAGAAAGAGACTTTTTTTTCTATTTGTAATGGATGATGTTGATGAGTTTAAAAAAACTTTAGTAACATTAACAGAAAAAGAGTCTGACAATATCTTTTTTAGATTTTTAAGGCTATATTTTTTTGAAGAGGAGGCAATTGAGAACTATTTAAGTGAATTAAAAAGGGCTGCGGATGACTCTATCTCAATAATTAATTCAGAAAAAACAATTTATCAAGGAAGAGTTGATAACTCGATAGAGTTATATTTTATAGATAAGATTGTAAAATATATTTTAACATTCTACAGGGAGAAAAAAATCATTCTTAATCAAAATATTGTTGATAAAATCTCAAAAATTAAAATTATTGGTGTAAATGGTGCGTTTGATAAAGAGTTTTGTAGATTTTATAACGATTTAAAGTCTGAAAAAATAGATATTTTTAATAAACTAAAGGCTGAAACAGAGTTAAAATCTGAATTAGAGAGTTATCTTTTCTCAAATCTTCCAATAAAAGAGATAAAAAGAGAGTTAACAAAAGTTTCAACTGAAAAATTTAATAAAAGCTGTTTCTACAATAAAAATAGTTCAGATTGGTGCAAGAAAAAATCTGAATTGTTTAATGTTTTAGAGTTTTGCAACAAATAGTAACTTCAAAAAATATATTCTACAGTTAAAATAGTTGATAAATTTATGTTTTTTTCATTTTTTTTGGGTGTAGATTTTTCGAGTTAAATTAAAATCTTAAATTCATACCTAATATTTGTAATATCTGAAGCAAAAATATTTTTTTTCTTATGATAATTTTTAATAAGATAGTGTTAATGTTATATTTTTTTTGTAAAAGTAAATTAAAACAAATAATCTTGTTATAAATTCAACGTTTTTTTTCAAAAGTTAAACAACTTTCCGGTTTTTTTCATGTTTTTTTTCAAAAGTTAAGCAACTTTTCAGTTTTTTTCATGTTTTTTCTCAAAAGTTAAGCAACTTTCCGGTTTTTTTCATAGCAATTTACTAAAGTACACTGTTCATTTAATATTTTTTAATGATTTTTTCTTAAAGTTAAGCAATATCTTACATGAACAGCGGGTTTTAACCCGCTGAATGGATAACTTTTTATTTTTTTTCATCGCAATTTACTAAAGTACACTGTTCATTTCATATTTTTTCATGATTTTTTCTTAAAGTTAGGCAATATATGTTATGAACAGCTGGTTTTAACCTGCTGAATGGATAACTTTCCAGTTTTTTTCATCGCAGTGCACTAAAGTACACTGTTCATTTAAATTTTTTTCATGTTTTTTCTCAAAAGTTAAGCAACTTTTCAGTTTTTTTTATCGCAGTGCACTAAAGTACACTGTTCATTTCAGTTTTTTTCATGTTTTTTCTCAAAAGTTAAGCAATATATGTTATGAACAGCGGGTTTTAACCCGCTGAATGGATAACTTTTCAGTTTTTTCATCGCAGCGCACTAAAGTACACTGTTCATTTCATATTTTTTAATGATTTTTTCTTAAAGTTAGGCAATATATATTATGAATAGCGGGTTTTAACCCGCTGAATGGATAACTTTCCAGTTTTTTTCATCGCAGCGCACTAAAGTACACTGTTCATTTAATATTTTTTCATGATTTTTTCTTAAAGTTAGGCAATATATGTTATGAACAGCGGGTTTTAACCCGCTGAATGGATAACTTTCCAGTTTTTTTCATCGTAGCGCACTAAAGTACACTGTTCATTTCATATTTTTTAATGATTTTTTCTTAAAGTTAAGCAATATATGTTATGAACAGCTGGTTTTAACCTGCTGAATTGATAACTTTTCAGTTTTTTCATCACATTGCACTAAAGTACACTGTTCATTTCATATTTTTTCATGTTTTTTTCTTAAAGTTAAGCAATATATGTTATGAACAGCGGGTTTTAACCCGCTGAATTGATAACTTTTTAGTTTTTTCATCGCAGTGCACTAAAGTACACTGTTCATTTCATATTTTTTTATGTTTTTTTCTTAAAGTTAAGAAATATATGTTATGAACAGCGGGTTTTAACCTGCTGAAAGTAAATAATCATAGTTATTTAAAAATATTATTGACATATAGATAAGTTATGTTTATATTTCTTATAGTTTTTGTAAGGAGAAATTATAATGAGACTATTCATCTTTTTTATTGTTTTATTTTTTGCTTTTGGATGCTCAAAGGAGAGCTCTAAAACAACAATAAATCAAAAAAACAGTAATACAAAAAATCAGGCTATATCAACTCAAGATGAAGTATTTGATTTCTCTCTTAAAAGTACAACAGGTGAAACAATTACATTATCAAAATATAGGGGTAGAGTTGTTTTAATTGATTTCTGGGGAGTTTGGTGTCCACCTTGCAAAAAAATGATTCCAGTATTGGCTGAGTTTGTAAATCAATGTTCAGATAAAGGGGTTGTTTTATTAGGAATTCACTCTGTTTCCAATTTTCCTGGTGCAGAGGATATTGATTTTTTTGCAGGACAGATGGGGGTAAACTATCCAATGCTTATTGGAACTCCAGAAAATGAGAAAAAATTTGATATTAAAGCCTTTCCAACTCTTATTATAATTGGTCCAGATGGAAAAATAAAACATAGATTTGTTGGCTATCACTCTGTTGATGAGATTAGAAAAGAGGTAAGAAAAGAGCTTGACAAAATTCAATAAATATCTTCATCAAAACATTACTCTTGATAAATTTATAAAAAAATGGGACTATGTGAACTCAATAAATATACTTAACTATTTGTTGAGGATTTAGTTACTAATTTTCTTTTAAATAGAGAATATAATAGGTTTATTATTAATTATATCTATTATATTATTTTAATTTTAGAATATTTTATGAAAAAAAGAGAGCCATTAACATTTGAACTAACCCCTTTGATTGATGTTGTTTTTATTTTATTAACATTTTTTCTTGTTGCAACAACAATGAAAAAAAATGAAACAGTATTAAATATTGAACTACCAAATTATGGCAATAGTAGTCATGAAAACTCTTCTAATATGGGTTATATTGAACTTACCAATAACTCTATTGCTATAAATGGGAAAATAGTACCACTAGATAATTTTGAAGAGATAGTTTCAAAAATAGACAAAAATAGAGAAATATCTCTTTACATTGAGAAAAAAACCTATTATGAAAGAGTATCTTTAGTTATTAATATTTTACAAAAATATAATATTAATAAAATATCATTTGTTCAACAAAAATAAAACTACATCATTAAAAGAATCTCATCAATATCTGAATCATTTAGAGAAAGCATCAGATCCTCCTCATTGGAATATTGATCTTGCCAAAAACTCTCCTCTAATGAGGTTGCAATAATAGCATTACTATCACCATTGGCATTAGTTAATCTATTATTATTAAAAAATAGAATGGCTATACCAACAAGAATCATTGCAGCTATTGACAGCAATATTTTATGATATTTCATAAAAAAAGATGGTCTCTCAGAGTAATCACTCCAAAGAGATTCAAACATCTCTAATTGTTCTTGATCTGTTAATTTATCCATTTACTCCTCCCAAACCTCTTTTAACTTTTTTATACCATTATGAAATGCCACTTTTGCATGGTTCTCTGTTATTCCCATTTTTTGAGCAATTTCAAAAAACTTAAGCTCTGAAAAAATCCTCATTGTAACAATCTCTTTCTGTTGATCTGAAAGATTTATAAGTGCATTTTCAAATTTTGATTTTAAGTCATCAACAAAGTAGTCATTTCCATCTCTTTCATGGTATAAGAAAGGCTCCATTTCTGAAAAGTCAATATCTTTATGTCTATTTTTAAAATAGTGTTGAAACAGTGAATTTTTGGCAATCATATAGAGCCAAGATCTAAATTTTTCAGGCTCTTTTAACTGATTTAAATTCTGAAATGCCTTTAAAAAAGTCTGCTGAGTTAAATCTTTTGCAGTATCTCTATTAGGATGTTTCGAGTAGATAAAGGCAAAAATCTGCTGATTATACCTTAAAAAAAGTGTTTCACCACTTTTTTTATCATATTTTTTGATTCTCTCTATCAGCATTGCATCACTTGTATCCTCTTTCATTTTACAAAACCCAAAAGCACATTAATATTATGACATAAAAAAAATAAAAAAGTTAATAAAAAATAGAGTGTATTCAATTAAATAGTTATACATAATAAAAATAATTTTTTTATGAATAGTAGAAATATAATGAATAGAATTGTTTTTTTAATGGTAATTACTTAATTATCAGTAATTGCTAATATGACTAAATTGATTAAAATTCTCTATTTTGAAGGAAAATATTTAGAAACCTGAATTTTTTAGCTCTGGGTTGTTTTTTAATAAAGTTTCATACTCATTTTTGTAATTTGAGTTGTCTTTTGATAAAACTTTTAATACAAGAGCTCCAAATTTTGGATCTTTTAACTCTTTATACTCTTGATAGAAAAAGTTAAGAAATAGCTCTCTATCCTCTTTTGACAATGAATATCTATTAAAAAATGTTTCAAGAGCATTCTCTTTCTCTTGTGATTTTGATTTTTCAATTAATTTTCTAACTTTTGATGCTAAATCTCCATAATAGTCATCATACTCATTATAAGTATCATAGTTAATATAGCTTCCATTAAGATACTCTGTTACAAGAAGATTTTCAACTCTAAAATAGCCCAATCCGGCCAAATAAAGGGCATAAAATCCTTTTTTATTATCTTTTATACTAATATAGTATTTTGCAAGCATAATATAAAAAGATTGTTGAGGAGAGTAGTATAATGCCTTTTTAATTGCCTCAAGAGTAGAGCCATTATACTCATTTTGAGAGATTTTCGCCATTGCAACTAAGTTCCATTTTAATATTGAAAATTTGGAATCTTTTAAAGAGTCTAATATTTGGAGAGACTCTTTAAATTTATTGAGTTTTATCATATTAATAGCTGATAGATATTTTAAATCCTCTAAATTCTCATTTTCATAATTAAAAGAGGCTGTTTTTTCCGCAATAGATTTTTTATGAGTATTTAGAGTAGTAGTTAAAACTCTCCATTCATTAATTGATAATGGACGAGTTTTAAGAGATTTTATTAACCCCTCTTTATCTCCTCTTAATGCCAAATTCTCAATAAATAGTGGATACTCATCAGAACCACTATATTTTTTAACAATTGAGAAATTATTAAAATAGAACTCAAACTCACGATTCAATGCTTGATAAAAAAGCTCTAAATTCTCAATACTCATTGCATGAGATTTTATTGCTCTAATATCATAGATATAAGTTGTTGCAAGAAGCAATCTTTTTAAATAAAGATTAGCACTTTCAGTAGGAAGAGCTGTTGTTAAAACTATTTTATCATTAAGTGTTAGTTTATTTGAGTTTGATATTTTCTCAAAATATAATGAAACAAACTCATCTCTAAGAGAGTCACTATTTGTTATAAGTAAATTTCTCAGTAAGTCCTGTTTACTTATAACAGAGTCATAATAATCATTATAGTCACCTCTACCCTCATAGGTATCTTCATAATCACCATTTTCTTCACCTTGGTAATCACCTTCTCCCTCTCCATTATATTCAGACTCTCCATACTCATTATCATAATGATTTTCACTTACAATTGGATCTATAAAAAGATAGTTATAAAGTGATTCCCAATTTTTTTGAAGATAGAAGACTCTTGCTTTATAGGAATCAATTCTCTCCTCATCTTTTCCAAATAGGGAAGAGTATTTTTTCAATAATATATCAGCTTTTGCACCATCTTTTAACTCAAGAGTATATTGTAATACAAAATTAAGCCAATATTTTGCACTATTAAAATTCTCATTTTCCACATAATAATCAATATTTGACTCCATCAAAGAGATTTTTAAATCATGTGAAAATTTTGGAGATTGAATAATCTGCTCAAGAGAGATTGCAAAAAAATCTTTTTTAATTTTTTTGAAAAAAGATAATAGTAATTCCTCTTGATTGTTTTCAAGATGATAATTAATTAGTGTTGTAAAAAATGGTTGATATTGATAAAAAGAACCATTTGTTTCAGATATTGCATCTAATAGAGTATCCCAATAATATTGAAGAGTATAACTATCTACTCTATTTATTCTTTTTAACATCAAGAATAGATTGTTTATAACAGAAAGATTTGTAGTTTGAAGAAGTTCAGATAGAGTTAATTTGAATTTTTCATCATCTTTTAAATTGTTGTAATTCTCAAGAATTAGAATCTCAATACTCTCATTTTTTTTCAATTTATTAGCATATTGATAAAAAATATCCCCTTTTTGATAGTTTTTATTCTCAATAAAAACAGATGCAACCTCTAAATATGCCTCTTGTGATTTAGGTCTTACCTCTAAAACATTTAGTAAATAATCCTCAACATCAGATTTACCTGTTTTTAAAAGATAATTTGCATAGTTTTTAACATGACTTGACCATTCATCACTATTTAGTAATGAATCATTTCCCTCATCCTCTATCTGCTGTTTAACTGTTTTTTCGACACCTAAAAGTTTTTTATAAAGAGATATTCCCTCATCATTAAAAAGAGAAAGTCTATTTAAAACAGAGATTTTAGATATTAAATTTTGATTAGAGTTTGATATATTTGAATCAATAAGTTCAAAAAGTAACTCTTTCTCTTTTTTTGAGATTAAAAACTCATATATCTGAGAGTATCTACAGTTTTTTGAAAATAGTGATTTAAAACTATCTCTATTTTTAAACATTAGAGATAGGTATAAATCTACTCCATTTCCAGAGTAGTTGTGGCAATCATCATAAAGAGCTTTAATTGCTGTTTTATAGTCACTATTTCTCTCTAAAACATATGAAATAACCGCTTTATAGCCATTTGATTGTGATTTATATGAACTACTATAGGTTTTTTCAGATAAAATCTCATCCCACATTGCACGTTGTCTATAAAAGTCTGCAATCCAATAGTTATACCTTGATTGCCCATCTCTGCTTAATTTTGGAAGAAGCTCTCCATATTTTTTAAATTGATATGTTTTAAGATAGTAATTAGCTATCTCCTGAAGAGTTTTAGAGTCTGCATTCATCTCTTTTGATACTAAATAGTCATTAACTGTTTTTTGCTCTAAATCAGTTAAATAGTGAATATTATCAGGAAGATAGTTTGATATTGCATATAAAAGAGATGAAAGATTAGAGTTTTTAACATAATAATCGGTTTGATTATTATATAATCTTGTTATCTCATCATAGTAATATAAGATTTTATCCATAAAATCAATTAGTTTTCCATTTCTAATTGATAATATAAAATATGGATAGAGAGCATCTGTTGGAAAATACTGCTTTTGTTGAAGAGATGCTTTTACAAAAAGTTTCTCATAATATGGTTCTGCATACTCAAAGGCCCCTTCATCATAAAGGATAGATAATACAGTTTTTATATTACCAGTATCTGTTTTATCTTTATAATCAGATGAATCACCTGCTATCTCTTTAAGATAAAACATGATTTTTTCTCTATTTTTAAGCTTTAAAGAGAGTTTTAAAAGGGTATAGTTCCAACCACTTCTATGGAATTTTTGATCCTCTCTTTGTTGAATTTTAAGATATATATCAAAAGCTTTTTGATAATTTTTAGAAGCCTCATAAAGTCTTGCAATATTTGTAATAATATTTAAACTTTGTGGCTCTATTTTTAAAGCATTTTCAAAATGAAAAATTGCTTTTTCATAATTTTTTTCCCATTCATAAATATTTGCAAGAAGCAACATGAATCTATGATCTTTAAACGATTTTTTAACAGTTTTTTCATAAAAATCCAGCATTCTATTAAGAATATTATTTGATTTTGAAAAAACATAAGCTGTATATAAAGAGTAATCAAAAGGATTTTTATTAAGAATCTCAATATACTGATCCTGAACCTCTGTATATCTATGCTCTTTTTTTAGTGAATCAATAAGAGTAGATCTATAGGATGCGATAAGATCTCGTTTTTGGTAAAAAGAGAACTCTTTTGATTCAGAAACAGATTTCATTAATGATTTAAGGTAATCAATTTTACCCTTTATATCTTTTTGAGAATCATACCAATTAAAAATTGCATAAACAACTCTTTGATCTATTGGAAACTCTTTCTGTAAATTATCAAGAATCTCTCTACTTTCACTATATTTTTTGTTTTCTAAATAGAGATTCTGAAGTTGAAGTGTAAAATAGATTCTCTCTTCTGAATCATTTTTAGGAATAATAGAGATTCGCTCCTTTAGACTCTCAATGTACAAATCTATTTTTTTTGCTTGAACAAGATAACTCCAATAGTTATCTAAAATAGATTGATATTGATATCTATCATTTTCAATTGAGTTCATAGATATAAGCTTTTTATATCTTTCAAGAATTTTATCAACTCTATTCTGTTTTTGATAAAAAGATATTGCAAAATATAGGATATCTTCAGATTTTGGTTGAAGTGATTCTAGTTTTAGAAGAGTTTTCTCTGCATTTTCATTATTTTTGTTTTGTTGATAAAAACGGAAAAGATAGTTTAAAACATCTAAATCAGAGCTTTTTTCTATTGCTTCTGAAAACAATTCATCTCTATCTTTTTTTAATCCCATATATAAAAGAAGAGAGTTTCCTGCCTCAAGAGTTGTTACACTTGTATAGAAAAGAGATTTTTTTGAATTAATATAATTTACAACATTTTTTTGATATTTTTGCTCTCTTTGATAGAATCTTTTTAACATTTTTTCACTTTCAAATGCCTCTGTTCCATTTTCAAAAATATCATCTGCATAATATTTATATGCTAATTCTGGTTGATTTTTTAACTCATATAATCTACCAATTTTTGATAAAAATGAGTTAGGTTTTTTATTCCTTGTTTGGTAGATTGCCAATGTTTTAATTGCATTTTCATAATTATAATAGTCATAAAAAACATTTGCAATCTCCTCATATAATGAGGGATTATTTTTTTGATACTCAAGAGCTCTAAAAAGTGTTTTAGATGCTTTTTCCCCATTATTAAGCTCATAGTATAGCTCAGCAAGAGATATATATGTTTTTACAGATTTTCTATTTAAAAATGTTAATCTTTTAAAAAATAGCTCAGCATCAGTAAGATATTCTGGGTTTTGAATATAAAAAGATGAGGCTAATGATTTTAATATTTTTGCTGTTTGAGATATAATTCTCTCATCAGTCACATAAAAAGAGCTTAAAATCTTATATGATTTTACAGCTTTTTCAAAATGGTTTTTAAACACATTCATCTCTGCTTCAAATATAAGCTCTGGAAGATTTTTTTTCTCTTTTCTCTCCACTCGTTCTAAAATTGTTTCAAGAAGAGCTGGATTAACTCTTTGCATCTCTGCAAAATATTCAGATCTTAAATAATCTCTAATGAACATATATTTGTTTCTTAATTTTTTATATTTTGCCTCAGCTTTATAGTTACTCCTATAATAGTTAGATGGATAAAAAGAGCGATAAAAAGAGAGTAATTGCTGAACAATATAGTTATTAAAAGGGTATTTTTCAAGAGCCTTAAGATAGATCTCCTCATACATTAAATTGTATGGTTTGTTATACTCTCCATAAAAAGAGGATGTAAAATTACCTCTTAAAAACTCAACAAAATAGTTTGCATCTTTTGAATTTAATAACTCATCACTAAAACTTAGAATCTCTTTATACATATAGTTTCTTAAAAGAAATCTTGCAAACTGATCTCTCCAAGAGTTTGTATCAAATTTTTTAAGAGCTCTTTTATATATGTCACTCTCTTTTGCAAAAAATCTATATTGATCTAAAACAGTTAAAAGCTCCTGATATACAAGCTCTTTATCTGAATAACTATCTAAATATTCATAAAGAATATTAACAACCTCTGTTGAAGCATAATAGGATTTAACAAAGGAGATCATTTTATTAAATGTTGAGGCAAATTTTGTATTATCATCTTTCTGTTTCTCTAAAACCTCTTTATAAATATCAAGTATTTGTACTTTTCTATCTTTTGAATAGGCATAAGGAAGAAGTGCAAGCTTTATATCTAAATCGGACTCCTTTTGAGCTAATTCAAAAGCAAAAAAGTCTCTATTTGGAGATGATATTGAATAAAGATGAGCTAGATAAGAGAATAGAAAGTCTTTTTTATAACTCATATTTTTAAAATCATTTTTAAATGTTTCAAAAATATATTTTATATCACTTAATCTCTCTTGATATTTCTCTAAACGAAGAGTCTCTGTAAGAAAATCATCATTATAAAGTGAATTTTGATAAAGTGATAATAAACCACCAATAACATCAGGAGTATTAAAATTAAAAAGAGACTTTTTGTTTTCAATTGGATAGTTTTTTCTTTGAAGAGTATTAATCATATTTACAATATTCTTCTCTCTTGTCTCTCCATTAGGATATTTTATTAAAAGAGTATTTAATAGCTCATAAGATTCTGAATAAAATCCTCTTGTTAAAAATATATCTGCTAATTGACTCATCCATAACTCATTTTCATTTTTATATAAAAACTCTTTGAATGATAAAAGAAGTTTTTTTATCTCTTGAGTTTTTCCATCAACATTAAGAGAGAAATAGAGTTTATAAAAAGAGTCTAATGTTGGATTTTTATAATAATTTACAGAAAACTCTTTTGATTTTTCGGCCCATCTTTTTTTATCTTTTAAGCTATTTATATAGTTCTCAAAAAGATATTGATCCTCTGGAAGAGTTAAATATTTTTCATATAAAATACCACTATCTTCCCCATTTTTTTCTGCTAAAGATGCTAAAAATTGAATCGAAACCTGTTTTAATTTTGGATTTGAGATACTCTCTTTTGCAACTCTTTCAAGCTCTGTAAAATTTTTCTCTTTCTCAAGAACATCAAGATATTTAGAAAAAACAATTACATTCTCTTTATAAAGTTCATAAACCTTTTTTGTTTCAGCATTAAAATTAACATCCTCTAGTATTGAATCCTTAATCTCTTTTATTTTTGATAAAAGATTGTAGTATGTTGATATAATATTATCCTCATCTTTTTTATCAACTTTTTTAGAGATTAAATCTGAAGCTCTTTTTTGAAGGAGATTTATTGCCTCACTATTTTTATCAAATCCCTTTAATATCTCTATAGCCTCATAAAAATCTTCAAGAGGAAAACTATCCTTTTCAAGATATGAGATAATAGATGCTAATTTTTCATCTTTTCCAAGTTGAAGAGCATATTTTAAATAAAGAACTTTATCTTTATCACTAATTTTCTCTAAATTTTGTATTATATTAAAAACTTGATAAGGAGAACGAGAGACATAAACAGTTTCATTATCAAACTCATCCTCAACATAAAATATTGAGTTTGTCTCTTTTGTGAAAGAGAGATTAATTTTCTCCTCAATAACTTTTTGTTCTTGAGGTTGATAAAGCTCTTTTGGATCAAGTTTCTGAAAACTATAACCAGTCTCTATTTTATTATTCCTATTTTGTCCCTCTTTTTTTTCTGATTTTGTAGAACAGGATGTAAAAAGGGCTAAAATCACTGTTAAAAATATTAATTTATTCACATCTACCTCTTCAAACAGACAATATTTTAGTTAAATTTAAAAAAAGATTCTCTCCTCTACTGTTGTTGTGTTATGTGCAAAATCCTCAAGAATAAATTTTACACTATCCCCTTCAGTAATCATAGAAGAATCCATATACCCAATTGAAACTCCCTCTTTATTTGAGTATTTTATAGAGAATGGGATATTTTTGTAATAACCTAAAATTCTCCTTGTGTCAGATGAGGCATCTGCAATAACTTTTATTTTATTTCCCTCTAGTTTATAGGAGACTCCCATTTTAGGAGGTGTTGAGTCAATTCTTATTGATTTATTTTCAATAATTGTTTGACCATTTCTATCAATTAAGTAGAGTTTAACAGAGTGTTCACCATCTTTTAGGTAAGTAGGAGCAAGAAATCTAGTCTCCCAAACCCCCTTTTCTTTAAGATATTCAAGTTTTTTTACTAATCCAAACTGAAATTTAGCTGTTACAGAAACAATATTATCATCTGTTTTTACTCTTAAAACAGGGTCTCCTGGAATAATTGAGCGTGGACGAATCATTGATCTTGGTGCAGCTAAAAATGATGTATATGGTGTAACAATTGTATACTCTTTTGATAATGCAATAATCTCATTTATCCATTCGGTTTTTTCTCCACTTTCAGATATTTGAGCCAATAAAAAATCTATTCTAGCCTTTGCCCATACTCTTTTAATAAACTCATTTTCTATAGATTTTTCTGGCAAATTAACTGGAAATTCATAACTAAATTTTTCTCCATCTTTTTGATACTCAACAGATAGTTTTGTATTTATTGGTTTAATATATTGTCCAACTAAACTTACTCGACTTTTATTAAAAACTGTTGATGAGTCATCAAGAGTATAAAGCATATGAAAAATATCATTTTTATCAAATTTTTTAAAAAAATTTGATAAAGGTTTTTGAGATAATGCCTGATCTACAAGTTTTAATTTGGGTGCAATATTCTCTGTTTCATAAAAATGAAAAAAATAACCACTACTTGATGATGCTGTTTTTGTTAACATTTTTTTATTAATATCACTTCCAATACCAAAAACAAAAAATGTTAAATTTTTAAGTTTTGAAAATATTGATTCTAAATTTTTATCATCAATCTCTCCAATTGTTGGCATTCCATCTGTTACCCAATATACTCTTGTATTAACTGGATATTTTTTTAGTTCATCTGCTAATTTACTTAAGTCAGTTCCATTTGTGATTAATAAAGAGTTAATTTTCGCTTTTACTTTCTCTATTTCAGATGGAGAAGCATCAATAAATAGAGCATTATCTATTTTTTCAGCTCTATTATTTGAAAAAATAACATTAAACTTATCTTCAGGATTAAGCGAATCTAAAAGGTAATTCGTTATCTCATGAGCTCTTACAAGTTTTAACCATTTCATTGAAAGTGAATTATCAAAAACTATTAAAACATTTTTAGGCTCTATTTTTTTCTCAACACCCTCTTTATCTTTTTCTAGAACAAAAATATTTCCTAAAAAAAATCCATTTTTATCTTGGTAAACTTTCCCATTATTATCTGGAGAGTAATCAATTCTTGTTTTATTAGTATCTCTATAAGTTAATAAAGAGAAAGATGTTTTTTCTATTTTATAAGGAGTATATAGTGCAAAATCCTCCCCTAAATTAACATCTCTACTTTGAAATTTAAAATTTATCTCATTTTCATTAAGTTTTACATTTTTTAAATATTCACTTGGATTTTTAAAATTTATATCAAATGGAGATAATAAATCCATTGAATCAACATCAAGTGGAACATCTGTTTTTAAAGAGAATGAGAAAGAGAAATTCTCTATTTCATTTCTATAATCTTTAAAAATAAGAGGTTTTAGTGGTAGAATATATGCCATTTTTAAAAATGGTGTTGGAAGAAGCTCTGTATATTGAATCTCAATTCTTTTATATCCATTTGCAGGAATAGGAAAAACTCTAACAGAGAATTTATTTATAGTCTCTCCATCTTTTTTTTCAAAAAGACCTGGATCAACCATTTTTGCTTTTATCTCTTCATAAATTCTTCTTGCCTTTTGTTTTTCAAGAATAACCCCTTTTAATCTCTCTCCATCCTCCCATATTGCAAAATTCGATATCATTGCATGATCAGGCATAGTAAAAAGATACTCTCCCTCCATTTGAAAATCTCTTTTGTTATGATAAATCTGCATTATCTTAACATTAGCATGATTATTAATTATCTCAACATCAACCCTCATCTCTGATGTCTCTAATATATTTTTATCTGGATAAGAGTATCCTCCTGGAACAATAACCCCTGCTTCTCCAAATAAAAATATAGAAAATAGAAAAAAAAGAGTCCAAACAATCTGTCTCATAAGTGCACTCCTATAATTGCAAGTAAATTATATTCTATATATTTTTGTATGTAAAGTGTTTTATTATTTTATTTTATTTTTTTATAATTTTTTATTTCACC
>JAFGXH010000267.1 GCA_016936735.1 bacterium
AATAGAGGGGGAAACCATGTTTTTCATGACATTAGACCATATTTTTGAACAAGAGAATAAAAAGGGAAAAGAAGAGGGAAAGATTGAAGGTAAAATTGAAGGAAAGATTGAGGGTGAAAAACAAAAAGCAATTAAAATAGCAAAAAAAATGTTAAAAAAAGGCTCCTCTATTGAAGATGTTTCAGAAATAACAGAGCTTTCAATTGAGGAGATTGAAAAACTAAAAAAAGAGATGGAGAGTTAAAACTATTTAGTTTTTAAAAATATCAATAGAATCATATCTCAAAATATTCACCAGATTTATTGACAAAAAAATAGGTTTTATGTATAACATTTTTAGAGTTACATATACATGTTAATTCTATTAGAATTTAATTATATTAATAGGAGAAATTATGAACTATTTTTTATTTGCTATTTTTATTTTTCTGTTTTCATGTTCAAATAGCTCAATAACATCTGAAGATAGTTGTAAAAATGTTAATTGTGAAGATTATCAAAGTTGTGAAGAGGGTGTTTGTGTTGTAAAAGATGGATTTTGCTCTAAAAATTCAGATTGTCTTGGAAATAAATATTGTGATCCAACATCTCATACATGCAAAACTGCTGGTAGTTGTGATGGCATTGTTTGTGAAGAGTTTGAGATATGCCAAGATGGAGATTGTGTTGTAAAAGAGGGATATTGTTCTAAAAATTCCGATTGTTTATTAGAAAATGGTTATTGTAACTCTATAACACATATTTGTGAAACAGATATCATATCATCTTGCGAGGGAATTAGTTGTATTAATGGTGAGTGTGTTGTTATTGAAAATGTTGCAAAATGTGTTTGCAATAGTGGATATTTTAATAAAACATCTTTTCAGTGTGTTGAGGATACCTGTTTAAATAGAAATGAGATAGGTATAGATGAAAGTAGTGCAACAGTTCTCAATAGAAATAGAGAGGAGATTAAATGTTATGGAAAAAATGATATATATGTTGCAAATAAAAAAAATATGATAATATCAATTAGTGAAAGTTTTACACTTACAGTTTATAAAAACTCTATCTCTCCAGAAAATGCACAATATATTAATCAAGAGAGTGTTTTTATTGAGAATAAAACAGAGGAGAACTATTTTATTGTTGTTAATAGAGATAACTATTATCGAGATGATGAATATACCATTTATTATAGAGAGGGATGTTCTGAAGATAGTAATTGTCCTGAAACATATCCATCATGTGTTGATTCAATTTGTGTTTTACCTTGTGAAAACAGTGAATGCCCCGATTTTTATGAGTGTGTAAATGGAAAATGTGAAGAGATAATTTGTGAATCTCACAATGATTGTCCAGATAGTTTATGTATGTCTAATCATAGATGTGGATATACAAAATTCTGTAGTGAATATTATGGTGGCTCATCTAATTGCTTTGATTTAGAGTCATTTGATGGGGATAAATTTTTATGTGATCCTATCTCTTATGGATCTCCAATGTGTATTCCATATAAAAGAGTAACAGATGCTACTTTTTCTATAACAGAGGAGTTTTTTGCTAATCCAAGATTTGCATTTTGGTATAGAATTAGAACAACAGAACCTAAAAATCATAAAATAGTGGTAACAGCAGACTATAATGGAAACCAATTAAGAGATAAACAGTTGATATATCAAGAGTATTGGTTAAGTGATGGTAATCTATATGTTGAACAGAGAGATGCTAATTCAATAGATTTTCAAGCAAAATATATGCCTACTGGAGAGTATTATATCTATCTTTTACCATACTCTATTTGCACAGGTAGTAGTTGTGAAAACATGAATGTTACACTATCTTTTGATGCAACAGAAAACTCCACATGTTCAAATGATGATGTTTGTAAAGATGAGATTGTTGAACGTTCTCAATGCTACTCAAATGGATGTGTTTTTAGTTTTGCAAATAATGTATCTGTTGGTGATAGATGTGATCTTCATGAAAACTGTACAAACTTTGATCTTAATTATGTTGATGGAGTATGTTTTGTTAAACCAACTGGAGGAGTCTGTTCAATTGAGTGTGGAACACATGAGGGATGTGAATTTGAAAATATGAATGGATATGACTACTGTGTTGATATTGGTGGGCAGGGATACTGTATGAATGAGTGTTTTTCTGATAGTGATTGTATTATTGGAACATTTGTTGGTGTTTGTGAGTTGGATGAGAGTTTAAATGTTAATCTTTGTAGATTTTAGAGGTTGAGATGAAATATATAGTTATATTAAGTTTAATTTTATTACTATTCTCCTGTGGTGATGAGACTATTCACTCAAATTATACAGAAAACAATGATATTAATAGAGAGATGATCTCCAAAAATGGAAATCAAAGTGAGTATACTTCCGATTATCCAGAGATTGTTAATGTTGATAGTTTTGATGAGATTCCTATTGATAAAAAAGAGGAGATTCCCAAAATTAAATCAATGTCTGATGATTTTTATGCAGGAAATGAGATAGAGAGATTAAATATTTGTAAAGACTCCAGTTATGATGGTTTTTTATTTGACTATATGGGATTTTTAATCAATGGCTATGTTGGAAAATCATTTTTACATTTTGAAATAAATGAACCATTAAAAGCTATAGATATTGAGGAAATGGATTCACTTTTACCATTCACTCCTCAAATGACAGAGTATTATGATAAAAAAACAAGAGAGAATTTTCTTTGGGATTTTAGTAGTTATGTTTCAATTGGAGATAATGTGAATCCATTCTCAACCGGTTTTAACTATATGGAGGAGTTTAAATCATTTAATAGTACTATGGATAAAGTTGATGTAAAACTTTATAAAACATCAGATGAATTAGTTCAATGTCTCTCTCCTAAATGGTCAGATTTTGAAACATATTCTGATGGTGATTTTGGTTTTGGAATTTTAAATAATCCTTATCCAACAGAGGTTGCACCAAAATTTGTAACATCATACTCATTTAATTTTAATTTTGAAAGTGGTGGATTTTGTACACTTACCAATTACTCTCCATCTTTTGATAGTTGTTCTGATAGTCATAATTGTTATAGCAATGATACTTGGGGACATAACTCTTGTACAGGATGTTTTTTAAATTTTTGTTATTGGGATATGGAGTATGAGATATATCCTAGAGAGATTACATCAAATATTGATGGGCAAGATTTTACTGGTAGTTGTTACTACTATGATAATAATAAAAATGAGTTTGTACATTATAATAATGATTTTTGCAATCAAAAAAGATTTAATCTAATTGTTAAAGATAATAATGTTTTGACAGCAAATAATCCAAATTCTAAAAATATACATTTTCCAATGAAAACTTTTTATTTAAAAAATAAACCTGATGAATTAGAATTTACTAGTACAAATTCAATCTCTTTAATATATTTACCAGGAGGAATTGATTTTACAATAAATCCAAATTTGACAGATATAGTCCAATCTTCAAAGGTGGAGGAGCTTTTTCACCAAATTGTAAAACAGGATTTTGAAATATTGGTTGATTATTGTAATGAAGAGGGACACAATAAATGTCCTGATAAAACAGAGCTTAACTCTTTTTATTTACTTGACAATGATTGTTATAAAACTATCAAAGATTTTAGTGAAGAGGAGTTGGTATCATTTTTTCAATATTTTTCAGATAATCCAACAATTAATCCATTAAATAGTATATTTACAACTATTGAGAGTTATAAAAAATGTGTTTATCAAGTTTGGAATATTTATAATAAAGGATCTTTAAAATTTGTTGATTCTGAATACTCTTGGAATTATGGTTTAATGAGAGATAACTATAATAAAACATTAAATACAAATTGCAAAAGCTATAAAAACTGCTCTTTTGGTCAATATTGTATGTCAAATGGTGTTCATCCTGTTGGAGATATTCCTTGTGCAAAAGATGAAGAGAATTGCACTTGTGCAACAAAAAAATGTGAAGATATAAATGATTGTTTGTGTAGAGAGGATGGTATTTGCATTGCAGATAAAGAGGGATTTGGTTTAGAATGTAAACTTGAGACTACACATTACTCAGGAAGTTGTCAATTAGAAACTGAAATTGTTATAAATGAAAGAGTTGATAATATAGATATAAATTACTCTCAAACTATTAATAGTGATGAGATTGATTATTATATTGATATAACTCCTGAAAAATTAGGTTCTGAAATATTCTATTTTGGTGGAGGTTTTAGCAGTGTTAAAAAATTAATCGCTTTTAACTATTATCGAAACCTTCGATATTCAGAATCTACTAACGAATTTATTGATAGTTGTCATAGTAATTCAGAATGTTTACCATTAAATAGTGATAAAATTAAATACTATTGTGAATATAGAAAATGTAGTACACTATTAGAAACATCATCTTTTGAAGTTAAAACAGTAAGAGCAAATCCACTTAAAATATGGTTAAAATGGGGATTTTCTTTAGTTCCTGGTAATACAAGTAGTGAAGATTGGGGAGAGTCCCCATCAGAGGTGAATATTAATATAAATACAGTTTTATATCTTCTTCCAAGACAAAATAATAAAAAACTGTTTATTGATTTTGTTCCTCTTAACTCCAATAATTTCCATTTCTCTATTGATGCAAATGGAGAGTTAGATTATTTTAGTGAAGATGATATTTATTCAAATATCAATGATAAAATAGAGGATAAAATTGTTAAATTAATTATTGAAAATCCAGTTATTCCTATTGATACTGATTTTAGTATATTTAATGAATTGGGGGATATTTTTGAAAAAGTAAGAGGGGATATTAGAGATAAAATTAATGAACTGCTTCCTGAAAATAGATTACCAAAATTTGATAATGTTGATTCAATTTTAGAAAGTTTAGATTTGTAATTAAAGGAGAATCAATGAGATATATTTTTGTAATAATAACACTATTAGGATTATCATCCTGTATTTCAACAAATAGCTCCTCAATGTATCCAATTGAAAAAGGGAAATCTGAACATGGTTTAACAATGTTAGGATTATCTAATTTTGTCTCATATACATTTAGAGAGGGAATAACAGATGATTTAGAGATTGATGGTCATATTGGATTGATTTCAATAGGAGCAAATCTAAAATATCATCTTTATAAAGATAACAACAATATTCTAAGTTTTAATATTGGACTACTAGATCTATTTATATTTGAAACAGCTTTAAGTTATACGATATTGAAATCAAAATATTTTGGAGTTAGATTTAGTGGTAAATATCAATATTTTTATAATACCTTATCAAATCGCTATGAAGATTCTGATGGTAAATATTATGATATAACCGATTTTCAACGTGCTGGTGGAACTATAACTATTGGTGGGACAAGATTGTGGATAGAGGTTGGATATCTTTTTGTAATAGATAAAAATATAAAAAGATATGATGATGATGGAATGGTTTTAAACTTGAATCCTTTTGACTATAATATAACAGAAAAAGAGAATCAGATTATTCTTAAAATTGGCATAGCTTTTTAAATTAGAGGAGGATATATGAGATATCTACTATTTATTATTACTATTATGGTAACACTATTTATTGGTTGTGGAAAAGATGAGAAAGAACCAACAACAGATTTATGTAAAAACAAAGTTTGTGAAGAGTGGGCAGAGTGTAATTCAACAAATGGAGTTTGTGAAGCAAAAGCAGGATTTTGTTCTGAAAATGGGGATTGTGTAGGATTAAATGTATATTGTGATGAAGCAACACACACCTGTATAGAGGAAAATTTATGTAAAGATGTTGTTTGTGCAGATTGGGAGGAGTGCAATTCAACAAATGGTGTTTGTGAACTAAAAGAGGGAAATTGTGAAGAGAATGGAGATTGTGTTGGATTAAATCAATATTGCAATTTAACAACACATATTTGTGAAGAGAAACTGTCTGTTTGTGATGGAATTAGTTGTGGTGGAACAGATGCAGGAAGTTGTGGTGTTGTTAATGAGAATCCAGTTTGTGTTTGCAATAGTGGATATTTTAAAAAATCTGAATTTGAATGTGTTGAGGATAATTGTGCAAATAGATCTCCAATAGGACACACAAAAGAGAGTGCAACATCATTTGAAAGCTCTGTTTTTACTGTTTACGAGGATACAACCGCATTTGTAACAGAACAAGATTCATGTCAGGGGGTAGAGGATATCTATTTAATAACAGATGAGAGTGTTGTTATTGTATTTAGAACAAGTGATAAATATGTAAAGAGATTTGAAGTTGAGCTTTATAAAGATGAGATAGATTTAGAGCATAAAGTTTTTTATAAAAACTATGTAGATCATATGAATGATGTAAAAACATTAATAAAGAATCCAGAGAGAGCAAACTACTATCTTGTGATTAGAAATATATCATCAAGAGTTAGTGAAGATTACCATCTATTTTATGATGAATTCTGTGTAATTTGTGATGGTGAATTAGATTGTATTGAAAATATCTGTTATGACAAATGTGAAAGTGATAGTGAGTGTGGACTTGGCTTTAAGTGTGATGAAACAACAAATGAGTGTTCTGCTATCACTTGCACAATGGATCAGGAGTGTTCTATTGATGATTGGTATGATTTTAATTACTGTATAAATGGAAAATGTGTTGAAAGAGTTGATTGTCATGCAGATAGTGATTGTTCTGAACTAAATTATGATGATGTATATTTTTTCTGTTATCATAATAAATGTAAACCATCAGATATTGTTAATTTTGGAGAATCTATTACAAAAGAAATCTATTTAAAAAAATTAAGCCACCATTTCAAAATAGACTCAATGGGAGATATATATAATTTTGAAGTAAAAGTTAAAGGGCTTGAGATATTAGAAAAAACCTCTATAGAAATTATTTTTTATCAATACGATAATGTTTATAATTATAGTTGTTTTGGAGGTAAAAGAGATAATAGTATTGCGGAATTTAGTTGTAAAATACCTCCATATCAAGCAGGAGAACCTATTTTTGTCTCATTATTATTAGATTATGAAAACTGTTTAAACAATTGTGATAATGTTGAGGTTACTATTGAGTTTGGAGAAAATAATCCTATTGGATGTTCAAATGATGATGTCTGTATTTTGGAGTCAGAAAAAGAAAATACATATTATACAAGAAGTATTTGTGATATAGAGAGAGCTGTTTGTGTTGAAAATCAACAAGAGAATATCTCAGAATTAGGTGAAAGTTGTGATAATGATGCAAATTGTATAGAATTTGATACCATTTGTATTAGTGTTTGTATGCAAGAAGAGTGTATTTCTGATGAGGAATGTTTACCTTTACCAGATGGTAGTGAAACATATTGTGATAATGAGAATCAGTTCTATATTCCTCTTTGCAGAAAATTTTGTCAAACAGATAATGATTGTATTTTCTTCCCAAATTTATATAACAGTCATTGTGATGAAATAACAAATCGTTGTGTTTATGAGGAGTTAAGATGAGATATCTACTATTTATTATTCTATTTTTAATAAACTTCTCCCTCTTCTCTTGGAATGGGAAAACACATGTCTCTCTTGGTAGAGAGGTATTAAATAGTATTGTTGATAAAACAGGTACTGCAAATGGTGTACATATTGATGGTTATGATATCACTCTCAATGGTGGTCAAAAAGTTATAAGTGATTTTGAGATATTAAATTCAATAAAAAGCTATCCATCCTATTTTCTTGCAGGTAATATAGGTCCAGATGGTTTTCCTGATGTATTTACTGGTCAAATGGCAACACATGAAGAGAATACTAAAAATGTTGTTGATAGAAAAAATCAGATAGATTTTAAAAAGCTTATGAAATACACTTGTGAAAAATTTGGAGAGGAGTCAATTAAATATAGTGAGTGCAAAGAGGATATTAAAAAAATTCTTTGTGAACAGTTTGGAAAAGATGAGTATGTTAGAAACTGTTATGAATCTATACGATATATGGAGGAGTCTCAAACTATTCCAACATTTCCAAACACAAACCACTCAAAAGGAACTGTTTTAGGTAAAAGTCTTCTAAAAAAAATCCCATACAAATATAGAACCCCATATTTTTGGAGAATGATTGATTGGGGACAATATCTATTAGAGTCTGCACTTCAACCACTTTACTATAGACAAACTAGTGATGGTGCTATTATAAAAAGCTCTCATCCTGTTTGGAAAGCTGTGAGTAATAGAGAGGCATCTCATATTAATGAAAAATATTTAGAGAAAAATAGTAATGGTGACTATATTATTAGTGATAGAGAGTTGGCAAAAGATTTAAGATCTCAGGCAATTGCCTTCTCTTATGGCTATTTAAATCATATTGCATCTGATGCTTTTGGTCATGAATATATTAATAAATTTGTTGGAAACTACTTTGATTTAGAGGATTTATCAGATTTAACACAAGAGACAACACATCTTGCTCTTGAGGAGTATGTTGCTTTTATTATAAGACCTTGGTTATTTCAAACAGTGATTAATGGATATACAAAAAAAAGTATTAATAATGGTCAAACAAAAATAGAAGCTTGTGAAATAACAGATCCTTTTAAAAAAATTCCAGCAGGTTGTGAAAAAAATAGTGGAGGAACTATTGTTCCTTTTGAATTAAAGCAGAATATCCCATTAAACAATTTGGATATTCCTGTTGTTTTTTTAGCAGAAACAATGATGTCAAAAGATATAGAGAAGGCATCTCCATTAAGTTATCACATAAAACTATTTCAAGAGATTATTAGTTTTGTTGATGATTTTGAGGATAAACTTGCATTTGGTTATAAATGTTCAGATAGCTCTGAATGTGAATCTTTTGGAGAAAACTCTTTTTGTGGTGAAAATGGATACTGTTCTGGATCATTCTCTTTATCATACAAAGTATTGAATGATAGTTGTTCTGAACCAATAACTCCATCACTTTCAGCCTACTTTTTTAATGAGTGTGTCACTATTGGAAGATTAGGTGATATGAGTGGATTAGAGAGATGTTTAGGTGATTTAAAGAATTTTCTTCTATTCTCCTATTTAAAAGGTGTTCGAGAGAGAACAAAAGAGGGTGTTTATAGATGGGTTACTAAAAGTCGTGATATAATGAAGTATGGAATTATTGCTGATGAGGAGTTGAATGATTATCGAGTTGAGAAAAAAGAGTGTGGTGTATCAACACCAATTTCAGATGAGTATGGCTATTTGATTAATCCAGATTGCTCTTTTTCTGATATTGATTATGATGAAAATACTCTTGGTGATTACTACTCAGATGGAAGAGCATTTGAGTGTCAACTTGATGAAAGTAGAAATAAACATTATTGCAAACCAAGAGGTGGAAGATTAAATGCAATAAATCATGTAAAAAGCTATGTTGATATTTTAAACTATATTCTAAAACCAGATGAAAACTCCGATTTAATACAGCTTTTTGAACATGCCTGTGATAATATAAATAGATATAACTATGTTGATATCTGTGAATATAGTAAAGGATTACTAAAAGATGAGGTAAAAACTCTTATTAATGAGACTCAATCACTGCTTATTCAAAGAGTAAAAAACTATATGAAACCATTAAGCAAAATGATTACAAAAATAAATGAGATTATTTATAAAATTCCAAGAGATCCTGAAAAAATCTTTAACATGGCATTCTGCACATCAAAAGAGGATATCTCAAACTGTATAAAATCTTGTGATATAGGAATATTTGATGGAACTGTTCCAGACTCTCTATTTTTTGAAACAAATATAAAAGTTAGAGGTGGTGTTTGTAATCAATGTAATTTTAGTTATGATGAGTGTCCAAATGCAAAAAAAGCAAAAGAGAGAGTTTTTTATGAGATGGGATTGTTAATCCCAAAAGTGGCATTTGGTCTTAATATTTACTCTCTTTATGGAGAAAATGAGATAGAGTTAGATAAACCATGTGCTCAAAATGAGGGAAGATTCTCATGCTACATGAAAAAAATGCTTGTTGCTGGAAAAAGGGCAAGTGCAATGAGAGATCCAAAAGATAGTGATTTTTATCAGCATTCACCATTTTTAAATATGGCTCCACTGCATAACAGTTTGCAACTTAATAAACTCTCTTTGATTACTAAATCAAATATGGATGATCTATTTATTGATTTTGGTAAAAATATTAATGAATCATCCTGTTCAACTGTAGATAATTTTATATATGAATCAAAAAATGCAAGATTTTGTTTAAGTCAACCTCTTAATAAAACATGTATTGATAGAGGAGTTGAGTTAGCACATTGCACTAAAGATGATAGTGATTTATATTCAGAGCTTTTTATAGAGGATAAAGATGATTTTATTAAAGAAAAAGAGTTTGGAAGAGTCTCAACTGTAGGTGGTTCTGTATCTGTTATCACAATTCTCTGTCCAAAATGTCCTAAAAATATCTCTCAATATCTTGTAAAAGAGTAATAATAAAAAACTATTCAGCAGAGTTTAAATTTTAAATAAAAAATAAAACAACATTCAGATATAAATTCATGAGACTATCCGATTTTAAGAAAAATAATTGCAAAAATCCAGATATATAATATAATATAATATAATATAAACAGTTGTATTTATGGATTTAATAATGCCAACAAAAAGAAAACCTATTGTTCATCAAACAGAGGATAAGATATTAAAAAGACTATTCTCAAATGAGATAATCGTAAAAGAGTTTATTCAAGATTTTGTAAAAGAGGATTTTGTAAAAGATTTAAATCTGGATAGTATGAAACTACTTCCAAATGAATTTTATAACAGAGGAGTTAAAAAGCTACTCATCAGATTGTTTATGGGAGATTAAATATAAAAAAACGAAAGTATATTTAATAATATTAATTGAGTTTCAATCAGCAGTTCATAACTTCATGCAACTTAGATTTTTGAACTATATAACACAAATATATTTAAAATTAGTAAAACAGAATAAACCAATGAAAAGTTTACCATTTATATTTCCTGTTCTGTTTTATACAGGAAATAAAGAGTGGAAAAAATCAAATAGATTTCATGATTTGATAGATATAAATTATGAAAGTGTTAAAAAATATATTCCTAATTTTGAGTATTTTAATTTTAATGTTTCAAAACAGAATTTAAACAATTTAAAAGAGATGGATTCAATCCTAAGTCAACTTCTGGCAATTGATTTGGAGGAGAATATTGAGGAGTATAATGATTTTCTGCAAAAAATAAGGGTGATTTCAGAAAAATTGCTGAAAAAAGAGCAAAGAGATGTTTTGTTTAAAGAGATATCACTTTATTTACAACATAAAGCAGAAAACTATTTAGATCTTAATGTTGAAGAGATTGAGGATATATTAAATGGAGGAGATACAATGATAGCAAAAGGTTTAAAAAAAGTTATTGAAAGAAGTAAAAAGGAGGGATTTGAGGAGGGAGCCTATTTGGAAAAAATACAGATAGCAAAAGAGCTTCTTTTAAATGGAACAAATACTGTTTTTGTTGCAAAAATCACAAAGCTTTCAATTGAGGAGATTGAAAAACTAAAAAAAGAGATGGAGAGTTAATATCTCCCTATCTTTAGAATAATATTTTTATAAACCAAAGCACTTTTAATAAAAATAAAACATTAGCTTGTTATTATTATACAGATTATTTATTTGTTAAAAATATTTGAAAAAATTCGGAAAAGAATGTCACACTTTCTATCCTATAAATTGTGACATTCTTTATAAAAATAGAGATTATTATAAATATTTTCATTTTTTTGTAATAATTTTTTTTATTTTTCTTAATTTTTATTTATTTAAAAAACTCTTCTTTTATTCTAAAATATAAAAAATATAGCAATTATCTTTTTAAATGAACAAAAATATATATCAATTTCAGCGGGTTAAAACCACGCTGTTCATTTATTTTAATGAACAGGGTATTTTAATTCCCTACAAGAATAAAAAAAAATTTATTCATGTGGATGCGAGTAACTTAATTTTATGATTTAATAAAAACTTGGAAAATTAGTTGCTAAAACCTACTCAGTTTTTATTATGGAGATTTTTATGAAAAAGTTAGTTTTACTTATTGTATTATCATTAACAATTTTGGTTAGTGGTTGTGAAGAGACAACAACATCTCGTAATCCAGAGGAGGCTCAAAAAAAAGTTACACTAGGAAATGAGTTTATGGAGACAAAAATTAATGAGGTGATTAATATTGAGTCTAAAACCAAAGGAGAGATGGATAAAATCGATTTTAGAGCTGCAAATGAGCTCTATAAAGAGGCTATTGAAGAGGATGATGAAAATCTTGATGCACATTTGGGTGCTGCAGTTACTGAAGTGTTAACTATTTTTCAAAAAGATGAGTTTAAAAAATTGAGAGATGCATGGTTTGATTTTGATGATATTTATGATGGTGAACTTGTAAATGCAGAGATGAATAAAAAAGTTTTTAATGTTTTACCATTTATTAACACTGAACTTCTTCCAGTTGTAGATTACTCTTTAGAGAGACTTCAAATAGTTGAAAAAAAATCTGATTATACTTTTACAATCACTTCAAGAATGATGGGAGGTGATAGTAATCCAGAGAGTTATAACTATGAAACACCAAGAGAGATTGATGTTACAGATATTAAATTTGCAATTGCCTCTTTACATCTACTAAAGGGCTTTATTGCAATATCAAATGCCTATGAGATAACTCTTCCATCATATAGTATTAATGATATTGCAACAGCATTAAACAAAGATGGTGCCCTATTAAAACTTAAAAATGGTGCAAAAATGGGTGAGGCTTTAGCTCAATTTCGTCTTGCTGTTGATAAAGCTTTAGATGGAATTGACTCTCTTTTGGGTGAAACAGATGTGCAATCAAATGATTTAATTAGTAATCATCATTTAGATGAGATTAATCAAGTTAAAGAGACTCTTCAAAAAATTAAATCAGTTCTTACAGAACCATATAGATTAGCTTTTGCTGGTAACAAAGAACTTTTAATTGATTTAGTATCTTTTATGCAAAACCCTCCAGTAAATCTAAAAGCACTTTTACCTCAATATAGTGTTACTGTTGGTGAGTATAGTAATTTAGAATTCGAATTTATTAAACCTATTGAAATTCCAGATTTCACTTTTGGTTCACTTTTTCCACAACAAACAACACAAGAGGCTTGGGAAGATTTTGGAAAAGCTTTAGTTTGTGATGATGAGTTTGGTTTAGTTTGTGAAGAGAGTTGCTATAACCATACTGGCTCATATAAATTTTGTGATGAATCATGGGGTGAAGAGTGTTCATTAGAGTATTGCCAAGATTATGCAAGTTATGATGAAAATTGTGACTGTTTTGAAAATGGTGATAATACAGTTTGTTATGTTGAGTATAATGATTGGGATTGTGAAGAGAGTGGAGATGTTTGTATACCAACAAGATTTGCAAATGAGTGTGGTGAATAAAATAGGATTTTGTGATACTATATCTTTTACTTCTTTTTAATATTCAATTAAGTAGTGATAACTCTTTTTACTCAAATATAGAGTATCTACCAATTAGCAACAAAAAAAACTATCTCTATTTTTATAAAAGTGAATTTGGATTAACTTATAAAAAATCAGAAAATCAGAGCATCTTTTTATCTTATCAATATAACTCTATAAATAGCCTACTATCTGATAAAAATTGGAATTTTTCATGTAATTTTAATCATAATAAAATCAAATTTGGCTCTGTTTTAAAGAAAAGTTACTATAAAACCCCAATATATTTTATATATTCAGATAGTGGTGTTGGTTTTGGAACTGGTTTGATAGTTGAGAAGATAAATTATAAGCTATCTATGTTTTATGAAAGATTTCAAAATGCTGAAACTGGTGAATTTAACTATCAATTAGATAAAATTCCACATAGATTAAGTAGTCTAAATTCAGTTTTCGAGATATCTTTTGAGTTTCAAGATGTTTTAAAACTTTATTGGAAACGAATAGAGTTAAGTAATAAAAATAGTGAACAAAACAGTTTCTATTATAAAAACTCAAATTTTTTTGAGTTTGGTTATATAAAATTTAGTAATTTAGATCTATTTTTGAAAAAGAGTGATTATAAAAGCTTTTTTAGCTCTATCTATTTTGATTTTTTATTAGGTTATGCTTCAACTAAAAATAGATTATTAAGTGAAATGGATACTATTCCCACTCTTTTACTATCTCAAAAAGATAGTTCGGAGCTTTTTTTTGGATACTCTCTTTTAGGATACAATTTTATTTCTGTTTTTGCAGGTTTTTTAAATGGAAGTGATATCGATTTTTTTGGTTATATTGACTCTTGGCCATTTGAAAACTCTATTCAGCAGTTTATAAGTGGAAAACTAAGATTTGAAGGGGTTGGAGAGTTAAATCTATATTTATATGGTTTATTTTTAAGTTTTAAAAATATTGATATAACTCTTTTAAAAGGAGATATTAATATTAATTTTGACTATAGTTACTTTTCAAAAGGAGTTTGGGGAGTTGGAGAGATTCCTATAACAAATAAATTTTTCAAAAAAACTCTCTCTTTTTATCTTTTAGGTATTAACTATAAAAATATTTTAAAATTTGGTAGATATGAGATATCATTTTACCAATTGATTCCCAGTAAGAGTACAAACTCCACCCAAAATATAAGTGAACAAGATTTCAACAATAGTAAATCGGGTGGATATTATATCAAATTCAGTTACTTTATTGATTTCTAGTAAAATAATTTTATATTTTTTTTGATCTTTAAAATAAAGTTTAGAGTGAAAAAAGAAAATATAAATATAATGTTGACAAAAAATAGATTTATATTGTTTTTAATAGTTGATTTGTGATAAATAGATTTGTTTTTCTTTTGTAGAGTAAACAATGGTTATTGTATTTATTTTAACTTTTGGGGTGATTTTCTTTTTTTGGCTTGAGTACTTTCTTCATGTAAAACATCTAAAATCCATAAAAATTAGAGTTCATGTTAATGGCACTCGAGGAAAATCATCAGTAACTCGTCTTATTGCTGCTGCTTTAAGAGAGAATGGTATTAAAACTTTTGCAAAAACAACTGGAACTTTGCCAAGAATGATTCTTGATGATGAGAAGGAGTATCCAATATATCGTCCATCAAAAGCAAATATTATTGAGCAGGTTAGAATTGTTACTTTTGCTTCGTTAAACAGTGCAGAGGCCTTAGTAATTGAGTGTATGGCTTTACAACCAAGACTACAATCTTTGGCTGAACTAAAATTAGTAAAAGCAACTCATGGTGTTATTACAAATGCAAGACCTGACCATCTGGATGTAATGGGACCAGAGGAGAAAGATGTTGCACTTGCACTACTTGCAACAACACCAAAACAGGGTAAGCTGTTTACTGCAGAAAGAGATTACCGTGAAACATTTAAAATGGCCTGTGATGACAGAAAAACAGCTCTTAATATTGTTGAGGAGAGTGAATTAGATGAAATTACAGATGAAGAGTTACTAGGATTCTCTTATGTTGAGCATAAAGAGAATATTGCTCTTGCTCTTAAAGTTTGCAAAGATATTGGTCTACCAAGAGATATCTCTTTAAGAGGTATGACTAAAGTTAAACCAGACCCTGGAG
This sequence comes from bacterium, assembly GCA_016936735.1. GTDB lineage: Bacteria > UBP6 > JAFGXH01 > JAFGXH01 > JAFGXH01 > JAFGXH01. The sequence continues at coordinate 15,564 of JAFGXH010000267.1, forward strand.
CTATGACAGAGCATAAAGTTAACTTTTTTGGAAGAGATATTGTTTTTGTTAATGGTTTTGCTGCAAATGATCCTGAATCAACAGAGAGAATTTGGAATATGGCAGTTACAAAACATTCAGAATATGCTAAAAAGATAATGATTGTTAATTGTCGTTCAGATAGACCTGATAGAACTAGACAATTGGCAGAGGTTGTAACTCAATGGAGTCCTGCAGATAACTATGTTCTTGTTGGTTCTGGAACATATATTTTTGTAAAAATAGCGGTTAAACTTGGTGTGGATCCTCGAATAATTATTAATGGTGAGGATATGAGTACTGAGAAGGTTGTTGAGGAGATTTTAGGATTAATTAGAAAAAGTGCAATGGTTATGGGAATTGCAAATATTGCTGGTCCAGGTCTTGAATTAACAGCCTATTTTAAAAATAGAGCCATAATTGAGGATGAAGAGTAAAATTTTTTAAATGAACATTTCCCTATTTTTAAGGAGGAATTGTGGATGATGTTTTAATGATTACCAATATTGTGACATTGTCAATAACAATAGGGCTTATTGTAAGTCTTATTTTTTCTGAATTTTTCGGAATTGCAGCTGGTGGAATGGTTGTTCCTGGTTATATGGCTCTTTTTATAAATAAGCCAACAGTGATTGTTTTAACTCTATTAATAAGTTTTCTTACCTATTTTATTGTTCACTCTCTTAGCTCATTTATGATTATTTATGGAAGAAGAAGAACTGTTTTAATGATTTTAATTGGATTTATTCTTGGTTGGTTTATAAAAACTATTGGTACAATACCTCTAGGAACTGCATCAATTGATTTAAATGTTGTTGGATATATTATTCCAGGTCTCATTGCTATTTGGATTGATCGTCAAGGTGCAATTGAGACATATTCAGCACTTATAACATCAAGTATTGTTGTAAGATTAATTCTTCTATTAGTTGTTGGTGCGGAGGTGTTATGAAAAAACTATACTGGAAACCAGGAAAAATATCTTGGAAAATACATTTTATAATTGCAATTGTTGCAGTTGTTGGAATGTTATCTGTTGAACTTTTTAAAAATAAAATAAATACTCCATATCATAATAGAAAAGTTAAGGCTGCAAGAGTTATGAAAAACGGTATGGATGTTTTAAAAGAGTATAGATTAAAAAATATTGGTCCAATTGATTTAGAGATGGATCCAGCAGCATCTGGAATTATTGGAATGTTATTATCTCCAATAACAAGTAATACAGGCTATCACTCCGCAAAATTAACAACAGTTAACCCAAATTGGGCTGCTGCTATGGTTGATATGTTGATAAAAGCAGGTGTTAGAGAGGGAGATACTATTGCAGCAGCCTTTTCAGGCTCTTTTCCTCTCATGAATCTTGCTCTTTTATCTGCTGCTGAGGTTATGAAACTTAAGGTAGTTATTATAACAAGTAGTGCTGGTTCAACTTGGGGTGCAAATATTCCAGGTTTCTCTTGGTTAGATATGGAGCATATTTTGTATGAAAAAAGAGTTATCACAAACCACTCTATTGCGGCATCTATTGGTGGCTCTAAAGATAGAGGTCTTGGAATGAGTAAAGAGGGACGTGATATTCTTAAAAACACAATACAAAAATATGGAATCAGATTTATTGATACAAAAGAGGAGATAGAGAATGTTGATTTAAGAATGGATATCTATAAGTCATATATGGATGATTCAAGATATGCAGCATTTGTAAATGTTGGTGGTGGAACAATCTCTGTTGGAAGTAGTGTTGGTAAAAAACTATTTAAACCAGGAGTTACTCTAAATCCAACACATAAAGCACTAAGTATTGATAGTGTCATGAGCCGTTTTGGTAAAGAGGGAGTTCCTATTATTCATATCACATCAATTGAGACTCTTGCTGCAAAATATAAATTTCCTGTTGCACCAACAAAAATACAGAGTGTTGGAGAGGGTGAGTTTTTTGTGAAATTTGAGTATGATAAAAAGATTATTATATTTACTCTTTTAGCCCTTATAACACTATTGATTATTTTTATTAAAATGGATATTGGATATAGAATATTCAATACAAAAAAGGTATCAAAATCAAGTACTCCTGGACAAATGGTTTAATTTTTCCCCCAAAGGGGGAAGTTTTTAAACTATTTTTTCATCCATTCCCAAAAACCAAGAAATGATGACCAAAAATTTGAACTCATTTCTCCTCCTTAAAAAAATTAATTGTGAACATTTTAGAAAAATAATGTGATATTTTTATAAACACTCACATATTGAATATAACATATTTTTTATTTTTGTCAAGTTTTATAGAGTTTAGGTTTTGAAAAGAGAGTCTATTATATCTATTAAGTGGTATATTTTTATGATTTTTAAAAAATTAAATTGCTAAATAGTATATTTTCTTGTTTTTTTAGAAAATTAATTTAATAATATTTAGGTTTTTATTTTATGGAACATAAATGTTAGAGAATAGTATAAAAATAGGTTTTTTAGGTGGTGTTGGTCAGTTTGGAATGAATTTAACTTTTTATGAAACCCCAAACTGTGGCTTTATTATTGATAGTGGTTCTCTTTTTGCAACAGAGGATTGGCCAGGAGTTGAGTATCTTTATCCAGATTTCTCATATTTGGTTGAAAATAAAGAAAAATTCTCTCTTCTAATAATAACACATGCTCATGAAGATCACATTGGTTCTATTGTTCATCTTATAAAAGTTCTTCAATTAAAAATTTTATCAACAGAGTTTACTATCTCTCTCATAAAAGAGAAGATAAATGAGGAAGAGGATTATATTGAGCCTGAATTTATTGTAATTAAGTCAACAGATAGTTTTGAATATAACTCTTTTATTTTTGAATTCATACCAGTTACACACTCAATAATAGACTCATTAGGAATTATTATTCATTCAGATGCAGGTGTAATTTTTCATATATCCGATTTTAGGATAGATAATGAGAATAAAGAGATTCTTAAAGGAAAAATATTAGATATAAAAAATATTTATGGAGAGATATCTTTATTACTTCTTGATAGCAGTAACTCTGAAAGTAAAAAAGGGGCCTCTGAAAAAGATGTTTATTTAAGATTAAAGGATATTGTTCCAAATTCTCCTCAAAAGATATTTATAACAATGTTTGCATCAAATGTTGAAAGATTTAGAAATATACTAAAAATTGCTGAGGAGAATAATAGAAAAGTCATTCTTTTAGGAAGATCCCTTTATAGATATTTTTCTGTTGCTCAAAAAATTGGATATATTTCAGAAAATACACCTATTGTTCCTGTTGAAAACTATTTTGCTCATAGAGATGAGAAATATATTTTTATAACAACAGGAAGTCAGGGTGAACCATTTAGTGCATTATCAAATCTTGCATTCTCAAATTTTCAAAAAATAGAGCTTGAAATGGGAGATTTGGTTATTTTTTCAAGTAGACCAATTCCTGGAAATGAGAAATCTGTTTATAAAATAATTAATCAAATAGCAAAAAAGGGGGGGGAGTTGCTATATTGGAGACACTTTAGTGATCTTCATGCATCTGGTCATGCTTCAGCCGATGAACTTTCTGAGTTTATATCAATAATATCTCCTAAATGTTTTATTCCAATTCATGGAGAGTATAGGCATCTTATTGAAAATAGAGCTTTAGCAATAAAATCAGGAGTTAATTTAGATAATTGTGTAATTCCAGAGGTTGGTTCTCAATTTATACTTAATAGTAATAGATTAGAGTCTGGAGATATTATTCCAACCAACATAAAAATAATGGATAAAACAGGTATTGATGATGTAGACCCATTAATAATAAAAGAGAGAGACTCTATGGAGTTTGGTTGTATTGTTATATCTGTTATACTATTAGAAAATGATGGTAGAGTATTAAAAGATCCTTTAATAATAAGTCGTGGATTTGTTTTTGAAGAGCATTTTGAGGAGCTTATTTTAGCTCTTTCTCAGCTTGTTAGAAGAGAGGTAGAATCTATTAAATTTCCAGAATCTCTTGATTATGCCTACACTAGTATGGTAATAAAAAAGGGGGTTAAAAGATTTTTAAAAAAAAGATTTCTGGCAATCCCATTTATTTTTCCAATTGTTCAGTATCTGTAGGGGGCTAACTTGTTAAATATAATAAAAACATCTCTTTTTTTCACATTTTTTTTTAGTATATTAATTTTATCAAGTTGTGATAAAATTAAAGATAGTTCTCAAAAAACTATAAATCAGGCTCCACCAGCAGGAAAAACTCAAAAAGATACTAAAATAGTATCAATTAATAGGCCCAAAAATATTGATGGAACAAAATATAGTTTTAAAAATTTAACATTCTATCTTGATAACTCATTTATAAAAAAAGATGAAAAAAACTATTTTGGTGAACAGGGAATAAATATATCTATTGATATAGACTCAACATCTCTATCAGCTAAAGATTATTCTGAATTTGTTTTTAATACAATTCAAAAAGAGTATCCAAGATATGTTCTTTTTGAAGAGGAGAGTTTCATTTTAAATGGAGTTAACTCTTTTAAAGTGACTCATATTTTTGATAAAATAAAATATTTAATTCAACAGGAGACTATTATTATCCCAAATAATAGTGATATCTATATTTTTACAATAACAGGTAAAAAACAGGATATAGAGCAAAATAAAGATAAAATTAATCTAATTTTCTCAACAATTGAGATTCAAAACATCTAAATATAATTATTTTCTTGAATATTTTTCAGAATTTTAGTAACAAATAGTCTGAGTTTTTTTCTTGTTTTTATGGAGTTTCTATGGATTTAGATCAAATATATGGCTATTTAGCAACAAAATATGGTGCTCTTCCAGATAATGAAGAGGATTTATCTATTTGGTGTGAAAATATTTTCAATAATGGTAATGAAGAGGATCAAAAAGCAATTGTGACACTCTATTTATATAATTCAATACCAATAAAAAATGAGAATGATTTTTTTAAATGGAAAATAAGAGCTGCAAAATTAAATTTTATTAATAATTTAAAGGAGCTAAGAATAGAGTTTTATCAAGGCTTTGGTAATGAAGATGATAGAGTTTTCTTTGTTGAATGGATGACTGAATTAGCAACAGTTGGAGATATTGAGGCTCAAATATTTTTAGGACATATCTATAGTGCTGGTATAGGTGTTTTAAAAGATGAAGATTCAGCCTTTGTTTGGTATGAAAAAGCTGCAAATCAGAATCATGGAGGGGCTCAACTAAAAGTTGGAGATACATTTTTTTCTAAAAATATGTATGAGGAGGCTTTTATTTGGTATGAAAAAGCTGCATCTAATGGTATAAAAACCTCCTATTTACGTTTGAGTAAAATGTATAAAATGGGAATGGGAACACCTCAAAATGATGAAAAGTCAAAAGAGTGGTATCAAAAAGCATTAAAATCAATTGTTCCAACAGCAAAAAAATCTACTAAATAGACAACAAATAGACATGAATTTAAGAGTTTAGATTTTAAGAAAAATCTACACTTAAAATAGTAGTTTTAAATGTTTAAGTTATATAATCAATTAAAACAGTATAGAATAAACTATATTTTTAAAATTTTGACCTTTAATCCCCTTTTTGATAGAATAAATACAACAAAAACTATGACTTTTTGTTAAAAATATAACAAATCATATAAAATTATTATCTTTTTATTTAGTTTTATATCTATTTTATTCAAAATATATCAAATTAGTGATATTTCTGTTTTAAAGGAGAGAATTTTATGCTTTATCTTATAACATTTTTTGTTTTATTTTCTAATTCACAAACAACAATTGATAAATTTTTTCTTGATGAAGCATTTAAAGATACAGAGATAAGCTTTTCAGTAATAGATAAAAAGGGAGATAAATTAGTTGGAATAAATCCAGAAAAATCTTTAAATCAGGCAAGTGTTTCCAAATTAATAATAACATTAGCAGCTTTAAAAGAGTTAACTTTAGGTTTTAGATTTAAAACAGATTTCTATACATCTGTTGAGTTACCTAAAAATGGGATTTTAGATGGTGATTTAATTATAAAATCCTATGGAGACCCTAATTTAGAGACAGAGGATTTATATAAAATTGTTGATGATTTAAAATTAAGAGGATTAAAAGAGATAAAGGGTAAAATTATATTTGATTTTAGCTTTTTTGATAAAAATCAAAATATATATACACTAAAATATGAGGATGACTCAAGATCCTATGCTGCTTTAAACTCTGTTGCTCCACTAAACTATAATGCTTTTAAATTCTCAATTACTCCAGCTGAAAAAGAGGATGAGTTAGCAAATATAACACTTCTCCATCCAATTAGTAGATTAATTGATATTAAAAATGAGCTTAAAACAACAAATAAAAGATCATCTTTTAAAATTGAGACAGATCCTCTTAAAAATGGAAAGACAGAGCTTAAAATAGTTGGAAGAGTTAATATAAATTCAAAACCTATGGTTTTTTATAGAAAAATACACAATCCAGATGCAGTTTTTACCTCAACATTAAGATATATTCTTATTACCTCAGGAATAAAAGTTAAGAAAAAAAATCAAATAGTTTATGATAACACTTTAAATTATGATAATTTTACTGAATTTTATACTTTTTATACAAGAAATATTCTTGATACACTAATATTAATGAATCGCTATAGCAATAATTTTATTGCAGAACAGCTCCTAAAAATTATTGGAAAAACAGATGAAAAATCTGCAAGTTGGGAGGAGGGGATAAAAAAAGTAAAAAATATTTTAAATAATGATGTAAAATTAAAAGAGAATTCATACAATTATGTAAATGCCTCTGGACTAAATGATGCAAATTTTTTTAGTTCTGAACAGATGACAAAAATTCTACAGTATATATATAATAATTTTGACTATAAATGGTATGTTTTATCAACTCTTCCTAAAATGGGAATATCAGGAACAATGAGGAGATATTGCTTAAGTAATGATTGTAAAGGGAATATCATTGCAAAAACAGGCTCTTTACGCTCAACAGTCTCTCTTGCAGGTTTTTTAAAAGGGGAAAAAGATATATATATATTCTCCTTATCAGTAGCTTTTGAACCATCCAAAAAACGATTTAAGGAGATTTTACAAAAAACAAAAGAGATATTTAATGATGTTATTGATAATGGTGAGTTATAAAATATATGAAATTCTAAATATAAATTGAAATAATTTATTTGATTAATAGTTTGATTAATGTTTTTCATAAAAATAAAATTGCTATTTTTATGAAAATTTGATAAAAAAAGGGGTGGATTTTTTTCCTATTATTTTTTTTAAGGAGTTAAATGAAAGTTTCATTAGACAAAGTCGTTTCAATTGATTATACCCTTACAAATCTTGAGGGAACAGTTATTGACTCATCTGAGGGTCATGGTCCTTTATCATATCTTCATGGTCATGGAAATATTATTCCAGGACTTGAAAGAGAGCTTGAAGAGAAAGTTGTTGGAGATCAACTTAAAGTTACTGTTGAGCCAAAAGATGGTTATGGTGAAAAAAGTGATGAACTTGTTTTCTCTATTCCTAAAGAGAATTTTGATGTAGAGGATGGAGGAATTGAGATTGGTATGCAATTTCATGCACACACTCATCATGGAGTTCAAGTATTAACTGTTGTTGGTGTTGAGGGTGAAGAGGTTGTTGTTGATGCAAATCATCCTTTAGCAGGTGTTACACTTGTTTTTGATGTAAAAGTTGTTGAGCTTCGTGATGCAACAGAAGAGGAGTTGGCTCATGGTCATGTTCATGGTGAAGAGTATGAAGATGATGAAGAGTATGAACATCATGGCTGTGGTTGTGGTTGCGAAGGTGATGACTGTGATTGTGATTGTGATGATGAAAATTGTGACTGTGGTTGTGATTGCTAATTTTAATATAAAATATTAAATTCCAGATAAAAGGCAAGAGATAACTCTTGCCTTTTTAAATTATAGGGTTACAATGAAAAAAATCTTTGCTTTATGGGAGTGGTATAGACTCAAAACAAAAGGAAAAAAGTTTCACAATGGTAAAAGAAAATATATTAAAAGATATAAAAAAAGATTATCTGAAGAGGCTATTATTGAACTTAACAACTCTTTTGATGAGTTAAAAAAGGGCTTAAAGTTAAAAATGGCTCAAAAAGAGGAGTTTGAAGTAATTTTTCAAAATACAAAAGATGTTTTGAAAAAACATCTTCCAGATACAGTTAGTAGGCCAATTAGAGAGTTTATTGAGATTCTTATATCTGCTTTTATAATTGTGTTTATTTTAAGGGCTTTGATTGTAGATACATACCATATTCCAACAGGAAGTATGATTCCAACAATAATGCCAGGAGATAGAATATTTGCATCTAAATTTATTTATGGCTTTTCAATTCCATTTACAAATATAAAATTTGCCTATTGGAATAAACCAAGTAAAGGTGATATTATTATATTTGAACCACCATCAAATGTAAAAGAGGAGTTTCCAGGAGCTCCTGGAACATTGGATAATTTTGTAAAAAGAGTTTTTGCTTTTGGTGGAGACTCTATTGAAATAAAAGATCAGCAAATATATGTAAATGGAGAGGCTGTAAAAAGAGAGCTTGTAAAGGAGCATTTTATATTTAAAGATCAGCATAATTCAGAGTGGTTCAATTATCATGCAAAACTTTATAAAGAGCAATTTGGGGATAATACATACTATACTGTAAATAAAATTCCAAATGTTTATGATAGAGCAAATTTTGGAGTTGATAAAGCAGGAAAAATATCATTTGATAAAGAGACTATTGTAGGACCATATATTGTTCCTAAAGATCATTTTTTTGTTATTGGGGATAATAGAGATGGTAGTAATGATAGTCGTTATTGGGGACCTGTTCCAATGGATAACATAAAAGGTGCTCCAATGATAACTTGGTTGTCAATTATTGATGATGAGATTGCATTTAAAAGAATTCTTAATATCTTCTATAATAAATAGTAGTTTTTTTTAATATTTAAAGAGATTTTTTTATTTGGAAAAATATCAATATTGATAAACTTAGAGTTATAAATAGAATAAATCTTCCCCAAACACCCCAAAGTGTTTTATTTATAAATCTGATGTAATATTTTGTTATATAATTATTACTCTCCCAAGTTATTGAGAGTGGATCCTCTTTTGATATTGATAGATTATATTTAGGATAGTTTTTAAAAATCCACTGTTTATATAATTTTTTACTATTTGGATAGCTATAACTAATCTCTCTTGCTTCACCTAAATTTTTATAGTTTTTTGAATAATCTGTCATAACTATTTTCGTTTCAGATGAATCAAAATTCTCATAATTTAAAATTCCCATTGGATATATATCAATAATGGAGTCATTAAATTTGCTAAATGGCTTATTTTTAAATCTATTATTTTCTCTTATTTTTAAAGAGATGCTTGCAGTATCAACTCTCTCTTTTTTATCAATTATTATATTTTTATTTAATTTTTGTTGAATCTCACCGTTTAAAAAAAATAGTGTTTCATTATTACTCTCTTTAAAAGAGATTTTACCAATTGGTAAAATAGTAGACTCTCCCTCAAAAACTATAATTTTTTGTTGAGTACTATTTTTTGCAAAAAATATAGCCAAAATAATAATAGATAAGGGAATTATGAAAATAGAGTATATTTTAAGAGTTTTATTGTTATGAGTATTCATTCTATTTTGTACAAACAGACTCTTTTTTAGGGTCTTTTTCTGAACCATGAAGTGAGTATTTATTATGACATTTCGAACAACTATTTTTTGTAATAGATTTAAGGCCAAGCTTTTTAGCTAACTCTTTATCCTTCATAACATAACTTTTCGCATAATATTTTCCATCTCCATGACAGGATTCACAACTAACCCCAACATCAGAACTATCTGGCTTATGACAAGAGTAACATTTTGCCTCTTTTTTTTGTACATCAGTTAAAGAGTTTTCTGCATTAAAATGAGCTGTTTTTTTCCAATATTCATACTGTTTTTGATGACATTGAGCACAATTCTCAGAACCAAAATGGGTCGTATCTGAATAAATAGAGAGAGGTATTAGTGTTAATATTATAAAAACTACTAATTTCAAAAAATCCTCCATAAACTAATGCAAGCAGAGATTAACACATTAAATTAAAAAAATCAACCTCTTTCAAAATTATAGATCGAGAACACTATTTTATAATTTTTATTAGCTTGACAATTTTTAACATCTAAAATAGTATATCACAGTTAACTATGTTAGGAGTTGTTTGCATGGAGAGATTTGTTATACAGGGTGGTAATCCCTTAAATGGTTCAATAACCCCATCAGGTAATAAAAATGAGGTATTACCTGTTCTTGCTGCTACCATTTTAACTGATGAAAAAATTATTCTTAGAAATATACCTAAAATAAAAGATGTTGAGGTTGTCATTGAGATTATGAAAGATTTAGGATCTATTATTGAGTGGATTGATGAAACAACACTATATATTGTTAATAAAGAGATAAATAAAATAGAGTTATCAAAAACACTATGTCAAAAAATAAGAGCCTCAATACTTTTTTTAGGACCAATGGTTGCAAAACATAAAAGAGTTATTTTACCACCTCCTGGTGGAGATGTTATCGGTAGAAGACGATTAGACACCCATTTCATTGGTTTAGAAAAATTGGGTGCAAAAATTGAGATTAGTGATGTTTTTGATGTTTCTGCTGATAAATTACTAGGAAAAGAGATTTTTTTAGATGAACCATCTGTTACTGCAACAGAGAATATAATAATGGCAGCTGTTATGGCATCTGGGGTAACAATAATAAGGAATGCTGCAAGAGAGCCACATGTTGTTAATTTAACAAAATTTTTGAGTAGTATTGGTGCAAGAATAGAGGGAATTGGAGGTAGTACACTCTATATTACTGGAGTTGATAGACTTTATGGTGGTGAATTTACTATATCTCCAGACTATTTAGAGGTTGGTTCTTTTATTGGTCTTGCGGCTCTTACAAATGGCTCAATAAGAATTAAAGATTGCAAAAAAGAGGATATGCATATGATTCTTATGAATTTTGAAAAACTTGGTATTTTTGTTGAGTGGGAAGGGAATGATATTATTGTAAAAGAGAACCAGCCACTTATTATAAAAGATGATTTTATGGGTGCTGTTCCAAAAATTGATGATGGTCCTTGGCCACATTTTCCAACAGATTTAATGTCTATTGCAATTACTGTAGCAACAAAAGCAAAAGGGACTATAATATTTTTTGAAAAAATGTTTGAGGGAAGAATGTATTTTGTTGATAATCTAATTGGAATGGGGGCTAGAATAATACCTTGTGACCCTCATAGAGTTGTTATTGTTGGTCCATCTGCTTTATATGGAGCAACACTTGATTCGCCAGATGTTCGTGCTGGAATGTCTCTATTAATTGCAGCTCTTGCTGCAAAAGGGGAATCTAAAATATATAATATTAGACAAATTGATAGAGGTTATGCCTTTATAGAGAGAAAACTTCAATCTCTTGGTGCCTCTATTGTTAGAGAATCCATATAATTGATTAGAATTTTCACTTTTTTATAAATAATTTTAATTGTCCAAAAAATAGTAATTGAGAAGAGTGTAGCTCTTTTAACATCAATAGCCTAAAAAAGATATTAATAGATTGTTAAATGAGCAAAGTTATAATAAAAAAATCATAGTTTAGTTGAATAATTTAACTATAAATAAGAAAAAAGAGTGAATTTGTAATTTTCTTGTGACTAATAGATAAGCTCTTGATTAACTAATTTGATTTATAGTAAATTATATATCCTATCTTTTGGTGCAAGGAGAATTTTATGGCTAGAAAGACAATTGTTATCGCTCTTGGAGGCAATGCAATTAAACAGGCAAATGAACAGGGAACTTATGAAGAACAGATGAGAAATGTTCTTATCACATCTAAAGAGATTGTTAAACTACTTAAAGCTGGTTATCGTCTTGTTATAACTCATGGAAATGGACCTCAAGCTGGTTCTCTTTTAATCCAACAAGAGGCTGGGAATAAAGAGGTTCCAGCTCAACCACTTGATGCTGTTGGTGGAATGACACAGGGACAAATTGGTTATATGATGCAACAATGTCTTACAAATCTTATTGGAGATGAAAGACTTCAAATTCCAGTTGTATCAATTGTTAATCAAGTTCGTGTATCTGCTGATGACCCAGATTTCAATAATCCATCTAAACCTGTTGGTCCATTCTACTCAAAAGATGAGGCAGAACAGCTTAAAGTCATAAAACCAGATTGGATTATGAAAGAGGTAAAACCTCAAACAGTTGAAAAAAGATTCCGCAGAGTTGTTGCATCTCCAGACCCAATTCAAAATATGGAGGCTATTGCAATTAGAAGAATGCTTGATAGTGGTCTTCTTGTTATTGCATCTGGTGGTGGTGGTATTCCTGTTGTTTATGATGAAAATAGACATTTAAAAGGTATTGCTGCTGTTATTGATAAAGATTTAGCTGGTGCAAAACTTGCAGAGGTTGTTGGTGCAGATATCTTTTTAATTCTTACTGATGTTTCAAATGCATGTATTCAATATGGAAAACCAGATGAGAAAAAACTAGGAGTTCTCTCTTATGATGAGATGAAAAAATATTCTCAAGAGGGGCATTTTGGTTCTGGAAGTATGGGACCAAAAGTTAATGCAGCTCTTCGTTTTGTTGAGTATGGTGGTGAACGTGCTATCATTACATCACTTGACCAAGCTTTTGAAGCAATAACAAAATCAGCAGGAACTCAAATTTTAAAATAGTGGTTGTTTCAGTTATATCAAATATTTTAATAAAAAAATATTAATGATATTAAATTTTATATCTTGCAGTGGGTTAAAACCCACTGTTCATTCATATATTTTTTTGTTTAAACAGAAAAATGCTATAATCGGTTTTTAATATCAAAGGAGTAGTAGAATGAGTGACAGATTTTCATTAGTTCCAATAAAACAGCTTGTGAAATGGATTTTAAATGAGTATGAAACAAAAGGGGAGATATTTGGAATATCTAAAGAGCTTTTCTTTACACCAAAAAAAGATGATAGTTTTAGATTAAAAAGATTTGGACAGCTTCTTGAAACACCTCTTGGAGTTGCTGCTGGACCACATACACAAATGGCTCAAAATATTGTTGCTGCTTGGTTAGTAGGAGCAAGATATATTGAGTTAAAAACTGTTCAAACTCTTGATGAGATTGCTGTTTCTAAACCATGTATTGATATGGAGGATGAGGGATATAACTGCGAATGGTCACAAGAGCTTCGTCTTACAGAATCATTTGAAGAGTATCTTAAAGCTTGGATTATTATTCATCTTTTACGCCATAAATTTGGCTGGAAAAATGAGAATAGTGAACTTGGAACTATTTTTAATATGAGTGTTGGTTATAGTTATGATGGAATTTTAAATGAGAATGTTCAAAAATTCCTTAATAACATGCAAAATGCAGAGGAGTTAAAAAAACAGTATATTGATGAGATTAGAGAGCTTTATAGTGAGATTGATAACATCAATATACCTAATATTTTATCAGATAATTTAACACTCTCAACAATGCACGGATGCCCACCAGAGGAGATTGAGAAAATCGCTAACTATTTGATAACAGAGAGAAAACTTCATACAACAATTAAATTAAATCCAACACTTCTTGGAAGTGAAAAATTAAGATATATTCTTAATGATAAACTTGGATTTAGCACTGTTGTTCCTGATATCGCATTTGAGCATGATTTAAAATATCCTGATGCAGTTGCAATGATTAGAAGATTAACAACTCTTGCTGATAAAGAGGGACTATTTTTTGGTTTGAAACTCACAAATACTCTTGAGAGTGTTAATATAAAATCTGTTTTCCCTGAAAATGAAAAAATGATGTATATGTCTGGAAGAGCTCTTCATGCAGTAAGTGTTCATGTTGCTGAAAGAGTTCAAATTGAGTTTGGTGGAAAACTTGATATCTCTTTTTCTGCTGGAGCAGATGCTTTTAATATTGGAAAAATATTGGCTCTTAATATCAGACCAGTTACAGTTTGCTCAGACCTTTTAAAACCAGGTGGTTATGGTCGTATGGCTCAATATATTAAAACAATAAGTCATACTATGAGAGAGGCATCTGCAAAATCTATTGAGGAGTTAACACTAAAAAAAGCAGGAAAAGAGTCACTTGAAGAGGCTATTGTTAATAATTTAAAAAAATATGCTGTTGAGGTCTTAGAGGATAAAAGATATCACTCTGAAGAGCATCCCTGGGAACCAATTAAAACAGATAGAGTGCTTAATAGTTTTGATTGTATTAAAGCACCTTGTGAAACAACATGCCCAACACATCAAAACATTCCTCAATATATGTATTTAACATCTATTGGTGAGTTTGAAAAGGCTTTAGAGGTTATTAGATCTAGCAACCCATTCCCAAATTCAACAGGAATGGCTTGTGATCACACTTGTGAATTCAAATGTACACGTATTAATTATGATAATCCTCTTATGATTAGAGAGATAAAAAGATTTGTTGCCTCTGTTGAGAAAACAGCAAAAACTCCAGAGAAAAACTCAAGTAATGGTAAAAAAGTATCCATTATTGGTGCTGGACCATCTGGGTTATCTGCAGCATACTATCTTGCTCAAAAAGGTTTTTCTGTTAAAGTTTTTGAAGCTAAAACTCCTGCTGGTGGTATGTTAACTCATGCACTTCCAGATTTTAGAGCATTAAATGAAAAAGTTGATAGTGATATTGAACTGATTCGCTCTCTTGGTGTTGAGATAGTTGAAAATCATCCAGTAAAAACAAAAGAGGCTTTTGAAAACATTAAAAATAGCTCCGATTACCTTTATATATCAACTGGTGCAGCTAAAGCTAAAAATATGGATATTGAGGGTGAAAATAGTGATGGAGTTTGGGATTTCTTAACATTTTTAGATCAATCAAAATATGGTAAAATAGAGAATGTTCCAACAGAGATTCTTGTTATTGGTGGTGGAAACTCCGCAATAGATGCTGCAAGAAGTGCTAAACGTCTTGTTGGTGATAAAGGCTCTGTAAAACTTGTATATAGAAGAACTCGTAAAGAGATGCCAGCAGATAGAGAGGAGATAAAAGATTTAATTGAGGAGAATATCCCAATTGTTGAACTTAAAGCTCCTGTTAGAGTTGTAACAGAGAATGGAAAAACTGTTGGATTAGAGTGTATTACAATGAAATTAAGTGATCCTGATGAGAGTGGTCGTCGTCGTCCTGTTCCTGTTGAGGGTTCAAATGAGATTATTCCTGCAGGTTGGATTATTAAAGCGATTGGACAGGATACTGTTCTCCCATTTTTAGAGGATAGTGGAGTTGAATTAACAAAATGGAAAACAGTTAAAACAGACCCATATACACATGAAACAACACTGAAATCTGTTTTTGCTGGTGGAGATGTTTCAAGAGGTCCAGCATCTATTATCAAAGCTGTTGCAGATGGTAAAGAGGTTGCATTCCAAATTGCAAAAGAGAATGAACTTTCATTTAAAGAGACACCAAAAACAGAGAAAAATATCTCTAGAACTCAACTAAAAGTTAAAAAATCTGAAAGAGTTAACTCTATGGGATTACCAATTATTGAGGATGCAAATAGAGATAAATTTGAGATAATTGTTAGAAACCTAACAGAAGAAGAGGCTATAAAAGAGGCATCTCGTTGTTTATATTGTGATGAGATTTGTGATGTTTGCGTATCTGTTTGTCCTAATAGAGCAAATGTATCATATAAATCAACTCCAAAAAAATATGTTTTTAATGAGTTATCTATTGTTAATGGTTCTATTCAAGAGAGAGATGTTAAAACATTTGAAACAAAACAGAGATATCAAGTATTAAATGTTGGTGACTTTTGTAATGAGTGTGGAAACTGTTCAACATTCTGCCCAACAAATGGTAGACCATATGAGGATAAACCTAAATTCTATTTAACAGAAGCTAGTTTTAATCCTGAGAAAAATGGATATTTTCATGCTATTGAGAGTGGTGTTCACTCAATCACAGCAAAATTTAATGGAGTTGAATATAAACTTACATCAAATGGAGAGTTTTATCTTTATGAGAACTCTGTTGCATCTGTAAAACTTAATAGAGATAATCTCTCTGTTGTGAATATTGATGTAAAATCTGATGGAGATATCTCTCTTGAAAACTGTGCAAAAATGAGTCTTCTTCTTGATGCTTTTGAATCCGATTTAGTTTATATCTAATATCTAATTGCAATTCTTGATAATTAAATAGTCATTTTTATAATATAGTTTCAGTAAAATTATTATCTTTCCTTAACTCTCTAACAAACTCTTTTAAAATTTTAAAAAAATAACCAAAATCACTTTCTATTGAATAATATTAATTTTGTATAATTGATTTGAATATCTATTAGATTCTTTTATATCTGATTCTAAAAATTTATAAGAAGTTTTTTTTGATAGTTTCAATAGTCTCTTTAAGTGAACGATCTCTTGTTGGTTCTCCTAAAGCCTCCACTTTCCACTCTCCATTATGTTTATATATTTTTCCAAGAACCATTGATACAGAACCAGAGAATTTTGGATCTGATGCAATATTATAGCTTGCAAAAACATTGACAACTTTTTTAGGAGTTCCCTCATAAAGTCTTAATCTTGCAAATGGAATAGATGCAAAATCCTGTCCTTTAAAACTATTTAGTATAAAAAACATTTTATCTGCATTCTCTGTTATTTGCTTAAGATTAATAGTGATAACCTCATTATCTAATCCATCATCACCACCACTATCACCACTTCTATCATCACCACTATGTTTTATTGCTCCATCTCTTGATTTTAAACTTCCATAATAGACTGTATCAAGAATAAAACCTTTACTATCAAACAAAACAACAGATGAGTCTAAATCAACAGTCTCTGTTTTTGTTCCAAAAAATCCTTTTTTCTGGATAGAACCCCAATTTAGACCAATACAAATCTCTGTTAATTTTGTACCATTATCCTTCTCGAGTTTTATTTTTTCACCCTTCACTAAATTGATAGGCATTACTCCCCCTATTTAGAATATTTATTTAATACATCCTCTAAACCATTTTTAGATGTTCCAACACGCTCACCAACAGCATTGAATTTCCACTCATTATTATGTTTATAAAAACGAACCATCTCCATTGATGTTGCATTACTCATATCTTCAGAAAGGTCAAATGTGTATAAAACCTCATTTGTATCTGCATCATATAGCTTTACAGTTGCATTTTTGATACGACCAAAAACAACAGCCTCCTGATTTGGGTCTGCATAGGATGTGATAACAGCTAAAATCTCTTGAGCCTGTGTTTTTTTCAAATCAACAGAGATAACCTCATCATCTCCATCCCCATCTCCACTTCTATTATCTCCAGAGTGAACAATTGCTCCATCAAAAGAGGTTGTCTGATTATAAAAAACAATAGAGTCCTCTCTTATCATTTTTCCATCCTCTCCAAGCATAAACACAGAGGCATCTAAATCTGCTGTTAAACCTGGTTTCATATCCCAAGACAAACCTATTTTCAATTTTTGAAGTCCTGGATTCTGTTTTGTTAAGCTTATTTTTTCACCTTTTACTAAACTAATTGGCATACTATCCTCCTATTATTTTGAATATTTATTAACAACATCTTCTAAACCATTTTTGGAGCTTCCAACCCTCTCTCCAATTGCATTAAATTTCCACTCTCCATTATGTTTATAAAGACGAACCATCTCCATTGATGTGGCATTACTCATATCTTCAGTGAGGTCAAAAACATATAAAACCTCATTTGTTTCTGCATCATATAGTTTTACAGTTGCATTTTTAATACGTCCAAAAACAACAGCCTCTTGATTTGGGTCTGCATAGGATGTAATAACAGCTAAAATCTCTTGAGACTGTGTTTTTTTTAAATCAACAGAGATAACCTCATCATCTCCATCTCCATCTCCAGTTCTATTATCTCCAGAGTGAACAACAGCTCCATCAAAAGAGGTCAGCTGATTATAAAAAACAATAGAGTCCTCTCTTATCATTTTTCCATCATCTCCAAGTAATAATATAGAGGCATCTAAATCTGCTGTTAACCCTGGTTTCATATCCCAAGATAAACCTATTTTAAGCTTTTGAAGTCCAGGATTTTCTTTAGTTAAGTTAATACGTTCTCCCTTTACTAAACTTATAGGCATAACTTCTCCTTAAATTACAAACTGTTAAATTTTTAACATAAAAATTAAATTTTTGTCAAGGATTGGATATTTTTAAGAATAATTAGATTAAAAATGACCAATGAATAGATAAACAATAACTCCACTAACATAAAAAAAGAGTCCTCCCATAAGAGTAATTAATTGAAGATGAAATAGTTTTGTTCGTTTATTCCTTCGATCAATAAGTGAAATAAGTATATCAATTGGTTCTTCAACACCATTTTGAGTCAACCATCTTATTTTAAGAGTTGATAGTAAAATTATTATTGTAGAAAGAAGAACTGTTGATAGACCTAATATTAGAAAAACCCTAGATATAGTATTGTCAGATGCTATTTTGGGACCAGAAAATCCAGTAATAGTTAAAGTTAATGTTGACAATGTTAACATCATTTGATTTCTTGATTGTAAAACATCAAAATGATGATTGATTATTTTATAACATTCAGTCCAATTAGGAAAAAGCCTCATCATTAAATTGGCCTCCTCTTTTGAAGATAGATATTTACCCATTATTTATTCCTCATTTTTTTATAATTAAAATAAAAATATCCTTAAATAACTAAAAACATAACTTAATTTTTAAACAACAAACAATTATTAATTAAATTTAATTTAAAGTCAATTATATTTGACCCAATTTTGTTGAAAATATAAGATTTCTTATACCACTTGAGTATAAAAATGGAGACTTTATTGTTTTAAAAAAAACTCTTCTCTTTATATGAGTTGTTTTTTTTATATATGTAGATAATAGATTTTTTGTTGATTTATTAAAAAGTTCTGCTAATATCACTCCTGTCTCTAGTGCAAAACTTATCCCCTCTGCAGAGCTTGGACTAATCCAACCAGCAGCCTCTCCAATAAGAAAAATATTTTCGTTCCCTAAAAAAATCTCTTTTAAAGAGTTAGGTCTAAAATGAATACTACCTTTTCTTAAAAATTTTTTATTTTCTAAAAATGGATAATATTTTACCATCTTCTCTTTCATAAAAGATACTCTTGCATCTATTGAATTAAAATATTCTACACTTTTTTTATTTAAATTGTGTTGAGTTTTTTCTTTAAAAGATAATCCAATAATATTATGGCTCTCTTTTGGAATAATCCATCCATAAAAATCTGTTAATTGAGGATGAAAAAAAGCAACAAAATGATTTAATTTTAAATCTGCTTTGTAATAATCCTGAATAGTTGAATATATTGATGGATTCTGTTCCGGCTTTAGATATTTCCTAACTTTAGAAAATGCTCCATCTGCTCCAATCAAATATTTACAACTATGTTGCTCATATACCCCATTTTTTCTAATTGTGAAATTTATAGAGTTATCTATTTTCTCTATTTTTTCAAGATAATACCCAATTTTCTTATCAATACTCTTAGGAATAAGTGAAAATAGCCATTTATCAAAAGCGACTCTATTAATATTTAAATAATCTCTGGGATATATTGCCTTTTTCCCATGATAAAGATCAATTGCATGAATTGAAAATAGTTGATTTGAATCCAATACATAAGAGGGAATAACCAAACCCATCTTTTTTAACATCTCCTGTGCATCAGAAGTGAGAAGCCCCCCACAGGATTTCTCGATATCAAATAAATTACTATTTTCTACCATTAAATCACGCTTTTCAATAATGACTACATTAAATTTAGAGGAGACTATTTTTGCAAATGTAGAACCAGCCGGACCAGCACCTATAATAGCAATATCATAATTAGACATAAATAACTATAATATTGTTTTATCTTGAAAAGAGCTACTTCCATTATTAATAATCTCTTTTTTATCTTTAACATAATTCAAAAGATATGGAATAAAAAGTATTGAATATATGATAACATAAAAAGAGGCAGAAACAATTGTTATTAATTTTATCTCCCAATTTAGAATAAATGCAGCAAAAACCATCAATAGCAAAATTACTGTATTTATGATAAATTCCGAATTAATCATCCCTTTCATGACAACCTCCATATAACACATTTATTAATAAGCAATATTATTTCCAATAATCATATTAAAAAAATATACTTTAATAATAGTATGTTAAGATATTTTTTTTAATTTATATGACATAAATGTCGCTAAATAGTAGATATAAATAAGACATTTATGTATCTTTTTTTTTATTTTTTGCAATTTTATTTTATGTAATAGATCTTGCTTGTTTTGTAAAAAAATGAATTTATAGAATTACAAGAAAAAATAGCTAATTTTATCTTTAAATACTATTAATTTCAGTTAAACTTGATTTTTTAAGATTTTTTCAATAGAATAAGTGATAAGTTATTTTTGAGGTAAAGATGATTGGAAAAATAAAAGAGGTTTTTTTTTGGATTGCAATTATTGCAGTTGCATTTTTGATATATTGGTTTATGAAAAAACTAATAGCACTAATCTTTTTTGGAATAGCAGTCTTGATTGCCTATTTTCTTGTTAAAAAAGTTTTTAAGAAAAAAGATACTAAAGATGATTCTTATTAATCAAACTTGACAAGCATTTAATGCTTTGATACAATAACAAGTATTTTACCTAGGAGGGAGCGTGAATCGTAGCATTCTCTTATTACTATCTTTGCTTATATTTCTCTTTAGTGGATGTGGTCCTATTCAATCAACACTAGAGATTAATCAAGCAACAGTAGAGATTCAGTCAGCATATCGTGTTGGAGCACATAAAACAGCTCCATACCATTACTACAAGGCTAAAGCATATCTTTATAAAGCAAAAGATGAGCGTGCCTATTCAGATTTTCAAGAGGCAAAAGATTTAGCTGAGAAAGCTAGAAAACTTGCTGCTGAAGCAAAAGCGATTGCCTCAGAAGATAAATCATATCTATTGGAAGAGGGAGATCTCAAACTTGAAAAGGATGCAACTGCAAATGTAGATGCATCTGAAAATATTGAGATCAAAAATATTGCAGACCAAAAAAAAGATGCAGCAACTAAAGAGACAAATACAGAGGTAGGAGAGGATGATGATTTGGACTAAAATAAAAAATCATAAAAAAAATACCAAAAATTGGTCTCTTGTTCTAATCTCTATATTTTTCTCTTTTTTTAGTGTTGGTTGTGCAACCTCCACACAAATTAGAGAAGAGATTCAGATAATTAATGAGAGAATTGAGAAAGCAAAAAAGCAAAATGCAATGAAACTAAATTGTGGTCCAAAAGATCTTGCTTTAGCAGAGGCAAATAAAGAGTTTGCAGAGATAGAGCTTTCTCAGGGGGACTGGAGACAAGCTAAATACCATATTTCAAAGGCTAGAAAACATGTTAATGCAGCTTTGATACTATCAAAACCTTGTGAAATTGTTGATCGAGATGGTGATGGTATATTAGATCAACATGATAAATGTCCTGACGATCCAGAGGATAAAGATGGATTTGAGGATGATGATGGTTGTCCTGAAGTGGATAATGACAAAGATGGTATTTGTGATCCTTGGGTTTCTGAATTAGGTGAAGAAAAAACCTATATAGATCAATGTAAAGGTGTTGATAAATGTCCAAATAGTCCTGAAAGTTTTAATGGATATCAGGATGAAGATGGCTGTTCTGAACAGGATACTGATGGTGATGGAATTTATGATGATCAGGATAAATGTCCAAAAGACCCAGAGGATTTTGATGGATTTGAGGATGAAGATGGTTGTCCAGATCCTGATAATGATAAAGATAGTATTCTTGATGAATTTGATAAATGTCCAATGATATCTGAAGATATTGATAGTTTTCAGGATGAAGATGGTTGTCCAGATCCTGATAATGATGCTGATGGTCTTCTTGATATGAATGATAAATGTCCAAATGATCCAGAGGATTTTGATGGATTTGAGGATGAAGATGGCTGTTCTGAACCAGATAATGATCAGGATGGGGTTTGTGATCCTTGGGTTTCTGAACAGAATTTACTGGCAAAATATAAAGATCTTTGTCAAGGAAATGATAAATGTCCTGCTGAACCAGAGACTAAAAATAGTTTTGAAGATGAGGATGGTTGTCCAGATGAAGAGCCTAAGAAATATACATTGATAGAGGTAAAAGAGGATAAAATTGAGCTTAAACAGAAAGTATTCTTTGCTTTTGGAAAAGCGAAAATTGATAAAAAATCTTTTGCAATGCTAGATCAAATTGTTGATGCTCTTCTATCAAGAAAAAATGCAAAAGTTATTATTGAAGGGCATACAGATAATAAAGGTAATGCTAAGTTTAATAAAAAACTATCTCAACAACGTGCAGATGCAGTTAAAAACTATCTTGTTAATAAGGGTGTTGATGAAAGTAGACTTGAATCTGTTGGTTATGGCATGGAAAAACCAATTGCATCAAATAAAACAGAAAAAGGTCGTGAAATGAATCGTAGAGTTGAATTTAATATTAAAAAGGATTAGTTCATGCGAATATCTCTTTTTATGATTATGATGCTTATCTCCATATTTATTATGGGGAAAGCATCTCCTAAAATAATCTCATCTGTTCAGCTATATCAAAAAAATGCTGAGAGGGCAATTAATGAGCTTGATACAGATGTTGCAAAAACCAACATATTAAAAGCAATCTCAATGATAGAGAGTTATAAATTAACAGAACCTGAGTTTGCAAATATCTATATTCTTGCAGCTGTTCTTAATCTAATGGTTGAGGATGGAGTTGAGGCACCTGAATATATAAAAAAGGCTTTGAAGCTTAATAAAGATGTTCAAATTCCTGAAAATTTTTCAACAGATGAGATTAATGAGATTTTTAATAAAGCAAAAGAGGATTTAGAGTCAGAAACTCAAAATACATTTGTTTTAGATTCTGTTAAATATGAGATAACATTTACTCCTATTGAGAAACATGTAATTGGAAACTCCTATAAGATTAATTTAAAGGTGAATCCACTCCCTCCCGCTGGATATGAAGTAAATGTTTTTTATGTTTCTCAAAGTGATGAATATGAGTCATTAAAATTAACAAAATTAAATGATGAATATGTTGGAGAGATACCTGCATCAACAATTAAAGAGCCTGAATTAAAGCTATATGTAATGCTTATTGATGCAGAACTAAATCCAGTTACTAATTCAGGTTCACCTTTAGAACCACATATCATTAAAGTTGTTTCTCAAAATGATATTGTAGTAAAAAAAGATACATCCAATGAAAAAAAAGAGAAAAAACAAAAGGAGAAAGAGAAAAAATCTCCATCAATTATCTCTTTACAAATAGAGGCTGGAACTGGGTTGGGAATACCATCTGGAAAAACAGAGATTTTAAAACAAGAGGTATCATCTGGTTTTGCATGGTCTCCATTATGGTTTGGTGGAGATCTATCTTTTTTCATAAAAGAAAAATTATCTATTGGTGCATTCACAAGAATTCAAACAATAGAGAAAGATTTTCTTGCAGGTGCTAGAGTAAAGCTTTATCTTGCAAAAGAGAATGCCTACTCACTTTCAACTTTTCTTGGTGTTGCTTATGGGAATCTTCGTTATCAAGTATCAACAACAACAACAAGTACTATTCAAGATAAAGATGTTGTAAAGGCAGGATTTTTAGCATTAAATGTTGGAGGAAGTGCACACTTTATGCTTTCAAACAATTTTGGTTTTATTGTTTCCGCAAACAGTTTTATATTAGCTCCAGATTTTGCAATTCATTTTGATTTCTCATCTGGAATATATTTGGAGTTTTAATGGATAAGAAAACAAAAAAATCGATTACAATTGTTTTATTATTGCTTTTTCTCTATGGTTCTATTACACTTACAATATCTATGATTCAACAGGTTTTTTAGTGGAGATGATATGAGAGTATTTCTTGTTGTTTGTCTATTTCTTTTATCAATATCTCTTTTTTCAGAAGAGGTAAAAAAAATTAAAGTCTCTGTAATGGATTTGAAGGCTGAAATTGGTGTAGATGAAAGGGTTGTAAACCTTTTATATGAGGTTATTCTATCTGAATTTCAAAAATATAGTAACTTATCTATTATATCAAAAACCGATATCACATCAATGATTCAACATGAAGCCCAAAAAGAGATATTAGGTTGTAATGAAGACTCCTGTATGGCAGAGATTGGTGGTGCTTTAGGTGTTGATAAAATTGTTTTAGGAAATGTTGGACAAATAGGAAACTCATTCATCATTACACTAAAATTAGCAGATGTTAAAAATGCAATGGTTGAAAATAGAGTATCAAAAACAATTACAATGGATGAAAATAAACTAGTACCACTTGTTAAAATCCTAGCCAATGAGCTTTTTAACTCATTTAAACAGTTTAGAACAGAGCCATTAGAGGATCTCTCTCTTGATGATAATAAAGGGAAAAAAGAGAGTTCTCCATCAAAAATATTCACTTGGATTACACTTGGAACAAGTGTTGTTCTATTTGGTATTGGAGGCTACTTTTATCTTGATGCAAATAGTATTCAGGATGATCTTAATAGTGGAAAATATGCTGGAGAGGATATTGAAAAAACAGCACAAGAGGATTATGAAAGTAGTGTTTTAATGAAGCAGGTTTTTTTATCACTTGGAGCAGTAACACTTATTGGAAGTGGAATTCTTTTCTTTTTTGAAGGAGAGGGATCTAAACCTGAGTCAAAAAGCAGTTTTAAAATTTCACCAGTAATAACTTCCGATAATTTCTTTGTTTTTACCTCATTCTCTTTTTAAAACCAAAACTGTCTATTTGATTCCTCTCGAATCCACTCTGCAACCTCAATAAAACCATTTTGAAAAGCATAATCATATGGTGTCATTCCTTTTATATCTTTGAATTTTAGATTTCCATTTCTTTTAGATAAAGCAATTAATGCATCTAAATCCCCTTTTTTTGCAGCATATAAAACAGCATTACCATCCCAAATATCTAAAGAATTAATATCTCCACCATTTAATACCAAAAGGTCTACTATATCCCATTGCTTAAATTGTGATGCAAAATATATTGCTGTTCTTGAAAATAGGTCTCTATCAGAAGCATTTGAGCCATATTTTATCAATAAATTTACAATATTCCATTTTTTCTCTTGTGCAGCAAACAATAAAGGAGTAATTGTTGGTTTAGAGTCAAACATATGAAGTTTTGCTTTTGAATGTATATTTGCACCTCTGTTTACTAAAAGAGATACAACATTTTCAAAGCCATTTTTAGCAGCAAATATTAATGGAGTGATTAATTTATCTTTTGTTTTTGAGTTAATCTCAGCACCAAAGTTAAGTAATTTTTCAACATTATTATAACAACCTTTTTCACAAGCAAACATTAAACCATTAAAACCTAGATAGTCTGAATCATTAATATTAGCACCACAAGTAATTAGAAAATCTAATATTTTTCCATCTTCAATAGAGGAGGCCCAAATTATGGATGTTTTTCCAAGTGTTCCCACTCTATTTATATCTTGAGGAGTTTTTTCTAAAATAGCTTTAACTTTTGTTAAATTATTATCCCTAACTGCTTTTATAATATCTGGATCCTGATTTAAATCATAATCTTTAAGATAGGCATTTTGAGTATAATCAATAATAAAATTAATTATATCATCTCTTCGTGATAATCCAGCAAATGTTGTAATAGTTCTATTTTGAGCATCAAATGCCCTTAAATCTGCACCAGCAGATATTAGGAGTTTTGCAATATCCCAATAATCATTTTCTGCAGCAATTATTAATGCTGTTTTATAGCTTTCTGAGGTTGTTTTTTCTGTTTCATTAAGTGGAATATTATTAGCAATTAAGTACTCTACAATATGTTTATGTCCCTCCCTAACAGCAAACATGAGAGGCGTAAAATGATAATCAACAGTTTTAGCATTAATATCTGCACCATTTTGATGAAGATATTTAAAAATTTCAATATTACCCTTCTCTGCTGCAAACATAAGAGGAGTAAAACCTAAATCATCTTTTGCATTAACATTTGCCCCATTTTGAATTAAAAAATTAATAACATCTAAATTATCACTAGCAGCAGCCCATATTAAAGGAGTTTTTCCATAAAAATCTTTTGATTCAATAGGAACATTTGTTGTTATAAGCTCTCTCATTCTTTGTAAATCACCATGTCTAGTTGCTTTTATTAACTCTATTCCAAACTGTTTAATCTCAAAAAAAGAGTCTATCTCTACCAAAACCTCTTGAAAAAACATAAACTTTTTTTTCACATCCTTTCCATCTCTGTTTTCAGTTAAAATAAAATCTGCTTTTACAGAGTCATACTCAATTAAAACTTTCATAAAATCCCCTTTTTAATTCAATAATATAATTTTCTATAGAAAAAATATAACTCTTATTTTATATCAAAATTGATATCTCCTTAATATCGGAATGATTTATATATTTTTTAATGAATTTATAAATCAATATAGAGATAATTATGACTAAATATGTTAAAAATAGCAAATTATTATTGATTTTAAATTTTAAAAAATGATAGAATTGGCCACTTTTTACTTAGGAGTTATAATGAAAAAATTAGTTTTCTTTTTTATTTTTTTCTCAGTTGTTGCTTTTGGACAAACTTCAAGAGTTGATTCTCTTGGTGGAGCAATCTCTGGAACAGACCCTAACTTTGCAAGAGCATCAATTTATGATCCTGCAGATGTTATAATGTTTCCACATCTTTCAAACCAATATAAAGATTTTTTAAATGTAGCATATTTTGGTGGAGATTATTTTAATGGATTTGGAACATTTGGTTTCTCTGATGATATTACTATTGGATTTGCAGATTACTCAAGTGTGATAACTGTTGAGGGAATAGATCTTGATGCAGAACATACTTACTCTATTTTTGGTGCATATGGTATGGGAAATATGAGTTTAGGTCTATTTCTTAACTATTGGGGAGATAGTGCAGAAACAGAGAGTAAAGATAGTTTAGCTGAAACCTCTGGTAGTACAACAAAATCTGTTCAGGCATTTGATATTGGTCTCTCATTAGGAATGATTCTTGGTGAAAAAACAGGTTTTGATGCATTATTAAAACTCCGTTTTGGCTCTTATGATGATGAAGTTTATAGCTCAGCAGGAAATCCTAAAACTATTTTAAATAGTGAATCAGATGGAATTCTTCAGTTTGTATTAGGTGGTCGCTATTTTATGCCTCTTGGTGAAAGAGCCATTTTAACTGCTTGGGGATTTTTTGACTACTCATCTGAGGGATATTTTGATCTTGATTACTCAGCAGAGAATGCAAAAGTTCAAACACTAAAACATGAATTCTCTATGATGACTTTTAACATTGGAACATCACTAAAAATAACAAGTCCTAATGGAAAAATGGATGTAACACCATATATTGGAATGCAATACAAATCTGATTATGATAAAACAAGCAGCTTAACAGGTACAGATAAAGGAACTTATGAAGAAACAACAGATGGTACTTTAGTACTTCCTTTTGCAGGAATCTCTCTTGAGTATCGTTTTAAAGAGTGGCTTACATTTTTTAGTGGCTATACTAAATATGTTAATTTTAATACAACAGAAACTAAAGAATATGATAAAAATAATGATACTGTTGTTATAAATAGAACAAACACAGAAAAAGCTAGTGATAATCACTCATCATTTGCTTTTGGATTCTCTCTTCATAATGAGGATATGGCTCTTCAATTTAATATGAATAAAGAGTTTTTTACAAATGGACCAAATTTTATTTCAGGAAATACAACAGGTGGTTTTATGGCATCTGTAACATTCCAATATAATTTTGGATATATTCCTGTTAAAAAAGCTCCAGTAGCTCCAGAACAGATTCAAAAAGTTGAAACAAAAAAAGCAGAAACAGATGAGTCTGAAATAGAGTAATCAAATAAAATCCCCCTTAAAAAACATAAATAATAAAAATATTTTACAATCTGGATAAAAATTAACTCTCTTCTAACATTCTGTTTTTTCAATAAAATATTATAGTTATAATATTTTATTATAATGAAATATAGATTTATTAAAAAAAGGAATTGACAAAGTGCGTTATAATAATTATGATAATGAATGAGAGTTCATTCATTTTTTAGGAGGATTAATGTCTGGAGCATTTTTATTAGTAAAAAAGGAGCTTCCTCAATTTATTACACCCGAGGAGTTTTCAAGTGATGTGCAAAATTTTGCAAAGGCTGCAAAAAAATTTTTTGATAATGAAATTATCCCCAGAGCAACAGATATACAAAAAGATGAGTTTAAAGAGAAGTTAAATCTTGAACTTATGAAAAAAGCGGGTGAACAGGGTTTTTTAATGCTTGAAATTCCTGAAAGATTTGATGGTTTAGGAATGGATGTTACATCAACAATGAGAGTTTTAGAGATGATGACAGCAGAGGCATCCTTTGCAACAACAATGATGGCTCATATGGGTATAGGAACACTTCCACTTCTATTTTTTGGAACAGAGGAGCAGAAAAAAAAGTATATTCCTAAACTTGCAACAGGAGAGTGGATTGCTGCTTATGGTCTTACTGAAACTGGTTATGGCTCAGATGCACTTGGGGCAAAAACTAAAGCTATTTTAAATGAGACAAAAACACACTACATAATTAATGGTGCAAAACAGTTTATATCTAATGCAGGTTTTGCAGACCTATTTACTGTTTATGCAAAAATTGATGGGGAACATTTTACCGCTTTTTTAATTGAAAAAGGAACTCCTGGTTTGATTATTGGAAAAGAGGAGAATAAATTGGGAATTCATGGCTCTTCAACCTGCCCAATTATTTTTGAAAATTGTGAAATTCCTGTTGAAAATCTTCTTGGTAAGGCTGGAGAGGGACATCGTTCTGCTCTTGGTATTTTAAATTTAGGTCGTTTAAAGCTTGCAACAGCAGCTGTTGGTGGAATAAAAAGAGTTATTCAATTAAGCACAACTTATGCAAATGAAAGAAAACAGTTTGGCTCTACAATTGGCTCTTTTGGAATGATTAGACATAAAATAGCATCAATGGGTGCAATGGCTTTTGCATCAGAATCCTCAATATATCGAGTTAGTGATGCAATTGATAAGGCGATTCATGGTGTTAAAGATAGTGATCCTGATTTTACACAAAAAATAGGTAAGCTTTTAAAAGAGGTAGATGTTGAGACTGCAATTGTTAAAGTTATGGGTTCTGAATTTGCAGCAATAGCCATTGATGAAGGAGTTCAAATTCATGGTGGATATGGATTTACAGAGGAGTATGAGGTTGCAAGACTTTATAGAGATAGTAGAATTAATAGAATTTATGAAGGAACAAACGAAATAAATAGACTTTTAATTCCTGTTCAAATCCTAACTGGTGCAATGAAAGGTAAAATAGACCTTCTTGGTGAACTAAATAGAGTTTTAGATGAGATCAAAAAAGATAATGTTGATAAATCATTTGATGAACAACCTCTTTCAAGAGAGTTAAAAGTTGCAGATTTATCTAAAAAAATGGTTGTATATACTGCTGGTACATTTATTCAAAAATATATGGCTAAATTAGCAGATAAAAATTTCACATTCACTGAGGGTGAATATTTTTATGAACCACTTGCAAATATGTTAATAGATCTATTTGCAATGGAGAGTGCAGCTGTAAGAGGTCATAAAATATTATCATCTGGAACGAAAAACAGATTAACAAAAGAGTATGTTGAACTATTTGTTTTTGAAGCATATACAAGAATTAGAAGTGCTGCGATGAAAATGCTTTCAGATTTATCAAAAGATGAAAAAACTCTGGAGAAAAATATAAAAGGACTTTGGAGATTAACATTTGATTATCCAATAGATACAGTTGCATTAAAAGAGAAAATTGCAACAGAACTTCTTGAACAGCAAAAGTATGTTATTTAACTATTAATAACCACTTAAATCTCTTGAAAGTTTTCCATTTTCATCAACACATTTTCCTGAATTACTATGACAAGATGATGAGTAACTAGAGACATTTCCACAATCACTTCCTTTAGCTTTTGAACAGTTCTCTTTTGCAACTTTTCTATCAGAAAAAGAGTCCCCTTTTACACAAGCTTTATATTCACCACCACTACTAAAAGTATAACACTTTGCCATTAAATTAACAGATCCCATTAAAAAAATAACAGTTGATAACAATAAAACAGTTTTTTTCATAATATCCTCTTAAAATAGTTGATTACTAA
>JAFGXH010000268.1 GCA_016936735.1 bacterium
AATTTTAAAAAATTAGCTATTTTATTACTTTTAATCTTTTTTATTGGTTGTGATGGTTTAAGTTCTAGCGATTTTGCAAGTGCTGGAGTAACTCCAGGTGGTGTTCAAGATAATGGTTATTTTAGAGAGCTTATTAATTATGGAGAGATTCCAAATGAGGAGTTTATCACTTTTGAGGGTTTTTTTTCAGAACATGATTTTAATGTTGAGATAGAGTCTTGTGATAAATTGATATGTATATCTCCAACACTATCTGTTGTAAAACATGAGGGCCAAAATGATCGATATTTTGCTCAACTTTTTATGGGAAGTGAGATTGATTTGTCTAAATACCAAAGACCAGCAACAGATTTAATGGTAATACTTGATATTAGTGGTTCAATGAGTGGAGATTCTATTCAAAAGGCTAGAATTGCACTAAAAGAGGTTGTTGATAAAATGAATTCAGATGATAGATTTGGAATTATACTATTTGATGACCAATATGAGGTATTTTATCAACTTCAAAAAATAGAGAATAAAGAGTATTTAAAAAATAGGATAGATGAAATAGAGACAAGAGGTGGAACAGATATAGAGAGTGCATTATCAAAAGGATATGAGATATTAAGTAATCTAGAGAGTGATAAAAATAAAAGAGTTTTATTAATAACAGATGCTATGCCAAATATTAATGCAACTGGAGAGGGGGAATTTACAAATTTAATAAAAAATTATGAAAATAGTATTGGAATTACTATTTTTGGTGTTGGAATTGATTTTGGTTTTCAGTTATCAAAAGCAATATCAGAAACAGTGGGAGGAAATTTTATTTACATAGAGAGTGGTGAACAAATGGTTGAAAAAATTAGAGATGATTTTGAGCTACTTTTAGCACCTATTGCAACAAATTTTGAAGTTACATTAATGGGAAAAGGGGATTTTAATATAGTTAATACATTTGGATTACCATCAATAGAGAATGAATCAATTATTTTAAAAGCTAAATCTCTGTTTTTAAGTAACTCAAAAGGTGCAATGGCAATAGAGCTTTCCTATACTCCCAGAAATGATGAATATACAGTTCCAATGAATTTAGATGATATGCTTTTTATAACTTGGGGATATAATTATAATTCAAATTCAGAAAGAGAGAGTGATGGTGGAATGATTCAATTTAGAACACCAACAAAAAATAATAATGCCTACTACTATAGTGTTGATGGAAGTGAAAAAATCTCTATATTAATAGAGATTGTAGAGAGTTTTAAAAAATCAATAAACCAATATTATAATGGAGATATAAATGAATCAAAAGAGACTTTAACTCAATCAATAGACTCTTTTAAAACAGTAAATCTGATTTTAAATGATACTCAAATTACAGAAGAGATAACTCTTATGGAGAAATTGCTTGAAAATATTAATGTCCGCCACTCTTTTTAGTTGCATTTGGAAATGCACTCCATATTTTCCAAGTAAAAAATAGTCCAACAACTGTGAATGGAATTAAGAAAATTGGCCAATAGCTCCAACCAAATTTAGGAATTATATAACCAAGAGATATTGATTGTAATCCTGTTCCAAGATATACAAAACCATCAATAATTCCAGCAGTTGTAGCTGCAGCTTTTTTTCCACCAAAATCCATTGATGCTGTTCCAGAGATCATTCCATGAACACCAATAACACAAAGAGAGGCAAAAAACGCAATTGGTCCAATAAGAATATCTGCTCTATATGGTACAGCGAAAATAAGAACTGCAAAACTAACTAACATCCCAGCATAAAGAAAAAATGCTGATGGTCCTCTTCTTGATTGAAAGAATTTATCAGAAACAAAACCAGCAAAAAAACCACCTGCAATTCCAGCAATCATTAATACAAGTCCCCACTCAGTAAAAAAGAAGTTTGTTAATTTTATATCTTTTGCATATTGTGGTCCCCAGTGCATAATTCCATTTCTTAAAATTCCTGAACAGAACTCAATTGCAATCATCATTAATATAACAGGATGAGTTAAAAGTTTTTTATATAGTTCAATAGTTCCTGTTTTTTTATTCTCTTTTGATTCAGACTCATCTGACCCAGCATCACCTGTATTAAAATCCTCAAAACCAGCTTTTCCAGGAGTATCTTTTATTATAAAAATATCTAAAATAACCATAATCAACAATATTATTGCAGGAGCAAAAAATGCCCACCAAACTTGATATCCAGTTGTTGATTTTGTAAAATGTAAAATTGCACCAGTTAAGTCAAATGCAAGAAAAATACCAAGAGATATTAATGTTCCAAATATTCCACCAAAAACACCTCTCTCTTTTATATGAAACCAAGCAGCATTGACTTTTACAATAGATACTGCTCCAAAACTTTGAAAATACATATTTATAGCATAAATAATAACAAAAGGGATATAAAGAGATATGCTCCAATTACCATTCATAACTTGATATGTTATAACGCCAAGTATGAAATTTGCAATGAGTGTTCCGGTTGCACCAATTATCATTGTTTTTTTTCCACCAAGTTTATCAGTAAGTGGACCATTAATAATAAATGACAAACCATAAACAACTGCTCCAACCCCAAAAATAATACCAAACTGCTCTTTACTCATCAATTCATCACCAAAAGCATTTTTAGCTCTTGTAAGATTATATCTACCCATATACAAAAAGGCATAAGTTAATCCAAGAGTAAGCCAGTTAGCATAAGAGCGAATTCTAAATTTTTTTGAGTGTCCAACAGGGTTATTCATTGCATAGATAAAAGTAATAATTCCTATTACAACAAATGGAAGCAAACCAACAAATAGATCATGAGATGCTTTAAGATATACTCCAACTTCAACAGCTATTAATACAATAGGCACCAACCATTTTACCATTTATATCCTCCATAAAAAAAAAGGGAGATAACCCTGAAGTTATCTCCCTTTTGATTAATTGCTAGTCTCTTTTCGTTAAAAACAACCATTCAGAAACCTCTATATTGGTTGCGATTAAGCGAAAAATCTCTAATGCTCTATAATAAAAAATCGGTAAAAAATTCACTTTAGTGTGAAAACTATTTACGATTTTTAACTTCCCAAGCTTTTTGAAGAATCTCTTCCAAATGAGCACCTAATACCTCAGGTTGATTAGTTTTTTCAGGCATATTATTGAAAACAACATAAGGAACTTTAAATGTTTTTCCAACAGAGTCTGTTTTAAACACAGGTGAAATATGAAGATATTCTGGATCTTTTGATGAAAATTCAGCCCAATCGGACTCTTTATACATCATCTCAATTTTTTTATCTTCAAGAGCATGTTCTAACCAGCTATCTGGTTTATCAGGATTAAATCTTCTTCTGTTTTTACGAAGAGACTCTTCCCATGGAACATCAATATAAACAACAACACCATTATCAAGAACAACATCAGAAAGATGAGCATATCCCTCTTTCCAGCCACCATGCTCTGCACCTCTTGCAAATTCAAATATAACAGTTTTTTTCTCATGAAAATCTGGTTCATCACGAATAATTCTATCATATTGATTCATAAGTTTACGAAGTAACCAATGCCAGAAAAATCTCTTTTTAAAAGTATAACCTTTTAAAGTTTCACCTTGATAAGTAAACTCTTTATCTGAAATTTGACGTGGCTCTCCAAACTCTTCATAAAGATCATCATCTTCAAAACGTTCCCAAAGAATTGGAAAATCATCAATCTCAATAAATTCACCAATATGAAAACGTTTAATTCTCTCTTCAATTGGTGTTTTTTTCAAATAATCAATAACTTCAGATTTTCCAGCAGCGGGTCTTCCATTTAGAAGAACAATATCAAAAGTTTGTTTCATAATTTTCTCCAACAAAAAATTACTTTATTTTTAGCAAAAAATTAAAAGATTATCAATAAAAGATGGAAAAATTTTATAAATTCACTCTGTTTTTTCTATTCCTGCACAAAATCTACACCAAGCTTTCAAATCTGGGTCTTTATCTTCAGATGCCTTTACCCAATATCTAACCCCTTTTATTTTCTCACCACAATTAACACAAACTAATTTTCCATAAAGAATTGATTGTATTCTTAATCTTTTTTCAAGAAACTCTTCAGACATATATCCCCCTTCATAAATATTTTTAATTTTTATTTCTGTCTATCAAGTTAAAATCAATCAAAAACAAAAATTGTTTAACAATTTTTATATCTAATCGGAGTTTATAGATAAATTATTAATATTATTGATTAGATTTATTATATTCTCTATTTTTTAATTTGGCAGAATAGTATTGAAATTTTATTAAAAACCAAGTAGCATAACAATTGAACCAATTGCTAAGCCAAAAATAACATTAAATATTTTTATCTTAAAAGCATCCTGAATAGAGTATCCTATAACTGGTAATAGTCCATGTCCATCCTGAACGATAGAGCTTACTAAAAGAATTGAGAATGGTGCTTTACCACTCAAGTATAACATCATAAAAAATAGGTTGGGTCCAGAGATAGGGAGAATACCAACCAATCCAGCTAAAACCAAAAGATACCATCTATTATCTATAACAGTCTCTTTTAAATGAATATGTTCATTTAAAAAGGCAATTACTAATAGTGAAAAAAACAGCCACAAAAATATTTTAGGTAGATGTTTTTTTATAATATGAACCCAAACATGCTCTTTTAAAAAATGTAAAAATGGTATAGATTTTTTTTCATCCTCAAAATGATGATGAATGCAACATCTTTTATTAAACTCAAAATTTAATAGTTTTTTTATAAAATCTGCAATATAACCAGAGATTATTCCCAATAAAAATGTTATCCCTGCTAAGATAAAAAATATTTTAGGACTACTTGCCATCAAAACAAATGCCTCATCTCCAAATGTTGAAACCATAACAGCAACAATACCACCAAAACCAATAATTCCAGACATATAAAAAGATGACATTGCAAATGTTCCTGCACATCCAGGAATGATTCCAAAAAGAGATGCAACTAAATATTGCATGTGTCTATTTTTAGTGATATTTCTTTTTAAAAAATTTGAAAATTTTAACTCAACAAGCTCAACTATAACCATAAAAGTAAAAACTATTCCAATAATTTTTACTGTTTCAAAAAGAATAGATAAAACATTCAACTCTATATGATGATGATGACCACCCATAAAAAACCTCCTATTTTTGGAATAAGCCAAAAAACACTCAATAGAAAATACATCTTTTTTTTTAAATGTCAATCAATTATTTCTTTAAATAATAGCATTTTCAATAAATAAAATATTATTTGTAAAATAGACTGTATACTTCATAAATAAAAATATACTCCCTATTTTATATTTTTAGCATTAAAAGATAAAGGGGAGTAAAAACTCCCCTTTATCTGGAAAACAATGGCTGGCTTTTTGGTACTACTTTTGGTTCTGTTTAATATCAAGTTAGTATAGATGATTTTTTTCATCTATAATTAATAGATATAATATTTTTTTATTAATGTCAAGATAAAAATGAAAATCATTTTCATTTTTATTAAAATATTTTATATATTAGTTGAGGTTTTTAGAACTCTCTATGTAATATTTAAAGGATTGAGGCAAGAGCTATTGAAAGCATTTTGCTCTCCTCTGAGTCTGCACGAGATGTTAAGACTACAGGAACTTGAGCTCCAACAATAACTGCAGCAGCAACAGCACCACCTAAAAAATTGAGTGATTTATATAAAACATTTCCTGCCTCAATATCTGGTGTTATTATACAATCTGCATCTCCAGCAACAGAGCTCTCTATTTTTTTCTGTTTTGCTGCCTCTATTGATATTGCATTATCCAAAGCTAATGGACCATCAACTTCACATCCCTTTATTTGACCTCTTTTGTTCATCATTGTTAATAGTGCAGCCTCTGTTGTTGGTGGCATTTTTGGATTTACAACCTCAACAGCTCCAATAACAGCCATTTTAGGTTTATCTATCCCTAATGCATGAAAAATTGTTGCTGCATTGTTTATAATCTCAACCTTCTCCTCAAGAGTTGGAGCAACATTCATTGCTGCATCAGTAACACCAAGTAGTTTATGATAGTATGGAGATTGAAATAGAGCTACATGGCTTAAAACAGAGCTTTTTTTCAAACCATACTCTTTATTAAGAAGAGCTCTTAATAGATCTGCTGTTGAAACCATACCTTTCATTAATATATCTCCATCTCCTGCTTTTATTATCTCCACAGCCTTTTTACAGGATTGAATAGGATTTTTTTCATCAACAATATATACTCCATCAAGAGAAAGGGAATCTTTTTTTGCAATATTCTCAATTTTATCTTTATCACCAACAAGTTTAAAATCAACAATACCATTTCTTTTTGCCTCAAATAGAGAGCCTAAAACATGTTCATCCTCAGCTGCTGCAACAACAACAATCTTTTTTTTCTCTGCTAATTTTGCTTTTTCTAAAATATTACTCATTGTTTTTATCATAATATCTCCTAAAACTACTGTTTATTATTACTTTTTAATATAGTTGATTTTTTTTGATATAACTATAAACATCATAATCAAGAAGCTCTTTAGATTCCTCAATACTCTCTCTAACTTTTGTTGATGATATTGATGGAAATTTAAATGGAAGTTTTAATTCTGACTCAACTCCCTCTCTTCCTAAATATAGAATTGAAACCATTTTTTCAACATCTGAAAATCTATACCACCTATCTTTTGAAAGATAGTTATCTTCACCTAAAATAAGTGTAAAATTATCATCTGGATATCTCTCTTTTAAAAAAACTACAGCATCAAAAGTTTTTGAGAATTGGTTCTCTCTATCAATTGGATTTATCTCAATAGTTGGAGATATTTTCTCAAAAGCTATTTTTGCCATCTCGAATCGTTTTTCAAAATCAATTAGTAGTTTATCTTTTTGAAAATAGTGATGATAAACTGGATTTACCCATATTTTATCAAATCTTCCAAGCCATGAAAGATATGCTAACATCATTTGATGTCCAATATGTGGAGGATTAAAACTTCCACCAAAAATTGCTATACTTCTCAATTACTCTCCAGTAAAAATATAAACATAAATCATTATCAAAATCATCTGAATATAACAAAATAGTAAACTATTGTCAAAAGAATAGAATATTTTATCTTATTTATAAAAAACAGCACAAAAACTACTCGATTAGTGACAACGATAAAACATTTGTATTTATTAAAAAAAAATGATAATATGAGGGACTAATTTGGAGGTATTATGCGTTTGAGAAAAGCTATATTTGTTCTTCCCAGTATGATAACATTCAGTAGTGTATTTGCCTCGTTTTATGCTATCATCCTTGCATTTGATCCTGTTAATGAGAAATCTCTATACCTTGCCTCTGTTGCTATCTTTTATGCAATGGTTTTTGATGGTTTAGATGGAAGAGTTGCACGAATGACAAAAACACAATCAGACTTTGGAATGCAGCTTGATTCTCTTGCTGATGCAGTCTCTTTTGGTGTTGCTCCTGCTATTCTTGTTTATCGTTGGGGATTAAACTCTCTTGGTTTTTTAGGAATGATAATTGCTTTTATTTATGTTGTTGCTGGAATTAGTCGACTTGCTAAATTTAATGTGTTAGCACTAACAAATACAGCAAATAAAAACTATTTTTCAGGAATGCCAATTCCATTAGGTGCGGGTCTTATTATTGGTCTTATTATGGCATACTATCAATTAAGAGGAGTTACATATCTTCTTCATGATAAAGAGGTTGAACAACCAATTATGTGGCAAATTGGACTATCTGTTTTTGTAATTTTAATATCATATTTAATGGTATCAAATGTCCCTTTTAGAAATTTTAAACATATTAAATTCAATCGATATATAACTGCTCTATTTCTATTTATTTTTGTTATGATTGTTGTAATAACAGTTAGATTTAAGCCAGCATTTACTCTTTTATCATTCTCACTTATTTATGTTATTGTGAATATATTAGAGGAGCTTGTTAAAATTCGTTATAGAAAATATCATCCATCTCTAGTAAAAGATCCTGAATTTATCAAACAGGAGCTATTAGAGGATGAGTTTATTGATGATGAAGAGGATGAATCTCTTAGAGAGAGTGATTTATCAAATAATACTCAATCTGATGCCAAATAAAACAGTAATAAAGCAATAAAAAAATATTTATACAAATTCAGTGATTTAACTTTTTAAGGGTAAATATGGATTTTTTTAAAGAGAGTTTTATAGATTTAATTGGAGTTATAAAAAATTGGACAACAACATATTTCTCCTCTTGGTCTGTACTATTAGAGATTGCTTGGATTTTACTGGCTATCTTTATTCCTCTTTGGGTATCTAAAAAAAAGCTAAAATCACTATCTGTTATTGATATATTTCAGGATAAAAAACCACTACTTGTTTTTTTTAGAGGTATAAAAAAGCATAATTTTCTTTTTATGACAACAATATCACTATATTTTGGAATAACAATATTACATTTTTTTGATTTTAATAAAGCCCTTTTAACCCTATTTTCTCATCTATCAATCGCTTGGTTATCTGTTAAATTAATATCCTATCTTATCAAAAATAGATTACTTTCAAAAATAATCTCATACTCAATATGGGTTATAATATTTCTGAATTTAATTGGAATTCTTGATATTGTTACAAAATTTCTTGAGAAATTCTCTATAGATGTTGGAACACTACACATCTCTGTATATATGATTATTAAAGGCTCTCTTTTTGGATTAATTCTATTTCAAGTTGCAGGAATTTTATCTGAAATTTTTTCAGATAAAATTAAAGATAATGAGGATATATCTCTCTCTTATAAAGTTCTTTTTGTAAAAATAGTAAAATTGATTCTCTATTTAGCCGCTTTTTTTCTTGCACTTGCTGGAATTGGTATAAACCCAACAAGTTTAGCTGTTTTTAGTGGTGCAATTGGTTTAGGACTTGGTTTTGGCTTACAAAAGATTGTTTCAAATTTAATAAGTGGTTTTATGTTGCTTCTTGATGATTCAATAAAACCAAAAGATATTATAGAGATGCCAGATGGCTCTTTTGGAACGGTTCAATCTCTTGGTGCAAGATATGTTTTGATAAAAACTCCACTTGGAAAAGAGATTCTTATTCCAAATGAGTCAATGATTACAAAAGATGTTATAAAATGGACTCACACAGATTCAAAAATAGTTGTAATTCTTCCTATTGGAGTCTCATATAACTCAGATTTAAATTTAGTAAAAGAGATTCTTTTAGAGTCAACAATACATGAATCAAGAATACTCAGAGAACCAGAACCAGTTGCAATACTCTCTGCTTTTGGGAATAGTTCTGTTGATTTTGAGCTTGTTTTCTGGATTGCAGACCCTGAAAATGGAACAAAATTCCTAAAAAGCAATCTATATTTCTATATTTGGAATAGATTTAAAGAGAATAATATAGAGATTCCATTTCCTCAAGTTGATGTTCATATGAGATAATATTAATTCTCTTCAGTTTCAGAAATAGATTTATCTTTTGGAGCAGGAATAAACTTATGTGCAAAACATGGTAAAATATGAGATGGTAAAAAACTCATAACAAGCAACATAAAACTTCCAAATAACATAAAATATAGTCCAATAGATGCTGATGTAAGCTCTGTTGAGGCATCACCAATATATTTTATTGTTAATCCTAATGTTAATAGTGATAGTATTGCTGAAACAATTTTTTTTACTGTTCCCAAACTCTTTCCTTTATCTCCAAGAACAGAAAGAATAATTATAACAGCCATCAATCCTATATAAAAAAACTTAACACCACCAGCTCCAGCAGATGAGTTTGGACCAGCTATTTTTGCTAAATCACCCTTTAATGAAACCCAAGGTAAAAATGTTCCTATTATTGTTATAATAGAGAAAAGAATCAATCTTATTCTTTGTGCATGCATAAAACCTCCTAAAAAAAAGTTAAATATTGTATGTTTAAAAAGAGATTACAATAACTCAAAACTGTATCCATTACAATTTTGATATTATAATAAAATAAAGAGTAAAAAGTAAAGCTATTTTTTCTATTTAAAACTATTTACTAAACAATATTATAGTAAATATCTAAATAAAATAGTGTTTATAGCAATGATTGATAATTAAATTATTAGTATTAAAAGAAAAAAGATTAACTATTAGGTATGAATTTAAGTTTTTTATTGCTACTCGAAAAATCTGTAAGGAACAAAAATTTTTGTTCCCGACAAAAAAATGATAAAACAGAATCACAATAGATAAAATAGAAAAATATTTTAGATTTTAGAAAAAACTTGACAAAGCTAAATATTTGCTATTTATTATAGGTATTCTTTGGGAGATGTTTAATGGAAAATCTTTTTGAAAGTTATGTTTTGATACTCTCTTCAAAATCTGCAACAGAGGAGATGAGAGAGGAGACTCTTGTAAAACTTGAAGAGTCTGCAAAAAATGGTGATATTGCATGTGAAGCATATTTAGCATACTATTTTGAGGCTGTTGGAGCAGATGAAAATCCATATTTAGCAAAAATTGAGAAGAAAAATTTAGATTCAACTGCAATGCAAAATGGTGATTTAGCATTTGTTCTTGGACTTTTCTATGAGTATGGTGTTGTAAGAGATACAAATATTCCAGAAATGAAAAAATGGTTTGAAAAAGCCTTTGAGTTGGGAACAAAAATATCATATCTTGAACTTGGATACTATCATCTTGAGATAGCTGAGCATGGTGAAGAGAGTGAGTTTGAAAAAGAGCTTGAAAAATCAAAAGAGTATTTTAATAAAGCTGGTGAAAAAGGTTTATCTGATGCATATTTAGCTTTAGCAGAGATATATATGGAGGAGGATGAGCTTGAGGATGCAAAAAAAATGTATAAAAAAGCTGCCGATATGGAGAACTCAAATGGTTTTATCGGTCTTGCAATTATTGCATCTGAAGAGAATAGAAAAAGTGAGATTCCAGCTCTTTTAGAAAAGGCTCTCTCAATGAAAAACTCAATTGCTGCATATCACCTTTCTGGTTACTATTATGAGCTTAATGATTTTGAAAAATCACTTAAATATCTACAAATAAGTGCAGATATGGGATTTGAAGAGGCTCAATTCCAACTTGGATTTGTTTATTATGAGGGCGAAGAGTTAAAACAGGATTATAAAAAGGCTCTACTATATTTTGAAAAAGCTGCTGAAAGTGATGTTCCTGAGGCTCAATTCTATCTTGGTAGTATGTATTATGAGGGAAAAGGGGTTAAAAAAGATGTTGAACAGGCTAAATATTGGCTTGAAGAGGCAGCTGCAAATGGAAATGAGGATGCAGAGGAGTATCTTCAAAATATAGAGTAGTTTTATAAATAAAAACTAAAAGATAATAACTTTTTAGTAGAATTAATTGAGACTATTTTTTATTTTCCCCTCACCCCCTAGCCCCCTCTTACTCGCACCCTAAAAATGCAAAGCATTTTTAAGGAACCCGCTTCTACAAGGCGAGGGGGAATTTTTTCTGTTTTTCTTAATTTTTAATAAATAGAATTAAGATTTTATTTACTTTTTTAAGTCCCTCTCCAAGTATTGGGGAGGGATTTAGGGTGGGGGTTCTTTTAAAAATTAATAAAATAGCTCTTCATTTACATTTTAAACTCACTAAATGGTTAAAAGAAAGATATATAAAGGGTGTCTATTTTTATAAAAAATAACACCCTTTTTTTTAAGAGAGCTATATGATAAAAAGAAGAGAGACAAGTGAGATAAAAGTTGGAGATATCTATATTGGTAGTAATCATCCAATATCTATTCAATCAATGACAACTTTTGACCCTATTGATGTTGAAAATAGTATTAAACAGATACAGGATTTAGAAAAAGTTGGTTGTGATATAGTTAGAACTGCAGTTCCATCATTAAAAAGTGCCTCTTTTTTAGGGGAGATAAAAAAATCTATAAAAATTCCTTTAGTTGCAGATATTCATTTTGATTACAAAATAGCCCTTAAAGCAATAGAGGAGGGGGTTGATGGGTTAAGATTAAATCCAGGTAATATATCAGATAAATCTAAAATAGAGTCTGTTGTTTATGCTGCAAAAGAGAGAGATATTCCAATAAGAGTTGGAATCAATGGTGGCTCTCTTGAGAAAGATATAGAGGATAGATATGGGAGAACAGCTTTAGGAATGGTTGAGAGTGCCCTTAGACATATCTCTATTTTAGAATCATTTGGTTTTTATAATATAAAAATATCACTTAAAGCTTCCGATATTTTTAGAACAGTTGAGGCATATAGATTGATAGCAAAAAAAGTTAACTATCCTCTTCATATTGGGATAACAGAGGCAGGAACACCATTTCAAGGGGGAATATCATCTGCTGTTGGAATAGGATTACTTCTATTTGAGGGTATTGGAGATACAATTAGAGTATCATTAACAGGAGATCCTATTGATGAGGTTAAAACAGCCTCTGCAATTCTTAAATCACTTGGTTTAAAGAGTGGTAGGATTAAATTTGTCTCTTGTCCAACTTGTGGAAGAGCATCAAAAGAGGTTATTCCATTTGCAACAGAGTTAGAGGATGTTTTAAGTGGAGTAAAAAAAGATATTACAGTGGCAGTTATGGGTTGTCCTGTTAATGGTCCAGGGGAGGCAAAAGAGGCTGATGTTGCAGTTATACCAACAGAAAACTCTGGATTAATATATAAAAATGGGATATTAATAGATAGAGTTGAGAATCAACTTATTATAAAAAGGGTTTTAGAGATTATTGATAAACTATAGGTGATTTAATATGAGAATAGTGTTTATATTTCTGTTTTATATTGTTGTGACATCTCTTTTTGCCTCCTCTTTTTGGGAGTTTTCAGGAGCTGTTGGAGAGTCTAATCAGTTAGTTTCAAGAGGTAAAGAGAGTGGAGTTTTCTCCACATATTTTAATCCAGCAGCAATATCTTTTAGTAAAAAAGGGGAACAGTTTGGTCTTATTCATATAATGCACTCAACAGAGATTAAACTATTTAATAAACCAGAGTCATCAAATATAACAGAGGATATATTTAATGCAAGAAGAAAGACCTCAACAGGTGATGCAGCATTAATATATAGACCACTACCTACCAATATGTTATCAGAAAGGGGTGGAGCAGAGTCAGCAGATAATATAACATTTTTATCTTTTGGTATGTTAAGAGAGATAATAAAAGATAGATTAACATTTGGCTTTCTTGCACTTCTTCCAATAAAAAATATGCAGGTTCAAACACCATTTTTTAATGATGAAAGGGAGCAATATTTCTCAAACTCTCTGCATTTTGAGTTATATAATGATAGATTTCAATCATTCTCACTATCTTTTGCACTATCATTAAAAATAACAGATTATATATCACTTGGTGCAGGTGGTTTAGGGTCAATGAACTCCTATGCAACAAGTGGAGTATATATTGAGGATGTATCTAATCAAAAAATCTCATCAATGCAACCAGAGATAGAGGTTAATACATCATTAACACCATATTTTGGACTATACTATAA
Source organism: bacterium (assembly GCA_016936735.1). Lineage (GTDB taxonomy): Bacteria > UBP6 > JAFGXH01 > JAFGXH01 > JAFGXH01 > JAFGXH01. Next base: position 13,512 of record JAFGXH010000268.1, read on the forward strand.
GCCAACAGAGTTTAGCTCTTTATCAGCAACAATACATTTTCCATATTCAAACAGAGTTGAGGCTACAAGTGAGATGATATTTTTTAATTTTGAGGATGAGGATGGAAGTAATAGGCGTTCTCAAACATTTAAAAATGAGTTTAACTATGAGCCTTTAAAAATATCAATAGGTGGAGAGTTAAAATTCTCTAATATAGGATTTACTGCACAGGCATTATATTCAAACTGGAGTAACTATATAAATCGAATGGGAGAGACACCAGATGATTGGAGGGATACAATCTCTTTTGCAGGTGGAGTGAATATTGAAATAAAGGGTCAATTAGTTGGATTTGACATCTCATATACACCAACAGCAATTCCTGTTCAGACAGGAAGATATAATTATGTAGATAATGATAGATTATCAACAGCATTAAGCTGGAGTGATAGTTATAGTTTTGATTTTGGAAAGCTATCACTAAAATTATCGGCACAAATACACTATTTAATAGAGAGGGAGAATAAAAAATCTATAAATGGTGGTGTTATAGATGAGTTTCCTGACTCAATAGATATAAAAACAGGAGCAGATATTGAGTCATCTTATGGTTTTCAAAGTAATAACCCAGGATATCCAGGATTTTCTAGTTCTGGTTGGATAGGTGTTTTCTCTATTTTGCTTTCACTTGAGTCTTAAAAGTTATCTAAAAATAGTCTAAAAGTTTCTCATCTATGTTTTCTTTTATTGTTGGGAACAAATATATTTGTTCCTTACAGATTAGCAGTTTTTTTTCTTTAAGGAAAGATAGATGAACAGTCTTTTTTAATGCACTACAAGAGAAAAACAGTAGAACCTATTCAACTCACTCTTATAATCCAAGTTTTTTAAGGAGAGTTTCATCGCTTCGGAGTGTGATTTTAAGGATAACTTTATAATCTTTAATCCATCTTTCTAGTTTTTTGTTGGGAACAAATATATTTGTTCCTTACATATTTTTATTTTTAGTAAAACCAATAGTTTCTGCACGTTCGATAGATACCTCTTGATATAGTTTTACAAAATCTTTAACAAGATTAAGGCCATTTTGAAGTTTCTCCTCTGTGATTTTGAATTTTAAAAGCTCACTTTTAACGATATCAGACTTTAAGGCACCACTATAGAACATTTCAGCCTGTTTTAGAAACTCATCTGGATTCTTTTTTCTTAAACCATTGATACCAAGAAGTGAAATAACTTGATCATTCTCACGAAAAGCAACTCTTGAGATTTTCACATAATCCATATAGAGGTTAAAGGCATCATTAAAAGCCCTATCATACTGATTTTTTTTCTCAATAAACTCACTTCCATCCTCATTTTTAGTTAGTTGAGCCTTTTTAAGATTATCTAAAAGCTCTGCACCATAATTTAACTTCTCCTCATCATAGCCATATTCATCAACAAGAGATTTAATAGTTTGATCATTAAGGGAATTCTCAATAATAAGAGGTGCTTTAAAAATAAATTTGTCCTCTGTTGCTCTTAAATTAGTCATAAATCCTCCAATATACATAGTTTATAAAAATACAGTATATAATAAATGAAAGTTTTTATAGTTTTATTCAATAAAATCTATATTTTTTATCAAAAATTTAGGTAGGAGTGTTTTTTTTCTTGTAGGAACAGTAAATCATCTTGTAGTAACAGTAAATCATCTGGTAGGAACGATAAAATCTCTGGTAGGAACAGTAAAACTTCTAGTAGGAACAATAAAACCTCTGGTAGGAATAATAAAACCTCTGGTAGGAACAGTAAAACCTCTGGTAGGAACAGTAAAACCTCTAGTAGGAACAGTAAAACCTCTAGTAGGAACAGTAAAGACAGCATATATGCTGTCTCAACATCTATGAGGAGTAATAAAATATCTATGAGGAGCTGTCTCAACTCCTAATCTCAAGCCTCATTTTGATTAAAAATAGGATTAATCGAATAAAATAACCCTCAAAAGAAAATGAGTAAACAGAGTTTTAATCAAAAAGACAACAAATAGAGGCTAAAAAATCATAAATGAACAGTGTATTTTAATGCACTGCCATAATTAAGGCTGACAACTTGTAAAATTTGGTTTAGGAAGAGTCCAAGATGGAGTATCTACATAAAAATCATCACAATAATTCACTTGATCTACATTCCAACTTGATAAATCTTGATTAAAATCTCTTGCACTTTCAAACATTTGATGCATGTTAAGAACTTTAGAAACATCCCAATTTGATATATCTTGGTTGAAAGAGGAGGCATAATAAAACATTCCATACATATTTGTAACATGAGATGTATTCCAATTTCCAATTGGTTGATTGAATGATGTTGTATTTGAAAACATTCCAGTCATATCTGTAACATTTGATACATTCCAATTATCTAATGGTTGATTAAATAATGGATTATAAGCAAACATACCAACTATGTTAGTAACATTAGAAACATCCCAAGAGTTTAAATTTTGATTAAAAGAGATTGCTTCTTGAAACATTCCAGACATAGTAGTAACATTAGAGACATTCCAAGAGGAGATATCTCCATTAAAAAATTTTGCCTCCTGAAACATACTACTCATATTGGTAACTTTTGAGACATCCCAAGAGTTTAAATTTTGGTTAAAAGCGGTTGCTTTTCCAAACATAAGACTCATATTTGTAACATTTGAAACGTTCCATCCATTTATATCTCTATTAAAACTAAATGCTTTTAAAAACATAGCATTCATATTTGTAACATTAGATACATCCCAATTAGATATATCTTGATCAAAATAGATTGCTTCCTGAAACATACTGCTCATATCTGTAACATTGGAGACATTCCAAGAGGAGATATCTCCATTAAAAACAGTTGCTCCTCCAAACATAAAACTCATATCAGTAACATTAGAAACATCCCAATTTGATAAGTTTTGGTTAAATGAGATAGCTAATGCAAACATAGCATTCATATCTGTAACATTAGAGAGATTCCAAGAGTTTAAATCTTGATTAAAAGCGGTTGCATTATAAAACATTAGACTCATATTTGTAACACTTGAAACATCCCAACTTGATAAATCTTGATTAAAAGCGGTTGCATTATAAAACATCCCATACATATCTGTAACATTAGAGACATCCCAAGAGTTTATATTACCATTAAATGAGCCTGTATCTGCAAACACAGCTCTCATATTTGTAACATTGCTCAAATTAGGAGAATCAGTTGCGGTTAATATTAAATTAGAACAGCCATGAAATGAATGAGACATTGTAAGCCAAGCTATATTTCCCCAATTATCTACTGATAAAATCTTGTTTTTATCTCCACTATTATTAAAATATATGGCAGGAAACTCTCCTGAAATTGCAACTTGATATGTTCCTGTAACATCATATTCACAGGTGTAATCAGTTGTAACATTTGTTGCTTCAAAGACTCCATCATTATTACAATCTACATTGTAATTGTATGTATATTCTGGATTAGTTGGAATAGTTATTTGAGTTGATGATGAAAATCCCTCATTATCTGTTTTCCATGTTGTTATAAATTCAGATATTACAGTTGTTTCGCAATTTAATCCATCTCCAGAATATCCCTCATTACAACTACAAGAAAAACCTCCTTGAGAATTAGTACAAGTTGCGTTTTCATGACAATTATCTGTGTTTAACAAACACTCATCTATGTCAATACAAACACCATTTTCCAAAGAAAATCCTATTTCACATTTAGGATCTGGTTTAGAATCATCTGAACTGCCACAACTAATAACAAACATCACTACAAAAAATAAAATAGTAGTTTTCATAAGCTTCTCCAATAAAAGAATCTTTATTCATATCATATTTTTTTCACAATTTCAATAAGATATATTTATAATAGATGAAATAATTATAAAAAAAATTACTACACTTTCAATGAATTGACTTTGAAAAGCTTAATCTCAAGCCTAATTTTGATTAAAAATAGGATTAATTGAATAAAAATAACCCTCAAAAGAAAATGAGTAAACAGAGTTTTAATCAAAAAGACAACAAAAAGAGATTACTTTGGATTACAACTTGTAAAATTAGGTTTAGGAAGAGTCCAAGATGGAGTATCTACATTAAACTCATCACAATAATTCACTTGATCTACATCCCAATTTGATAAATCTTGATTGAATAAGGTTGCATTATAAAACATTGTATCCATATTTTTAATTTTTGAAACATCCCAAGATGATATATCTCCATTAAAAGAGGTTGCCTCATAAAACATTCCATTCATAGAAGTAACATTAGAAACATTCCAAGATGATAAATTCTGGTTAAAAGATTTTGCTCTAGCAAACATATCACTCATACTAATAACTTTAGAAACATTCCAATTATTAAGAGGTTGATTAAAAGATGTTGCATTTACAAACATAGAGCTCATATAAGTAACATTAGAAACATTCCAATTATTAAGAGGTTGATTAAATGATACTGCACTATAAAACATCTTGTTCATATAAGTAACTTTTGAGACATTCCAATTATTAAGAGGTTGATTAAAAGAGATTGCATTATAAAACATCTCATTCATAGAGGTAACTTTAGAAACATTCCAACTATTTAAAGGTTGCTTAAAAGAGGTTGCATGATGAAACATCTTATCCATAGAAGTAACTTTAGAAACATCCCAAGAATCTAAAGGTTGGTTAAAAGAGACTGCATTAGAAAACATTTGAGACATTGTTGTAACATTAGAAACATTCCAATTATTTAATGGTTGATTAAAAGATATTGAATAAAGAAACATTCCATGCATATTAGTAACATTACTTACATTCCAATTATTTAATGGTTGATTAAATTGTGCAAAAGCAAACATATAGCTCATATTTGTAACATTTGAGACATCCCAAGAATCTATTGATTGATTAAAATTTGTACCACAAAACATATGACTCATATCTGTAACACTTGAAACATCCCAATTATTAAGAGGTTGATTAAATATCATAGTTCGTCCAGTATTAATAATTGAACTAAACATATAACTCATGTCTGTAACATTAGATACATTCCAATTATTAAGTGGTTGATTGAATGCTTTTGCAGCATAAAACATATAACTCATATCTGTAACACTTGAAACATCCCAATCATTGATGTTTTGATTAAATTTTGTTCCTTTAAACATCTCACTCATATTTGTAACAGATGATAATATTGGTATGTTTAATGTATTAGCAGTTAAATTAGAACAACCTGAAAATGCTTTCTTCATTGTCTGCCAAACAATAGAACCCCAACTATTTATTGAGAGAATTTTTAATTTATCCCCACCATCATTAAAATAGATTGCAGGAAACTCTCCAACTATTGCAACTTGATATGTTCCAGCAACATCATAATTGCAAGTATAATCACCTGGAATATTTATTGCCTCAAAAACTCCATCATTGTTGCAATCAATAGTGTAATTGTATGTGTATTCTATATTTGTTGGAATAATTAATTGAGTAGATGAAGAGACTCCCTCATTATCTGTTTTCCAAGTTGTTATAAATGGATTAATTTTACAACTAATTCCATCTCCAGAGTATCCAGATTTACATTTACAATTGAAGGAGGCATCTATATTAGTACAAGTTGCGTTTTCATGACAGTTATCTGTGTTTAAAAAACACTCATCTATATCAATACAAACACCATTTTCTAATGAAAATCCTATTTCACATTTAAGATCTGGTTTAGATTTTTTTGAATCACTACAACTAATAAGAAATATCACTACAAAAAATAAAATAGTAGTTTTCATAAGCTTCTCCAATAAAAGAATCTTTATTCATATCATATTTTTTTCATAATTTCAATAAGATGTATTTATAATATATAGAATAATTATAAAAAAAATTACTACATATTCAATGGATTAATTTTGAAAAGCTTAATCTCAAGCCTCATTTTGATTAAAAATAGGATTAATCGAATAAAATAACCCTCAAAAGAAAATGAGTAAACAGAGTTTTAAATAGAATTAAAAAGTATTGGAAAAAAGTGAAGAAAAAAGTTAAAAGAATAGGGATGATGATAGGGAAAGATAATCTATCTATTTAAAATTTAAAATCAATTTAAGAGAAACTAATGGATGATCATTTTGAGATTTATAAAAATCTTTTTATCAAACAGATAAAAGAGTTAGGATTTAAAGAGATTTCGGAAAACGAAATCTCTTATGGTGTTCAGATTGTTGGATATTATGGGACAGAGAGGTCTATTTTTAGATTATACTACTCAAAGAAGGGGTTTAAAACAGATTTTTCTCAAATAAAATCTCAAAAAATATTAGAGCTATTTGAAAAAAAAGAGTCTCCACAGCTTTTTGAGATAGAGAAGACAGTATCAAAAGCTGGAAAGGCTAAAGTTGATGATGTTGAGGGGGTGAAAGAGGAGTTTTTCTCAATTGGTTCAGATGAAACAGGGAAGGGGGATATGATAGGGCCTCTTTTCACAGCTGCAGTCTATGTTGATGAGACTTTAGCAAAAACATTTAGAGTTCTTGGTGTTCGAGATTCAAAAGAGATAACATCACAAACAGAGCTAAAGGAGTTATACACTCAGATAACTCAGACTGCTCCATACTCTGTTCAAATAATTGAGCCTGCAAGATATAATAAGATGTATGAAAAAGTTAAAAATATAAATTTAATACTTGCGTGGGGTCATAAAGAGGCGATACATGAGGTTTTAAAAACAGTAGATGCGGAGAAAAAAGAGGTTAAGCGAATAATAATAGACAAGTTTTCGACTATAGACTATTTTAAAAAGGAGTTTGATAAAGAGGTTATGCAGATATCTAAAGGGGAGTATTATATATCTGTTGCAGCCGCTTCGATTGTTGCAAGATATACTCAACTTGAGTATTTGAAAAAGCTTAATATGAAATATAAAAAGAATAGTATTGAGTTTTCTGTTGGGATGAGTCCTAAAAATAGTAAAATGCTTAGCAGGTATTTAGATTTTTACTCTGTTGAGTCACTTTTTTATTTAACGAAGCTTCATTTTAAAACTGTTGATGAGATAGTTAGTAAAAAAACTTTATTGAAATAGCTGTTTAATCTATTTTTTTATTGAAAGCTATTTTTTATCCAACCTAAAGTGGATAGTGCTTATAAATATTTTTGTTGTTATCCATCCACTCTTTTAACTCAAGTAACATATCTTTATAACTTTTATTCTCATATTTAAAATCATCTCTTTCTGAAATAAGAGTTTTATCAATAATATAGCTTGAGTTTGAAACTATATTAATGTTCTGATTCCAAATATTTTTAAAAAGGTTTAATAAATCATATTTTGATATATTTGGTGATGTTGTTAAATTATAAACTCCTGTTATTTTACTATCCAAAAGTTTTTCTATAGTTTTTGCAAGTTGCAGTGTTGTGACTCCAGACCAAAAGGCTGAACTATAACCATTTATCTCATCTTTTTGATTTAAAAACCAATGTAATAACCCTGTTCCATTAGATTTTAACTCTGGACCAATAATTGAGGTTCTTATTGTTAAATCAAAACCATTATCTATCTCTCCAAGAGCTTTTGTTCGGGCATAGTTATCATCACCATCACGAAAGGAGCCTTCACTATATCCTCCAGATTTACCAGAGAAAACACAATCTGTACTAATGTGAATAGTTTTTGCTTTAATAACTCTAGAGATATTAGATAAAAAGTGTGGAAGATAACTATTTAATTTTATTGCATTTAAAATATTATCTTGTGAAGCTTTTACTAAAACTCCAACTGAGTTTATTATAAAATCTGGAGAGATATCTAAAATATAACTCTCTAAACTATCAAAATCTGTTACATCTAATTTTTTATCAACAAATTTTGATTCCCCTCTTCCAACTCCAAAAATATTATATCTATCTGTTAATTTTAAATATTGATAAACAATATGTCCTAACATCCCTTCAGAGCCTAAAATAATAATCTTCTGTTTTTTCAAAATCTCCTCCAATAAAAACTAAAGAGAACATAAATATTTATCTGAATTTAAAATGAGATATATCTATTTTTCTAATTTTGGATTTACCCAAACCCAAAACTCTCTCAAAATATATATTGTTGTGATGGCAAGATATAAAATTCTTATTGTTAAATATGTGATTATATATATAATCCAATTTTCACATTTAAATAAAATTGAGAAGTGAAGTAGAATTAAAAGTATTGGGGTTATATAGTCTGGATGTCTCTCAATTGTATCTGCAAGATGTCCCTTCATTAATCCACCAATATATAGTATTCCATAAAGAGATACTATTATTATAACATATAATCGATCTTTTATTGATAGTGTTGAACAGGCTATAATAATTAATTGTGATGCAGTAAATGCCATAATTTTAAAATTTATCTTTTTTATTCTAATAATTGTTCCTAAAAATGTTATAAACTCAGATAGAACAATAAAAAGAAGAAATAGATGAATTATCATTAAGTTTCCATAAACTTTTTTATTCATCAAATCATGAAATGATTCAAAATATCCAAGAGCAACAACAGATATTGTTAAAACAACACCCTCAAATGAACCAATTTTCTCAAAAATAAGTTTTTTTGTTTTAAATTGCTCAAAAAATACTGATGCATGAACTAAATAGGAGAATCCTATCACCATTGATATTATAAAAATATTCTGAAACTCAAAAAGAAGTAAAAATGTTCCTAAAAGTATTCCATTATTGAGAGTATCCATAAAATGATCAAAAAACTCACCTAAAGCAGAGCTTGTTTTTGTTCTTTTTGCCTGCATTCCATCAAAATGATCAAATAAAAGATATAGAAAAAACAGAGTTGGAATAATTATAAAATTGATTTTTAAAGATCTACCAAAATGAAAAGCTAAAAAGAATGCAATAAACATAAATATGTTTGAGATGATTGTTATTATATTTGCAGGAATGGCTCTTGGAACAAAAACTAAAAGAGGTCTTGCAATACGCTCCCTGAAAAAGGGTGTCATAATTGATTTATCCTCAACACAATAGCGATACTCTGGAATCATATAACCCCCAAAAAATTAGGATTATATAATGAATAAAAAAAAAATTCTACTATTTTTTGCTACTCTTGAGTGATATTTTCTATTTTAGGCTCTGTTTTTAATAATGATTTATCTCTACTCTTTTTATATATGAATATTGTTATGGATATTAAAACTAATGAGATTGTTTGAGATGTTGTTAAAATAATTGGATGCCCCTCTGGTAATCCTAATATAGAGTTTATTGAGTTTGATGTGAATTTAAAAAGATAACCTCTTACTCCATCACCTCTAAAAATCTCAACAATAAATCTTTCAATAGAGTATATTGTTAAATATAGAAGTGCAATCTCTCCATTAAATCTTTTTTTATCAAATCTAAACCATAAAAATAGAAAAATCAGAAAAAGTGCTCCTGCCTCATATAGTTGTGTTGGATGAATTGCTAAAGAGTGATGGGTGTGATTTGAAATTAACCCTAAATTTAAATGATCATCATAAGGGATAGAGTTTTCTGGAAATTGTACCCCAACAAAACTATCTGTTGGAACTCCATAACAACATCCAGCAGAAAAACATCCCAATCTACCCACAGAGTGACCAATTGTTGCTCCAAGAGATAGTAAATCTGCCATTAGAAAAACATTTTTCCCCTTTTTTCTTGCATACAATATAAAATATATACTGGCACTTATAAATCCACCAAAAAAAACAAGGCCACCATCCCAAACCCTTATTGGTGCAAAATAGTCTCCATTTTGCATAAGGTTACTATACATTTTTAAATTTGTAAGAATAAAAAGTAATCTTGCTCCAATTAAAGCTATAATAAGAGTATAAAATGCGAAATCATAAAGCTCTTTTCCACCAAATCCAAAGGGAGCTCCCTTTTTTTTAACTAAAATCACAGCTAAAGTGAAACCAACAGCCATTAAAAATCCATAAGTATGAACTGTTTGGCCAAAAACAGAGAATAGATCATTAAACATAAATATAAACCTTTAAAATACTCAAATTATATTTGAATTTGTAACTTTTTTATAAATGGTTTTATAAAAATCTATTGAACATGCCCCTTTTTTATATATTTTGATATGAAAAATGAGATAATTAGAATAGCAATGCCAATCCATTGAGATGTTGAGAAAAATCCAAATATCCCTCGATCATCATCTCTAAAAAACTCAATAATAAATCTTGCGATGCTATATAAAACCATAAATTGAATAAATATCTGTCCTGTATATTTTGCTTTTTTTCTTAAATAAAAAAGAAGATAGAAAAATATTAATAGAACAGCAATAGCCTCAAATAGTTGTGTTGGAAAAACAGGGAGAGCATTATGTCTATGAGTCATAATATCTGGATAAAGTTCAATATGTTTTTTAAATGCAGGAGAGTTGTGAGGAAATGTAACTCCTAAAAAGGAGTCTGTATGTTTTCCAAAACAGCATCCAGCTAAATAACAACCAACTCTACCAATTGCTAATCCAAAGGCTAAAGATGGTGAAACTAAATCTGCCATTTTAAGAATTTTTATTTTTCTTTTTCTCAGGAAAAACCATGAAGCAATAATTGCTCCAATAAAACCACCATAATATACTAATCCACCACGCCAAAACTCAATAGCTGCAAAACAGTCTTTTTGATAACAGTATCCAGTTGCAACATTACATATGTTTCCCACTCCAGCAGCATCACACATTGCATCTGTTTTACAACCACCAGCAATATATCTTGCAGCCTCATCAACTTTAAATGGGTCAATACACATATTAACATAGTCTGAAAAATGTCCATCAACAAAAACATGAAGAATTCTTGCTCCAAAAAGAGATGCCAAAAGAATAACTATTGAGAAGTCTAAAAGATCAACTCTTTTTATCTCATAAGTTGAGGCATTTCTCCAAGCTATATATATACCAACAATAAATGCAAACATCAACATTGTAAAATATGATGGAAACTCAATGGGATGTTTTAAAAGAAAAGGATACATTATTGATTATCTCCTTTTTTCTGTTTTTTTCTCCAATCCAAAAACATATCAATAAGAATTAAACCCATACCAATAGATATTGCAACATCTGCAATATTAAATGTTGGCCAATGGTGTTTTCCAACATGCCAATCAATAAAATCAACAACATGTCTTACAAAAACTCTATCAATAAAATTACCAATAGCTCCACCAGCAATAAGAGAGAATGCTATCTGTAAAATTATCTGTTCATCTTTGAGCTTTTTATAAATAAAGCCTAAAACTCCCATAGCAACAACAGTTATTGCAATAAAAAAAGGAATTCGAACAGATGGACTCCAACTACCAAAAACTCCCCAGGCAGCCCCTCTATTCTCTGCATAAATAAAATTGAAAAAACCATCAATTATTGTTATTGGAGGCTTTCCTTTTAGATTATTAACAGCCCAAACTTTTGTTATATAATCTAAAAAAATTGATAGAGGGATTAAAATTAATGGAAAAATATATTTTCTTTTCATAAATCTCCTAATTTTCAAATTAAAAAATCTTAACTCTTGATAAATAAATAGATGAGCCAGTAGCAGCAGGATTTCCTTTAATCCAGAGTTCACTTAAATTCATCTCATTTATAACTGAAATATCTACTATTTTATTCCCAGATAGTTTAAGTATTTTTAAATATTTTAGATTTTTCAACTCTGTGATATCAATAATCTCATTTTGGGATAACTCAAGCTCTTTAATATTTTTAATTTGAGCAACCTCTTTTAGATTTTTTATACCATTTTTACCTAAATCTAATGTTTTTAACTTTAACAAATCTTTTAGTGGTAAAACCGATTTCACTCTATTTCCCCATAATGAAAGAGTTTGTAGCTGTTTTAAGTCAGATAGATCTGATATATCTGTTATTTTATTATCCTCTAAATTAAGAGTTTGAAGCTTTTTTAAAAAAGAGATAGCACTAATATCTGATATCTGATTTCCTGTTAATATGAGTGATTTTAGATTTTTTAACTCCTCTATTCCAGTTAAATCACTTAATTCACCACTTTTTATCTCTAAATTTGTTAAATTTTCAAGAGAGGATAGTGATTTTAATGATTTAATATTATGCTCTTCAATAATTAGTGCCTCTAAAGCTTTAAGATTTTTTAAAGGGGAGAGGTCATATATTTTGCAACCTTTTAGAAATAAAACTTTTAATTTTCTTAAATTTTTGAGGGGGGTTAAGTCTGAAATCGGATTTTGACTAAGATCAAGCATCTCTAACTCCACAAGAGTTGAAAGAGATGATATATCTGATATATTATTATTATCTAGTTGAGCTCTTTTCAGATTTTTTAGTAACTCAATTCCATCTAAATCCTCAATATCACGTTTTGAGGCATCTAAAAACTCTATTTTTTCCAACTCCTCTTCATCAATATCATCATCAGGATCTGCTAATCTCTCTTTAACAGCCTCCTCAAGCTCATAATCCTCAAATATAATATTACCCATTTTATCTCCAAAATAAAAAATCGATTATAAACTATTTTTAAAATCATCTCAAATTAAAAATATCACAAAAAATAAAAGAGATGAAAAATCAATTTTATAAAAATATTTTATATAAAAAACAAAAAAATTAATCAAATCCTTGATTTAAAACAAAAAAAATAGTAAAAGTAGCTATTCTTTTACTAGGAGTTATTATGAAAAAAATAGTTATTCTTTTTTTATCTCTATTTTTAGTTGTTAGTTGTAATAAAAAAACTGATGATTCAGCAAAAAATGGAAATGAAAAAACTACAACAAATAAAACTGAAACAAAAAAAACTGAGAACACAGAGACTAAAAAAACTGAAACAACTGAAACAAAAAAAACTGAAACAGGAGATTCTGGTTCTGACAGAGATAAATTAGTTAAAAAAGCTCTCGAATTTGAAAACAATAACAATGCAGATAGTAATGATTATGATAAATACAGTTCAGGGTTTGTTAAAATGCTCTATCTTGAAAATGGGGTCGATTTAACTAAAATAAAACTTGCTGATAAAAAAGATGCAGAGGGAAATTGGTTAAGTAATGTTGAGGTGATGGCAAAATTTATGGAACAGAATGGATCCCTTTACAAAGATCGTCTTCCTAAAAAGGGTGATGTTGTATTTTTTCAAAACACATTTGATAGAAATAAAGATGGTGAAATCAATGATCCTTATACAACTATGGGAATTGTAGTTGAGGTTGATAAAGAGGAGACTGTTCATTTCTTAATGAAAATGAGTGATAAAATTCAGATGAAACAGATGAATCTTAAAAATCCAGATCAAGCATCAGTTAAAGATAAAAATTTAACAAAAACAATAAATAGTCAACTTAGATGGATCTCATCTGAGGAGAAAAAAGCTGAAAAAACAGTTCCTCAATATGCTGGAGAGCTATTTTTAACTTATGGAACAATTTTAGATAACAAAACTTTTGAACAACTAAAACCAAAAAGAGATCTTCCTCAAACAGACAGAGAAAAAGTTGTTGAATTTGCACTATCATTTGAGGGAAAAGAGCTTCCAAAAAGTGAAGATTACTCAAATACAAGCTCTGGATTTGTAAAAATGCTTTTCTTAAATTTTGAACTTAATGTATTTGATGTTCCAACAGATTTAAAAAAAGATGAAGAGGGAAAATGGAGAGGTGGAACTGAATTAGCATACTATTTTGCAAAAGAGTATGGAAAATTGTTTGAATCATCTCCTAAAAAAGGTGATGTTATCTTTTTTGATAATAGTTATGATGAGAATAAAGATGGAGAAGTTAATGATAAATTAACTGGAATTGGTTTTATTGTTGAGATAGATAAAGAGGATACAATTCATTACCTTACAAAAACATCAAAAGGTATTGAGATGAAACAGATGAATCTAAAAATGAAAGATCAAGCATCAATTAAAGATAAAAATTTAACAAAAACAATAAACTCTCAAACAAGATGGCAAACTGCAAAAGAGAAAAAAGATGGTGTAGTGGTTCCAACACTTTCAGCACAACAATTTAACTCTTTTGGTTCATTTTTCAAATAGTAAAAAAATCTCTTATAACAAAAATTAATTTCTCAAAACATCTAAATTTTTTGAATACTTAAAACACTATATATTGATTAAAAAAACGATTTTTCTTGAATAAATTATATATTTCTGATATAAATACTCACTTTTATGTACGCACATCCGTTACAAAAAAGTCCTTTTTTTAAAGGTTGCGGATGGAGGCAAACTTTTTTATTTTTGGAGGTTTTTTTATGAGTCGTGAATTGACATTACAATCTATGATTGAAGCGGGTGCTCATTATGGTCACAGAACCAATAAATGGAACCCAAATATGAAGCCTTATATCTTTGGTGAACACGAAGGAATCCATGTGATAGATCTTCGTAAAACTATTGATCTTTACGCAAAAGCATGCGAGGCTGCTAAAAATATTGTTGCAAAAGGTGGAAGAATTCTTTTTGTAGGAACAAAAAAACAGGCTCAAGGAGTTATAGCTGAAGAGGCTCAAAAAGCTGGAATGCCTTTTGTTGCATCAAGATGGCTTGGTGGAATGCTCACAAACTTCAAAACAATTAAATCAAGTGTTGATAAACTTAAAAGATTTGAAAAAATGATTGAAACAAATCAACTTCAACGCTATTCAAAAAAAGAGATTATCAAAATTAGCAAAGAGGTTCAAAAACTAGATCGTAACCTTGGTGGTTTACGTAATATGAACAAAGCTCCTCAAGCTCTTTTTATTGTTGATGTTCGTAGAGAACATCTTGCAATCGCAGATGCAAAAAGATTAGGAATTCCTGTAATTGCTCTTGTTGATACAAATGCAAATCCAACTCTTGTTGATTATCCTATTCCTGCAAATGATGATGCTATCCGTAGCATTCGTCTTTTTACAACAGGTATCACAGAGGCTTGTATTGAGGGTAACTCTTTAAGAGAAGAAACAATGTTAACAGAGGATGGTGAAACAACTAAAGTTGAAAAAAAACGTCCTTCAACAAAAGCTCCTGAGGCAAAAAAACCTTTCCA
Organism: bacterium; assembly: GCA_016936735.1. Taxonomy (GTDB): domain Bacteria; phylum UBP6; class JAFGXH01; order JAFGXH01; family JAFGXH01; genus JAFGXH01. The sequence goes on from JAFGXH010000268.1 coordinate 28,577, forward strand.
TAAAAAGCCTTTCGCAGCTAAAAAAAGAGATGAAGATTCATATGATGATGCAGATGAATAAGGAGAAAAAATGGCTCAAATAACAGCAGGAATGGTTAAAGAACTTCGTGAAAAAACTGGTGCAGGAATGATGGATGCTAAAAAAGCATTAACAGAGACTGATGGTGATATGGAGAAAGCAGTTGTTTACCTTAGAGAGAAGGGTTTAGCTGCTTCAGCAAAAAAAGCTGCTCGTATTGCAGCTGAAGGTGTTGTTGCTATATCTATATCAGAAGACAATAAAACTGCATCTCTTGTTGAAGTTAACTGTGAAACCGACTTTGTTGGAAAAAATGAGGAGTTTCGTTCTTTCGCAGAGAATGTTGCAGATGTTTTAAAAACAAAAAAAATTGAGGATATGGACTCTCTTCTTGATCTTAATCTTGAGGGAGCAACTGTTCGTGATCAACAATCATCTCTTGTTGCAAAAATTGGTGAAAAAATTGAGATTCGCCGTTTTAAAACATTAGAAAATGATTATGTTCATGGATATCTTCATAAAATAAACTATAAAGTTGCAACACTTGTATCTTTAAAAGCTGAAAATCCAGCTGTTTATGAAACAGAGGCTTTTCAAAATCTTGCAAAAGATCTTGCAATGCAAGTTGCTGCTGCATCACCTCGCTATTTAGATCGTACTCAAGTTGATTCAACTGAAATTGAAAAAGAGAAAGAGATTACAGCAAATCAACTTAGAAATGAGGGAAAAAAAGAGGAGATGATTGAAAGAATTGTTTCTGGAAAATTAAATAGCTGGTATGCAGAGATATGTCTTCTAGATCAATCTTTTATCAAAGAGGATAAAAAAAGTGTTACAGCCATCATTAAAGAGGTTGAAAAAACTTTAAATACAAAAATTACAGTATCTGACTTCGTAAGATTTGAAGTTGGTGAAGGTATTGAGAAACGACAAGATAATTTTGCAGATGAGGTTGCTGCTCAATTGCAAAACTAGAAAAAAGGCGGGTAACCGCCTTTTTTTTTACCTTTAAAATAGTTAATTTTAATGGAGAAATATATATGGTAAAAAAAAGAGTTTTATTAAAACTCTCTGGTGAGGTTTTAAGAGGAAAAGAGCTTTTTGGTTACTCTGAAGAGATGATTGGACAGATTGCTGATGATCTTATTGCTCTTCAGAATGAGGGAATTGAGTTAGCAATTGTAATTGGTGGTGGAAACATTTTTCGTGGAATTAATGGAGATAAAACAGGTATTCAACGTGCAAATGCAGACTATATGGGAATGTTAGCAACAGTTATGAACTCTGTTGCACTTGCAGATGTTCTTGAGCATAAAGGGGCAAAAGCAAGAGTTATGTCAGCTATTCCAATGGAGACTATTGCAGAAAGCTACTCAAGAAAAAGAGCAATTGAGCATCTTAAAAATGGTGCAATTGTTATTTTTGGTGGTGGAACAGGAAATCCTTTCTTTACAACAGATACTGCTGCTGCTCTTCGTGCTGTTGAGATGGATGTTGATATGATTTTAAAAGCAACAAAAGTTGATGGAATATATACAAAAGATCCAATGAAATACAGTGATGCTGTAAGATTAAGTAAAATAACCTACTCTGAAGCATTAGAAAAACAGTATAAAGTTATGGATTTAACAGCATTTGCAATTTGCCAAGAGCACAATATGGAGATTAGAATTTTTAATCTTTATGAAAAAGGGAATCTTTTAAAAGCAATTGTAGACCCATCAATTACAACAGTTGTCTCCTAAATACAGTTAAATAAAACTACATCTATTCAGGTTGAACCAATTTTAGAAGATTTTTTAGACTTATGATCTCTAATGGATTTTTTATATTTGAGTTAAGTTTGAGACTATTTATATTAATATTTTCAGCTGCCTGTTTTGCAATAAAAATTTTTCCACCTTTTGATTTTAATATATCTGCCTCAAGTTTAATTTTCAAAGCCTCTGACTCTGCAATAAAAAGCTCTCCTTGAGACTCTAAAACAGCTCTCTCAGCATCTCCCTCTGCTCTAGTTCTTTTTTCATACTCATTTTTTTCAGCCTCAATTTTAGTAAGAACTATTTTATATTGAGATTGTAACTCCTGAATTCGTTTATTTCCTGCCTCACTCTCCTCTTTTTCTGAGTTTAAAATCTCTGTTTCTAATTTATTAGTCTCTAATTTAGCTTGATTCTCTAATACTTGAGCATCTTTTAATAACTTCTCTTGACGAAGATACTGTTTCTCTTGAATTGTTTTTTCAACTTTTTCATTTATAAAATTAAAACTTCTAATAAGAATAGCCTCTGCTTGAAGATTTATTTCAGCTAATTTTTCATTAAGTATTGGAAGAGTCTCCTCTGCAATTTGCTCTCTTAAATCTGTTTGAATAATAATAGATGGAGAGAGTTTTGCAAGCTCTGCTCTTAAAACAGATTTTGTTATTATTTTCATTCTATCTTGATAAGTTCTTTCTAATCCTCCTTTTATCAATTTATGGGCATGCCCTTTTATTATTTTAAAAGGAATTGAAACATCAAGATATATCTCATTATTATCTTTTGTTCTTATAATAAGAGGTTCTCCCTCATCACCACTTTGAGAAAAATGCAAGAACATTGTTGTTTTATTTAAATATCTCCATTCATGAACTCCAACTAATGCAAAATGAAGTCCTGCTTCAAAATCCTCCTCAACCAATCCACCCCAAGTATTTATTTTTATTCCAACTTTTCCAACAGGAACTGTTGTAAAAAATAGTTTATTTAAAAATATCAATCCAATAATTGATATAGCTATAATAATAATTATTTTTTTCATAAAGCCCCCTATTTTGTTGTTGAGATTGACTCTACCTGAACTCGTTGTGGGTTCGCATCAATACTATATGGTTGAAGTTGAATATTCATATCTTTATATTTCTCTGCTAAAATTTTATAAACAATAGCATCCCCTTGCTCCTGCATAGCTTTAATTTTTTCTGATAAAGCTTTTGCCTCCTGTTGATACTGAATTTTTCTAGATTTTGCTAAAGTTTCAAGCTCTATCTTTTTAGCTTTACCAATACCTATCTGTTGTATTTTATAAGCATCTGCATCATTTTTCACTTTTATGAGCTCTTTTTGTGCATTAATCTCTTGTCTTTTTAACTCACCCTCAAGTTGTCTAAACTCAATCTCTTTCTCATTCTGAATTTTCTCTATTCTATACTGTTTCTCAGCAGTGAGTTTTTCTCTATTAACTTTCTGTTTTTCAACCTCTTGATCAGCATTGATTCTTGCCTCAATTGTTTTTTCATAAATAGGATCAAAACGTGGCTTTGGAGTACTTATATCTATAACTCTTAATCCATGTTTGTTAAGAATGTTGTTTAAAGTCTCTTTTGATTTCTCCTTTGCAGAACCATATTGTGTTGGATTTGCAATCTCTTCAGATGAGTATCTACCAAACTCATCACGAAGAACTTTTCTTGAAAATGGTTTTAACCATTTCTCTTTATATGACTCACCAGTTCCAGAGTCAAAAAGAACAATATCTGCTTTTTCAGGAATAATTTGATACTGAATCTCTATCTCATCAAAATAGAAATTACTTCCATCTTTTGCACGAACTGTTAATTTTCTAACCTGATTATCATTAACTGTTCTATCTCCAGACATTACGAATTTTTGTGGGGATGAATCAAGAATAAAAACCTCCTCTATTATTGGAAGAATAAGATGACTTCCAGAGGTAACAATAATAGTTTTTTTCCCTGTTAAATAGTTGATTTTAACTCCAACCTCTGTTGGATTGAGAGATGTGAGACTAGAAAAAAGTATATAAATAACAATTACTGCAAGAAAAATTATACTAAAAATATAGATTTTTCTTTTAAAATCCACCCCTTTTTTGACTTCCATAAATCCTCCAATATTGCAATAATAGTGATTTTACTTAAAAAACGTCCAAAAGTATAGTAAAAAATGATTTTTTATTAAAATAATAAAACTATTTTCTTTTTCCAACTCCCTTGTATGTTAAAATATAGAGGATATTTTATATTTGAAGAATAAAAAAGATTTAATATAAAGAAAGGTCTATTTTTACTCAAAGAAATTATAACTCTAAACCAACAGCAATACCACCATAGATTTTTGTTTTTCCTAAATCACCCTCTAATCCTGTTTGCAAATCCTCATCAATAATCTGAGTCATCATAACATGTGCTCTAAAATATAGAAGAGGCATTGGGCTTAGTGTTAAGGCTGCTTTTAAATTAAAAGAGTTTAATCTAAATTTCTCTTTTGGGTCTAAATCTTTTGTATATTTTTGCATTCCAATAAATCCCTCAGCCTCAACTGCAATCATTGGAATAACATCCATAGAGAAAGAGACCCCTGATTCATTATAAAAAGATCCACTATACTCCATAACATCAATAAAGCTTCTTGTGAATATCTGAATATCCATAAGTGGAATAGGAAGAGTATATCCTAATGTTAATTGAAATTCAGCTGTATTATTAGTGTTATCATCAGTAAGTGTATATAGATGAAAATATGGAACAACATTGAATCCAGCCATATCTAATGAGTATCCAACACCATAATCTACTTCATTAAAATTATTCATTTTATTAGCAGGATCTAAATCCACATTACTCCAGATATATGCCTCTGCTCCAAAAGCCTCTGCTGACAGATTTGGATTTAATGTAAATCCTTGACTTAATTCTGCTCCTCTAAAAACATATCTTGAGTTATTATCAACCTCTCCAGCAACTTTCAATCCAAATGGAAGTGCGAAAATAGGTGTTCCTAATAGAAAAACAAAAAGTGATAAAATCAATTTTTTCATGTTAACTCCTTTTTAAAAATAGTGATAAATTTATAAAAAATAAAA
>JAFGXH010000269.1 GCA_016936735.1 bacterium
ATTATAGTTATATTTTTTTTGTAGATTATTAAAATAAAAACTTTTTAATTAAGGCAGTTCTGAATATTTTTCATCAAGACTTTGACAGCTTAAGGCATTTCTTAATATTCTTCATAAAAGATTTTCTATATTCATCAGATTAAAATACTACTTCATTTCTTCTCTTTTTAAAGAAAAATCTGTAAGGAACAAAGATTTTTGTTCCCAACAAAAAAAAGAGAATTCAGATAAAACTATTAAAAAAATACAGTTTTGATAACTTTAAAGTTAATAAATTTGCATAATTAAGAAAAATAGATAATTTTTTTATTAAAAACATTAATATAGATTTAATTACTTCCGATATTAATCATATAAGATTCACATCGGAGGAGACCATGTTAAAAAATCTCAAAATAGGCGTAAGATTAGCAATAGGATTTATCTCTTTGCTAATATTTTTAATTATTATTACTTTTATAGGTGTATCATCTTTAACACATTTAGATGAAAATTTAGACCTAATTGTTAAGGATAGAATGGTAAAAACAGAGGGAGCAAATAATATTATTGATGATGTTAATCTTGTTGCTCGTGTTATTAGAAATATGATTATTTCTGATGATAAAAAAGATATTGAAAAACAATGGGAAAGAAGAAAAGAGGCATCTAAAAATGCAAAAGAGACACTAGAGAAAATGAAACCTAGTATTAAAAGTGAAAAAGGAAAAGAGCTTGTCAGAGAGATTGAGAATGCAAGAAAAGAGTATCTTTCAACTCTTAATAAAATTGAGAGTTTTGCACTCTCTGGAGATAAAAAAGGGGCAACAGAGCTACTTTTTGGAGAGTTTAGAAAAATTCAGACAGACTATTTTGATAGTGTTGCAAATTTAGTAAAATATCAAACAGAGTTAGCCAATAATGATGGAAATTCAGCAATTAAAGATGCTGAAAGTAGTATACGTACAATTTATATAATTGCCATAATATCTATTATATTAGCATTTTTTGTTGCTTTATTTATTACTACAAGTATCACAAAACCAATGAAAGAGCTTTCTGATTTAGCAAATGATTTTTCTCAAGGAAAACTTGATGCTAAAATCGAGGTTGACAGAAAAGATGAGGCTGGAGTTTTAGCAACATCATTTAAAAATATGCAAAGGGTTATTCATTTTCTATTAAAAGAGTTAGATAAATTAACAAAATCAGTAACAGATGGAATGCTTGATGTTCGCTCTAATAGTGATAAACTTGAGGGGGATTGGAAAAATCTTATTCAACAGGTTAATCATTTGGTTGATGCTTTTGTTAAACCAATTAATGTAACAGCTGAGTATGTTGATAGAATCTCTAAAGGTGATATCCCTCCTAAAATCACAGATGCTTATCGAGGCGATTTTAATGAGATTAAAAATAATCTAAATGCCTGCATTGATGTTATGAATACTCTTTTAGTTGAAACAAATGGATTAATTAAAGCAACAAAAGATGGACAATTAGATGTTAGAGCCAAAGATTCTGTATTTAATGGTGAATGGAAAACACTTGTAAAAGGTGTTAATGAGCTTTGTGATGCTTTTGTTAAACCAATTAATGTAACAGCAGAGTATGTTGATAGAATATCTAAAGGTGATATTCCACCAAGAATTACTGATAACTATAGAGGTGACTTTAATGAGATTAAAAATAATCTTAATAGTTGTATTGATATTATGACATCTCTTCTTGTTGAAACAAATGGTTTGATTAAGGCAACAAAAGAGGGACAACTTGATGCTAGAGCTAAAGACTCTGTTTTTACAGGAGAGTGGAAAAATCTTGTGAAAGGTGTTAATGAGTTATGTGATGCTTTTGTTAAACCAATAAATGTAACAGCAGAGTATGTTGATAGAATCTCTAAAGGTGATATCCCTCCTAAAATTACTGATGTTTATAAAGGTGATTTTAATGAGATTAAAAATAACCTTAATGGTTGTATTGATAGCTTAAATGGTTTGATAAATGAGATGAATCATATGTCTGTTGAGCATGATAGAGGTGATATTGATGTATTTATTGATTCTAAAAAATTTCAAAATGCCTATAAAGTAATGGCTGAAGGGATAAATAATATGGTTAATGGCCATATCTCTGTTAAGAAAAAAGCTATGGCCTGTGTTGCAGAGTTTGGAAAAGGTAATTTTGATGCACAAATAGAGCAATTTCCAGGGAAAAAAGCCTTTATCAATACCACAATTGAGGCTGTAAGAGTAAATCTTAAAAAAATTGAGGATGAATTGAGTGGTTTAATTGTTGCAACAAAAGAGGGACAGCTTGATAAACGTGGAAATGAGACTCAATTTACTGGTGGTTGGGCTAAAATGATAAAAGGTGTTAATGAGTTAATTGATGCTTTTGTTAGACCAATAAATGTAACAGCAGAGTATGTTGATAGAATCTCTAAAGGGGATATCCCTCCTAAAATTACAGATTCATACAAAGGTGATTTTAATGAGATTAAAAATAATCTTAATATGCTTATTGAGATTATGAATCTACTTTTAAAAGAGACTGGTTCTCTTATTGATGCTTCAAAAAATGGTAATCTTAAAAAACGTGGAAATGCCTCTGCATTTAAAGGGGAGTGGGCATCAATTGTTAGTGGAATTAATGAGATGGTTGAAGCAATTGTTATTCCTATTCAAGAGGGAGTTCAGGTTATACAACATATTGCAGAGGGAGATATATCCCATGAAGTTAAAGGGGATTATCAAGGAGATCATGCTATACTAAAAACAGCCATAAATAACACAATAAGCTCTCTTAATGATTTAATACATCAGGTTGGTGTTTCTGCAGAACAGGTTCTTTCTGGATCTCAACAGGTTTCAGATAGTAGTCAATCTTTATCACAAGGGGCAGCAGAACAGGCATCATCATTAGAGGAGGTAAGTAGCTCTGTTCAAGAGATTAGTAATCAAACAAGACAAAGTGCAGAGAATGCAAATAAAGCGAATGAGTTCTCTATTCAATCAAGAAAATCTGCTCAGTCTGGAAATATTCAAATGAAAAATCTAACAACAGCAATGAATGAGATATCAGACTCAAGTAAAAATATCTCAAAAATTATTAAAGTTATTGATGAGATAGCTTTTCAAACAAATCTTTTAGCTTTAAATGCTGCTGTTGAGGCTGCTAGAGCAGGAAAACATGGAAAAGGGTTTGCTGTTGTTGCTGAAGAGGTTAGAAATCTAGCTGCAAGAAGTGCAAAAGCTGCAAAAGAGACATCTGAAATGATTGAAGAGGCAATTAAAAAGGCAGAAAAAGGTTCAGACTTAGCAAATCAGACAGCATCTGTCCTTAATGAAATTGAGTCAGGAGCAAATAAATTAACAGATATTATAAAAGATATGGCTGATGCAGCAACACAACAGGCAGGAGCTATTTCTGAAATTAATACAAGCTTAATGCAAATAGAACAGGTAACACAACAAAACACAGCTAATGCTGAAGAGAGTGCAGCAGCATCTGAAGAGTTATCTGGTCAAGCAAGAGAGTTAAAACATATGCTTGATAAATTTGTCCTTAAAAATAAATTTGTTTCACACTCAAAATCGGCTATTCAAGATAAAAAAAGACCTCCATTAAACACACCTAAAAAAAATAATCAGGTTGTAAGACCTCAAGATGTTGTTGTTCTTGATGATGATTTTGGAAAATATTAATTAGAGATTGATTTTATTAGATTTCTAATTCCTTCTGAATTTGGGGCATTTGGAGCAACTTTTAAATATTTATTTAAATACTCAACAGCCCTCTCTCTTTGCTTTAAATTTTTATATGCAAAACCTGCCATAAGATATGATTCTGAATAGGTTGGATCTAATTCTATTGCTTCTAAAGATTTTTGAACTGTTAATTTTGGATTAGAAATAGAGATCTTTCTTGCCTCTTCAACTAATATTATTGCATTTTCTCGATTGTATTTACTATTTTTATTCTTTGATTGACTATTTTGTGTGATTTTTTTTGCTGTTTTTTTCTCAATATCACTCAAGCGACTATTTACAGCTTCACTATTATCTTTTATTGATTTTGCAATACCTAAAAGATATTTGGCATCATTATATCTTTTTTTTAGTATTTTTTTATCAACATCACTAATAATATACTCAAACATCTCCTCTAATCTTTTTTGAGATAGAGAATAGTAGGTGCTTTCAAGAGGAATAGAGTTAAAACTATTTTTTCCCATTAAATAGTCTCTTTTATTTAAAAAAGAGACTCCTTTTAAATATTTTTTCCTATTCAAAATTTCAATATCAATATATTTTAAAATCTCTCTTGCATTTTTATTATTTGGATCTTTTTTTAGAACATTTTTATAAACAGTTTTTGCTTTATCCCAATTCTGAGTTTTCACTAATCTTTCACCATCACTTAAAAGCTCTATTAATTCTCCTGAATCAATATTACTTTTTATACTTTTCTCTTCTGAAATTAATAGAAGTGAATAAAAAAGTGTTATTATAATTAAAAGATTTCTCATTTCTC
>JAFGXH010000270.1 GCA_016936735.1 bacterium
TAGAAATGAACAGGGTACGAAGGGTTCCCTAAAAATGCTTTTGCATTTTTTGGGGTCCCTTTTTGTGTCCTGCTTAAATAAATTAAAATAAAATGTTTTTTCCAGAATACTCTTAGATATTTTCATTTAAAGAATGTTTTTTTCAGAATACTCTTAAATATTTTCATTTAAAGAATGTTTTTTCCAGAATACTCTTAAATGTTTTCATTTAAAGAATGTTTTTTCCAGAATACTCTTAGATGAAGCTATTTTAAGACTATTTTTCCTGCTCTGTTATCTCAAGAGTAGTAAAATTAGCAATTTACTAAAAAAAAATAGTAATTTTTAGACATGAATTCAAGAGTATAATTTTTGTTAATTTATAGTAGAGTTTTATAAAATCATAAAAAGGGTTTTATTATTGCAAATTTTTGAAACTTAAAGTAAAATCGGTTTTTTATGAGTTTAAGGAGTTGTTATGGGTGTAATTTCTGGAACAATGAGTTTTAAAGCATATTATGTTGAGGGCTATAATGGTATAGGCTTTGATCCTCTTATTTGGGGAATAAAACTAAAAAGAGAACAGTTTACCCCTCTTCAAAAAGAGACTGGTGAAAAAGAGAGCTCCGGTTTTGTTGAATATAAAGATATTTTCTCTGGAGAGTTAAGAACTGAAAAAATATTTGTTGAGGATTATGCACATCTATCTTTTAGAAAAGATGTTATAAAACTTCAAAAAAAAGTTCTTTTTCAATTTATAAAAAAATTGGAAGAGCAATATAAAGAGGAACAGGATAGTAAAGCAAAATATAATAAAATAAAAAAAGAGGCAGAGTATCAATATCTTCAACAAACAATTCCATCCATTTATACTTATGAGATTCTATGGAACACATCAAAAGGGGTTCTATATTTTTTTAACTCATCAAAAGGGATTAATGAGCAATTTGTTGCTGCATTTGAAAAAGCAATGGAGCTAACTCTTATTGAGGTTGAGACTGGAACTATTGCTGCAAAAATTCTTTCAGAAAAAGAGTTAGAGAGATTTGATTCACTTCAACCATCTGAACTTGTTTCACTATCTTAATATTTTATAGAGGTAAATTATGATGAATCTTGCTGATTTAGTTGGAAAAAAAGATTTTTTTGCAAAAGAGTTTATTTTATGGTTATGGTATCTATCAGAAAATGAGAACTCAACATCTTTTAAAACAGATGATGGATATGAATTAATATTTATTATTGATAATAAATTAACACTTGAGGAGCAGATTGGAGAACAACAGGCAATATTTAAAGGTGGTTCACCAAGTGATTCAATTGAGGCAAAATACTCTCTTCAGGCTGGAAAAGTTGTAAAAGAGTGCTCTATTAAACTTATTAGAACTGTAAATTTACAAAATGATCCAAATATGCTTGAGTGGAGTGCAGTTTATAAATCAACAGGAATGAAATTAACAAATATAAAACTTCCTCTTGTTGAGGAAAAAGATCAAACTCAGAGATTATTAAAAAGAGCTCAACACCTAGAGAGTTTTTATGAGTATATTCAGCTTATTTATAAAGAGTTTCTAAAATTAAGATTAAATAAAGATAAATGGGATGAGACAGTCTCTATAATCCAAAACTGGATAAAAAATGTTTAATTAAAAATTTAAATAGAATATCATTTTTAAGAATCATGCTATAATATCTATCAAATATAAAAATAAAAAACTCTTTGTAATTATAAAAGGGAATTTTTTATATAATATAACTACAAAAAGTTGTATTAATAGATAAAATTTATAAATAGCCTATAACTTTTCTTGAATTTCGATAAAAACTCATCTATAATTACTGGGAATTTTTTTTGGGGCTTTAGTTTATGAAAAACTGTATATACTGCAATCACTCTAATCAAGATGATGCCTTAGTTTGTGAATCTTGTAATAAATCTCTAAATTCACCATCTGAAGAGTTTTTCTCAAAAAGTGATTTTTTAGAGAATCAAAAAGTTGAAAACAGTCAAGACAGTAATCTCTTATTAAATAAAATAACAACATCCTCTTTTGAGTGGTTAGAGAAAAAAGAGCTTAGTTATAGTAGATTAAAAAAAGGGGATAGTTTTCATGAATATAAAATAGTATTAATATTACATAAGGGGGAGTTATCAAACACCTATTTAATACAAGATAAAGATGGAAAACAGTTTACATTATATATATTTCCTTTCTATTTTCAATTTGATGAAGAGCTATTTTTTGAACCAATAAATGAGTATCAGAAAAAAATAAAAAAAAGTCTTTTTATTATTTTAGATAAAGGAAAAGAGAATGATTACTACTATGCTATAACATCTTTTACAGAGGGACGCTCTCTTTCTCAAATTATGCAGGCAAAAAAAGAGAGAAATGAGACTTTTAGATTAAAACATGCCTATACTTTAGTTGCTCAAATAGCGATGCAACTTCAACCACTACATCCACATTTTCCACACACAATGATTCATCCTGAACATATTGTTATTACAAAAGATGGAGATGTTTTTTTAATAGATTTTGCCTTTTTTCTTAATATCTCTCTTGCAAATAGAATTAGAGAGAGTGTAACATCTGGTTTTCAAGATTTTATAGCTCCTGAACTAAATAATCCATCAAAAACAACACAACATCTATCAGATATCTACTCTCTTGGCATTTTATTATATTGGCTTTTAACAAGTAGAACACCTCAAGAGGATTTTAAACTTCCCAAAACTCAAAATGATGATATGACATTAGCATTAAGAATATTTCTTGAAAAAGCCTTCTCTCCAGATCCTATAAATCGCTTTGAATCTATAAGAGAGTTTTCAGATAATTTAAAAGAGCTTTTGAATGATAATCCAACAGCTATAACTCAGCAAGAGCCAGAATTAGAGGAGCTTGAAGAGATTGAGGAGAAAGATACTCCACCATCACTAAATACACCACCACAATTAACAGCAGCCCCTCCTCAATTTAAAAAACCACCACAATTTAAACCTCAATCAATTAAATCTAAAAAATTAGATATACCAATAAGAAAAGAGGAGAATGAGTTTGATACCTTTAAAGCATCAAAAGGGGATGTAACTCTTGGTGAATTGGATGAGGTTGAGAGATGGCTTTTTGTTAAAAATGATATAGAGTTTGGTCCTGTTAATGCAAAAAAAATTAGAGAGCTTGTTGAGGTAGGTGAGCTTACTCCAGATAGCATTATAAAAACACTTACTCACCCTATTGAGAAGAAAAAACTCTCTGAATTTGATATATTCAAAAACTTTTTAAAAGATTGGTCTTTAAAACAGAGTGAAAAAGAGTTTGAACTTCAAATTGTAAAAGATAAGAAAAAGAAAAAAATTATTTTAGCAATTGCTTTACTTCTTCTTATTGCTGGAGGTTTAGTTGTTTTTAAAATATCAACAACTAAAAATGATAAAAAATATGTTCATAAATCTTTAGATGAGATGAAATCTGAAAAAACTGTTATAACAGCAAAAGATACAGACTCTAATGATGAAAATAGTGAAAATATTGAAGAGAAAAATAGTGATGATTCAAAAGGAAAAAAAGGAAAAAGAAAGAAGAAAAGAGTTGTAAAAAAGAAAAAAATTGTTGATGGTAAAGAGGTAACTGTTGAGGTTGAGGTAAATGATGAGGAGGAGATGAAAAAGATGTTTGCAGAGAATGAAAAAGAGAATACTGATGTTGCAAATGTCTCTTTCGCTAAAAACAATCAAAATGCAGTTAATCTTAGTAATGAGGAGATATTAAAAACTATCAATAAATATAAAGGAAGTATTATATCCTGTTTTGAACAGGAGTATAGTAGAACAGGTTATCTACCTCCAAAAGTTGAAGTTAGTTATGATATTAGAACTGATGGAAAAATATATAATGTTTTTATAAATCACCCAGAGTATAAAAATAAAAAGGGAAAGCTTAATGGTTGTGTTATAAAAGTTTTTCAAAGTATAAAATTTCCACCACTTACATCTTTGAGAAGAGGAACATTTCCTCTTGAATTTGAGGTTGAATAGTTAGGATTAAATTGAAAGAGATTTATATTGCATCTTTAGATAACTATATTACAGATAGTGAGATCACTCTCTCTGATTTATATTTTGTAAATTATATAAAAAATGTTCTTCGTTTTAAGGATGGAGACTCATTAATTTTAAAAAATGATTATGCAAAATATAAAACTGTTTTTGAAAAATATAGTAAGAATAGGATTTTTTTCTCAATTATTGATAAAGAGATAAATCCAACTCTTAAAAATGAGAAAAAAATTATTTTATCTCCATCATTAATAAAACTTGAGCGTTTTGAATGGCTTATAGAAAAAGCTGTTGAACTTGGAGTGGATGAGATTCAACCAATTATAACAGAGCGAACTACTATAAAAAATGATGAGATATCAAAAAAAAATGATAGATGGGATAAAATTATATTTAAAGCAATGACTCAATCTTTTAGAGATAGTGCCCCAAAAATATTACCTATTCAAAATATAAAAGATTTATCTCTTAATGGAACAGTTATTGTTCTTCATACTTCTGAGAAAAAATTGACTTTTAGTAATAAAATTTTAGAGAATAGAGAGTTCCCAATAACCATTATTGTTGGTCCAGAGGGGGGGTTTGATAATTCTGAAATAGAGATGTTTGAAAATAGAGGTTATATTATAGCTGCTCTTAATTTTCCTATTTTGAGAGCAGAAACAGCATCTATAGTAGCCTTAACACTTGTAAAATCAATGTTGTAAAAAGGAGAGTTCTTTTAATGACAAAAAAATGTTCATATTGTAAATCATTTATTTCAGATGATACTGAAATTTGTCCTCATTGTGGGAAAAAAATTGAAAAAGTTGATGAGTTTTTTGGAGGAGAGGTGTACGGTTTTGATAAAAATATAGATGAGAAAAACGCTTCACAAAAAACAGATGATGTGATAGATAATAGTGAAAATGATAAACCTAAAGAGAAACCATATATTTTTAAAAGTGCACTTGAGTTAATAGAGAAAGAGAGTGTTTCTGAAAACAAAAACATTAAACTTCCAGAGCCTAAAAAACCATCTTTTGAATCTATGTTTAATGAGCAAAAATATGCAAAATCTACTGAAGACTATTTCCATGTTATGAAATTCTCTTTAAGAGCATTTATATCTATTTTAGATCAATTTATCATTTTATTAGTATCATTTTTATACTATTTAATTTTTATAAAATCCTCTACTACTCAGAATCCATACTATGGAATAGAGGGAATTGGATATTTTTTGGTAAATTATAGAGATTCAGCAATAAATTTAGGGATTTTTTATGTAGTAATGAATATTGTTTATTACTCATTATCGGCTGTTTTTTTTAAATCAACACCAGCATCTCTTTTAATGGGATATAGATTATATAATTGTAGGGGTGAGTATCCCAAATTTTATATTTTAATTTTAAGAGCTATCTTAACAGTTTTATCTAATGTAATTGTTTTATTCCCATTTTTAACATCATTTGTTTCTGATTATAGACAATCTGTTTATGATAAAATATTTAAAGTATATATTTTAAAAAAATCTGAAAAATAATTAGGCTATTAATGTTGTATCTATTTTTTTTTATTGCTCTATTTAATAATAGTTTTATTGGAAAGGCTGGCCATTTAGCAACAAATCTCTCTATTGGTTCTCATCTATTTACCTACCAACGGAATGATACAACTAAGTCTGTCTTTTATATCAATAAACATTCTGAGCTTTTCTATTTTGATAAAAATGATATATCAATGCATGTGGGTCTCTCATTTTTTGCCTCTGAAAGACATACATATAGTTTTAATATTGGAGGATATATTATAGTTTATCCTGAATTTGAAAAGGGGGAGTTTAATTTTGAAATAGTTGACTCTTTATGGATTAAAAATTGGTTTCTTTTTAATAATGGTGCAATGGCTATTTTTAAAGGAAATTATGAGTTTGCATTTCATTCTGGTTTTACTCTTCTCTACTCTGTTGATAGAGATCTCTATTTTGGATTAGAGAATAGATTAGTTCTAAATTTTAATAACTTATCATTAGAGTATCTTTTATCAACAACAATTCTGTATATTTTTTAGATAATATATGAAAAAAATCTTTTTAGCCTCTCTTTTAATGACATCCTCTATTTTTTTTAGCAGAATAATAGGGTATTTAAGAGATGCGATTATTGCTGCTAAATTTGGTGCTGGAGTTGAGACAGATGCATATTTTGCTGCATTTACACTCCCCGATTTTTTAAACTATCTTGTTGCAGGTGGTGCATTTTCAATAACATTTATACCAATTTTTACATCTTTTATGGTAAAGGGTGATGAGGATAGAGGTTGGAAAATATATAGTATAATAATATCAATAATGACACTAGTTCTTATTGTTGCTGTTATTATTTTACAGTTTTTAATGCCTCAAATTATTCAATCGATGTTTCCAGGATTTACTCAAGAGGCTCTTGATAGAACAATTTTATTTACTAGAATTGTACTACCAGCACAACTATTTTTCTATAATGGTGGGATAATCGCTGCGATATTGATGTCAAAAAAAAGATTTGCAGCACCAGCATTGGCTCCACTAATATATAACATATCTATAATTATATTTGGTCTTATATTCTCAAAATGGGGGATGATTGGTTTTGCAATTGGAGCTCTAATTGGCTCTTTTATTGGACCATTTTTTATCCCTTTTATTCTTATAAGAAAAGAGATAAAGTTTAAACTTAATTTTAACATAAAAGATAGAGATTTTATAAATTTTATAAAATTAAGTTTACCAATTATGGCTGGATTAATTCTTGTAACACTTGATGATTGGCTTTCAAAACGTTATGGCTCTTTTTTAGAAAAAGGAACACTAAGCTGGCTCAATAACTCAAGAAGATTAATTCTGCTTCCAATTGGTCTTTTTGCTCAAGCAAATGCACAGGCTGTTTTACCATTTTTATCTGAATATTTTGCTAAAAATGAGTTTGATAAATTTAAAAACTTAGCAATAAAAACACTATCTCTTGTTTTTTATTTAACAACATTTACAGCAAGTTGGTATATTCTATTTAGTAAAGAGATAATTATTGCAGTTTACAAGCGAGGAGCCTATACCATAGTTGATGCACAAAATACATCAATTATATTTCTATTTTTCTCATTTGCAGTTCCTTTTTGGGGTGGTGTAATTATTATTTCAAGAGTATATTATGCAATGGGAAAAACACTACCACCAATGTTTATTGGTGGATTGATGACTTTAATATCACTTCCAATTTTTCCACTTTTATCTGATAGATTTGGAGCCTATGGCCTAACAATAACTATATCAATAGTAAAAGTATTATATTTTTTAACACTGCTTATTTTTCTTCTTAAATCATCAAAAATAGTATCTTTATGGGAATTAGTAGGTGATTTAGTTAAAATATTACCACTATTTACCATTATAACAACTATTTTTTATTATGTAAAACAGTCTCTACCGAATATAAACTCATATATCACTCTATTTATAGGCTCAGCTATTTTTATCTCTATTACACTATTTTTATCATCTAAATTTAGAATTGAGTCATATAATGAGTTTTATAATAGATATTTAATGAGAGTCCTAAGAAAAATTTTTAGAATCAAACAGAAAACAATAAAAAGTTAAGATCTACTTTTATATAAATTTATAATAATCTATATTTTTTTTTGGTATATTATCATTTGTAATATATGTTTTTACTCTATTTTTAGCTCTATATCCCTGTCCCTTTTTTGGAATAAAAATAGATAATATTGATATTGATGCTATTTTAATAAAATCTCTTCGTTTCATACTATTTCACCCGTTTTAATCTATATTTTTTTTTAATATATTTACCCCAAGGAATTTTAATAAATATAACTGCTGTAAATATTCCACCTAA
>JAFGXH010000271.1 GCA_016936735.1 bacterium
TTGGAAAATCAATTGCTTTTATGAAAATGTATCAAATTTCTTTTGGGAGTGATTATGAAAAGTACAATTTTAATCCTATTCTGGTTAACATTAACCCTTATGGCACAGAATAATCAAAAAACTGTTTCGGAGGTAGTAAATGATTCTACTAACAATAATAATTTTGAAAATGTTGAAAATGTTTTAGCTGAAAATGAAACTGAAAATGAAACTGATAATCTTTTAGATTCAGAAAATAGTAATAGCTCTGAATTAGAATTATCTAAAAATAAAGTTGATAATGATGAATCAGATAGTTCAGATGAAAATTCAGCAGATGTAAATAAAGACTCCAACTACCCTTATAAAAAAAGAGTATACAGAGATGAAAATTGGAATATAAAGGAGATTCAAACAAAAAAACAGCCTGAAGAGATTGAGATCAAAAAAGAGCCAAATTTTCTGTCACTTCCAGGACTTAGAAAAAATAGATTTAATGTTTGGGG
The DNA here is from genome assembly GCA_016936735.1 of bacterium. Classification (GTDB taxonomy): domain Bacteria; phylum UBP6; class JAFGXH01; order JAFGXH01; family JAFGXH01; genus JAFGXH01. The sequence goes on from JAFGXH010000271.1 coordinate 486, forward strand.
TGGAGTTCATAATGATCTTTTTGGATATCATGACCAACGCTTTATTGATTATGATAAAAATGCCTATCTTATGACAAATTCACAACATTTTGGTTTTGAATACTACAAAGCAAAAGATAACTCTCTTTCAAAAATATTTAAAGAGCTTCGTTTTGGAACAAATATAAGTTTTTATCATAGAGGTGAGTTTGATGCAAAAACACTTCATGCTGTAGAGAGTAGAAATATTCCAGAAGAGATTGTTCCTGAAGAGAAAGAGGATAGAGCTGCTCGTTATTGGTTAAATTTAGGTGTTTTTGTTGGAATTGATAAAAAATGGTTTGGTTTTGATTTTGGTTTAACCTACTCAATGAGTGCTTTTTATGAAAAAGAGAGAGATTATAGAGAGGAGGATAGCTCTATAGGAGTAGCAGAGGGGCGTGGTTGGACTTGGGATGATGATGCAACTTTATATCCTAATCTTCATATTAGACTTGGTGAAGAGAATGGAATGCACTTTGTTTTCAATATTTTAAGAGAGGATTATGATCCAATTTATGGAATAATCCAAACCAAAATTGTAATACCAATATCACAATATTTTAAACTATCTGTTGGTGGATATATGTATCAAACAGATGCCTTTTTTATTCAACCAGAGGTTACAGTTGGTTCTTTTTCACTATCTGCAAAAGTTGGAACAATATTTAACTATCAAGATGAAGATATTGAGAAAGTTGGTGTTCAGGATAGTCTTTTTGGCTCTCTTTCTATAGCTTTTGAGTGGTAATTTTAAATTAAAATATTTTTTAAGTTTTATAAGGTAAGAGTGATATGAGAAAAATATTAACCCCCATGATAGCAATAATCATATCACTCCCCCTTTGGGGTGGAGTATCTAAATGGAGTCTTTATGGTGAAGTTGGTTTTTATCATAAAGGATATGATGATAGAAAATATTTAGACTCGTTTAAAACAACATTTCACTCAAATATCTCCTCTTTGGGAACTGAATATAGATATTTAAGAGATGATAATATGCTTATTGGTGGTGGTTTTGTTGAAACAACAATTCAATCAGCAGAGATTAAAAACTATGATATTTATGAGACAATCCCATTTACTGTTATAACTTTACCATATATATTTATTGGAAAAGATTTTGGTTTTCTCTCTTTTGAACTTGGTGTCTCTTGGTATTTAACATTTAAAGATTTTTCAGATTTAACACATATTAATGAAGATGGAACAGAATCAACTCAAAATGGAGGATTTAATTGGAATAGACATGAATCACATGTTTTTCCCAATTTTAAACTTCGACTATTAGAGGAGGATAGCTTTCATATTGAGCTTAAATTTGGAAGAGGTAGATTTAATCCAGTTGATAATCTTTTTAATTTAGCACTCTACTTCCCTCTTTATGGTGGATTTTTAGGAACAGAGATATCTATGAAAACACCTAAAACAAATTTTTATGATGAGTATGATGGAATGTTAAGAAGTAATCAAAAGTTAAGCTTTTCATACAGTTATGATATTGATATATTGAGTTTTGAGCTTTTTGCTGGTTATCTTTTAAAAAATATTCATGGTGGTTCAGGTAAAATTAGTGGCTTTTTTTACCGATTCAGTGGTGGTTTTCAACTATCACTTAAATGGTAATTTTAGATGTTTTATTCTATGTTCTCTTTATTTTGTTGGGAACAAATATATTTATTCCCTCCAGATTTTTCTTAAAATCAAATAATTTTAAATTCATATCTATAGATTACTTTTTCTACTCTCTTTTGTTGACTCTTAAATCTTTTTATGTTAGAGAGAGTCTTTAAATGGAGGTTGCTATGAGATATTATGCTAAAATTTTTATATTTTTAACCCTTTCTGTTCTATTTTTAGGATGTGATGATTCAAATAGTATAGAAAAAAACTGTATTGATAATGGTTGTGAAGATGGTTATGTTTGTGACATATCTCTTGCAGAACCAATTTGTGTTATTAAAACATCTCCTTGTGAAAATTATAATTGTGGAGAGGGTGATTGTTTTGTTGTTGATGAAAAAGCAACCTGTTCTTGTAAAAGTAATGCAAAACTTGATGAAAATGGAGTTTGTGTTTTTATTATAACATCTTGTGAAACTTATGATTGTGGAGCTGGCAGTTGTAATGTTAAAGATGATGAAGCAGTTTGTGTTTGTCAACCAACAGCTTTATTAGATGATGAAACTTATCAATGTATTACTCTTCCAAAAGAGTATGCCTATAATATATATGCTATGAGTTGGCATGCAACATTTTGTTCAGATCCAAGTTTTTCAGGATTACCAGAGTGTCAAAATCCATCTGAAACATCTAAAACAAAGCTAATTCTTCATGGAATGTGGCCAGTAAATAGCCATCATGCATCTATTTACTACTGTAATGTTTCGGATGATTTAATTGCTAGAGATAAAAAATATTGGCTTCCTGAATATCGTCTTCCTGAACCAGAGATTTCTCAAGAGACTGCAGAAGCAATTTTAGAGTGGATGCCTGGAACTCAAAGTGATCTAGATAGACATGAATGGACAAAACATGGAACTTGCTCCACTTTTACTCAAGAGGAGTATTATCTTAATATGATTGATTTTGCACAGAATAGAGTTCCAACAGAGCTTAATGAGACTCTTAACTCTGCTGGTGAGAATAAAACTGTGATAAATCGAGATGAATTAATTGAGTTGATTCAAAATAGTTGTAATATGGTTTTTAAACTTGATTGCTCTAATGGTCAATTAGTTGAGGTTCAATTTTTAGTTCCACTAGATGGAAAAAAGATTAATTTTAGTTATATAAATGCTCAGGGAGATTGTGGTTCAACGTTTACTGTATCTCACTTCTAATTAATTACTCACAGATATCATAAGTTGTATTAGTCTCATCTATATTTCCATCCCCAGAAACATCACAACTATCCTTGCTTTCACCAAAAATTACATTTTCAAGCTCAATTGTTGCACCATCTTCAATCCATAAATGACCATATCCACTATAACCACCATGCATTATGTCTGCATTTCTAAAAGAGGATTCATTAGATGCAGTTGCATATATCTCAAAACAGCTCCAATCACCACCAGCTGGAGCAGATTTAGAGCTTTTTACTATAACTCTATTTTCAGTTGTTCCATTTAGAATTAAAGCACCATTATCAAAAACTCTTACAGTTGTTTCTGGAGCCATTAAAAGCTCAACTCCCTCTTCAACTGTTAAAGTGCTTTCCATAATATCAATAGTCTCTAACTCATATGGAAGAGATAGATTTAACCAAGTTCCTGTAGTATCAACATGTCCACCATTAATTAAAACTCTCTCTTTTCCAAGGTTTTCATGAATTATTGGACGTAAATCTTTAACATTATTTGCATGTGTAACAATTGGATATTTTTCAACATTTTTAAAACTGTTATTTTCAAAACTTTTAACTTTAATAACTCCAGCCATTGTGATGGCATTCTCTTTTACATTTTCAAAAACAGTATTACTAATAGATATTTCAGAACCATCCTCTAACCATAAAGCTCCATAGTAGTTTCCAACATTTTTAATATATGTGTGTTGAAAACTGTTTTGATTGGATGATGTTGCATAAATCTCAAATCCACTCCAATCACCAGCCTCTGGTGTTGATTTTTCTGAATTAAATACAACAGGTGCAAGCTCTGTTCCCTGTGTTATTATTGCTCCAGAGTTAGAAACATTTATTACTGAATCATTTTTCATATTTAAAATGGTTCCCTCTTTAATTGTAAGTGGAGCCTCTACATCAAGAGACTCTAATAGATATGGAACAGATAGATTTTTCCAAGTTGCTGTTTCTGTTAGAGCACCATTTTTAACATAAACATAGTTTTTGCTATTGTTTTCAGAAACAATTGGGGTTAATTGTTTAAAACCATCAGCATATCCCTCAATAAGATATGAACCAACATTTTTAAATTTAACATTTGAAAATACTGGTAACTTGGTATCATCTCCAAAAACAATACCATTATCTTTTATATTTTCTAATGTTAAATTAGAGAATTTTATAGTAACATTACTTTCAAGCCAGAATGCACCATAATCACTTCCTGCATATTTTAAATTAACCCAAGTAAACTCATTATTACTTGATGCAGTTGGATATATTTCAATTCCAGACCAATCACCAGCTGCTGGAATCTCTTTTGCAGATGTTATCTCAATTGGGCAATTTTCACGACCAACAGCAACAACAGAACCACCATCACTCACATGAATTACAGAGTCTGAATCCATATGAATTAATGTACAGGCATCAATATTTAATTGCCCATTAACAGTCAAGGTTCCCTGAATTTTGTGATTTCCAGACCAAGTTGTAGCTTGAGTAATTGTTTCACTACTATGAATGATAAATGTGATCTCTTTTTCATCTTCAGAGCCACAACCAAAAAAAGTAAACAAAAAAGCAAATAAAAACAGTTTTTTCATAAATCCTCCAAATCCATAATGGTTTCTATTAGACGCTTAAAATTAAAATTTATTCTAATAAAAATATTATATTTTTAAATTTTACTCTAATTTTTATAAATAATCTTAGGAATTTTTTTAAAATCTTGCATTTTTAGGAGTTCTTGGGAATGGAATAATATCTCTAACATTATTCACACCAGACATATACATAAGAACTCTTGCAAAACCTAAACCAAATCCAGAATGAGGAACAGAACCATTTTTTCTTAGTTCAAGATACCACCAAAGAGAGTTATCACCCTCAAATGGAATATGTTTTGCCCTCATTGTCTCTTTTAATAAATCATATCTATCTTCACGTTGAGAACCACCAATAATCTCACCAATTTGAGGAACAAGAACATCCATTGCAGCAACAGTTTTACCATCATCATTCTGTTTCATATAGAATGCTTTGATATCTTTTGGGTAATCAACAACAACAATTGGTTTTTTAAAATAGTTCTCTGTCAAATATCTTTCATGTTCAGATTGAAGATCCATTCCCCAAGATACAGAATAGTCAAATTTATGGTTTGAATTTTGAAGAATCTCCACTGCTTTTGTATATGTAACAACTTCAAAAGAGCTTTTAACTATAGATTCAAGAGTTGATATTCTTGTGTTATCAAGAAATTTATTAAAAAACTCCATCTCTTCTGAAGCATTATTAAGAGCATAGTTAAAAAGATATTTTATAAAAGACTCTGCAACTTTTATATCCTCAGGTAATTCAGCAAAAGCCATCTCTGGTTCAATCATCCAAAATTCAGATAGATGTCTTGTTGTATTTGAGTTTTCTGCACGAAATGTTGGACCAAATGTGTAAACATCACCTAAAGATAGTGCCAATATCTCTGCCTCTAATTGACCACTTACACTAAGATTTGCAGATGTTCCAAAAAAATCTGTTGAATAATCAATAATACCATCTTTTATTGGTAATTTTTGCAAATCTAATGTTGTTACTTGAAAACATGCTCCAGCTCCCTCTGCATCATTTGTTGTGATTATTGGAGTATGAATATATTGAAAACCTCTCTCTTGAAAAAATGAGTGAACAGCATAAGCCATTTTATTTCTAAATCTATTTATAACACCAAAAAGATTTGTTCTTGGGCGAAGATGTCCAATCTCTCTTAAAAATTCAACAGAGTGTCTTTTTTTCTGAAGAGGAAAATCCTCACTAGCTTCACCAATAACATCTATTGATATTGGTGATAACTCAACACTTTGTCCTTGAGCAGGAGAATCAATTAAATCACCTTTTACTCTTATTGAGGAGCCTGTTGTAACTTTTGAGAGGTCAAATTCACTATTTTTATCTAAATCAACAACAATTTGAAGATTTTTCAAAGTGCTTCCATCATTAATCTCTATAAAAGCAACATTTTTTGACACTCTTTTAGTTCTAACCCATCCTAAAACAATCACATCTTTTTCAGATTTCTGCTCTGCAAGAATCTCTTTTATTTTTTTACGCTCAAAATAGTTCATAAAAAACCCCAATGAAAAAATCAGTGAATTATAATCATATTTGCTTTTAAAAGCAAGAGTAATCAATATTATTATTAATAGGGAGTATTACAGAATCTCTTTTTAATATATTTTTATAAATCATACAATTGTTTTTATGTTCTAAAAAATAGAACTATTTTTAAAATATAAACATCTATTTTTAAAGGATATTTTTTTATATTTTACATATACTAATTCTCTGTTTTTCTCATTGAAAAATATATGTTTTTTTGTGATAATTAGAGAAAGAGAGGGAGGTTGTTATGGGTTATGCAGTATTAAAAAACAGAGAGTGGTATTTTCAAGGATGTCTCGTTGTTGAAAAAAACAGTAGTTTTTTTTGGTTTGATTGGAAAGAGGAGATTGATAAAAATAGAAAAATACTTGTTCAATGTTCAGGCGAGATAACTTTTAATAATGGTATTCCAACACTATCCTCTTGTCAAGTAAAACAGACAGAGAGATATTTTAAGTCTCTCTCTGAAGTAAAAGCATATATAAATGATCTTCCTGAATGGATTGAGAGTCAAGAGCTTTTTTCAGGAGATATTTTTTCATGTTAAAATATTAAGTAATTAAATTAATTTAGATAAAAATAAAA
>JAFGXH010000031.1 GCA_016936735.1 bacterium
AATTTTTTTAAATTTATAAATAACAGTTTTAAAAATAAATAATAGAATAATGCCACAAGATAAAACTATTAACTCATTATAGTTTTCAAAAATATAAAAAACTCTCAAAGCTAATAGAGCTAATCCAATAAAAAATAGGGTAATTCCCTTATTTTTTATAAAATTTATTAAAAATATTTTACCAAATGTAAATAGTAAAATTCCCTCAATTGCAACAAATATTGGAAGTGTTTGAAATCCAAAAATAAGAAAAAATGAGTATGTTAATAGTGCTGAAACTGTTACTAAAAGAGATGATTTTATAATATTTGTTAGTTTTTTATAAAAAGCAAAAAATAGAAATAGTACTCCATTTAATGCCAAAACATAGCCAATATTAATACTCATTGCAAAAATAGAGAGTGAACCAACTAAAACAAGAATCTCCTTTTTTGTTAAAGTGGTTTTAATAACTGCTTTTCTAAAATAGACAAAATATGTAAAGAGATAGAAAAATAGATGTGCAACAAAAATATTTTGAAACTCAAGAGAGACAATTGTAGTTGAAACCGATAAAAAAGTGAAAAAAAGTAACCAATCCCATTTTTTTATATCTGATATAAAAAGAATACCTGCCGTTATTAACCATAAAAATATAGAGTATTCAACTAAAATAGTGTTTACTGTTAATAGTGTTGGAGCAAATATCGCTCCAGATAAAGATAGTACAGCAACAACTTTAGTTTCATATTTAAAAGCCAAATATATAGAACCAATAGATATTAAAAATAGTGTTAACCAGACAACCAAAGGGGGCATTGCTTTATAATATACACCCAAAAAGAATAGTGTTATATCTGCAATAATAATTCCCATTGATAAAAGTGCAGAGGCAAACTCAGAGTATTCATTTTTTTTCTTATGAATAAATACTCCCGCAAAAATTGATATTGAGGCAACAAAAAATCCAAAAGCCCCCTTCATTGTTGTTGTAAATATATTTTGAAATGAGTATTGAAGAAGAAAGCCAAAACCAATTAAAAATATTGATATTCCGCTTAAAGTAAGAAGTAAAATTGGTAATTTTTGTTCCTCTTTATATTTTTTCCAGACAGCACTAATGCTCTCAATTGCATGAGATAAAGGTGCTGGTATAGAGTCTAAAAAAGAGGTTTTTGCAATCTCTTTTAGTGTCTCTGTTGCTTTATGTGTAATACTGTTTTCTTGAATATTTTTAGAGTTATCCTCATTTTGTTTTTTTGATATAATCTCTGAATTTTCACTATTTTTTGAGGGTGATTTTTTATCTTTATCCTCTATGTTTAGGTTTTTTGAATCTGAAGGAGAACTATTTTCTAATTTTTCATCTAAATCAGAGTTATCAATATTTTCTGAAAATATAATCCCATTATCATCTAAAGAGGACTCTTTTATAGTTTCTAAATTGGAGGTATTAATATTCTCTATATCAGTTTTATTAATAATCTCCTGATTTTTAACAGTTTCAGAGTCAAAATTCAGTTTTTTATAGTATATCTCTGATAAAGAGCTATCTGTTTTTCCCTCTAAACTATCTATTTTATTTTGTAACTGATTGATTCTAAAAAGGAACTGCTTTTTTAAAAAATCTAACTCTTTTTTTAAGAGCTCTATATCTTTTGAATCCATAAAATCCCTTTTAAGCTAATAATAACTAAAGAAATTTTATATTTTAATCTCTATTTTGTCAATTAAATTGTTTTGATAGTGGTTTTACAGCTTTTATTATTGATAAAAATATTTGGTTTTTATATAATTGCTATTCATATTTTAAATAAATATGAGTTTTAAAACTATTTATGGAACTATTTTGAATAAATAGTTTCATTATAAAGTATTAATTTTTGTGGAGTTTATAATGTATGTAGTTTTTATTTCTCTTCTTCTTTCAATAACTATTTTTGGACAATTAGAGTATAAATTTAAAGATGTTATATCTATATCTGAAGGAGATCCAGTATTCTATTTTACTCCACAACAGAGAGTTCAAAATCTTGTTGTAACAGTTGAATCACCAAAACAAAAACCTAAAACCTACCAATTTTCAGGTATTCCAGAGAATGTTGAAAAATCAATAACAATAAAACAACAAAAGGGTGTTTTTATCCATAAAATATCACTTAAAGGAAAATATGTTGATACAACAACATTTGAGGATAATTTTGAGATGAAAGGGGTTAAATTAGACTCATTTTTAGTTAATATTAAAAAAGATAGTGTTAATTTAGAAAAAGGAATTGCATCTTTTTCAACAAATAGAGAGGCTACTAAAGTTGAGCTAAAAGTTATCAATAATAGTGGAATAGAGGCTGAATCCAGAGTAATCGAACACAATCCACCCTCAAAAAAAACAGATATATCATGGGAGAAAACATCAGATCTCAAAGAGCTTCAAATAACAGTTTATGACCAATATGGATTTTGGACAGGTTTATCTATAATGCCATTTACTGTTGATATTCCTCATAAAGAGATTCAATTTGAGTCTGGAAAATGGGAAGTAAGAAAAACAGAGATTCCAAAAATAAAAGATACAATTGTTAAAATAAATGATGTTTTAAAAAAACATGCAAAAGATATCACTCTTAATCTCTATATTGCAGGATATACTGATACTGTTGGAACTCCTGAATCGAATATGATTTTGTCCAAAAATAGAGCAAAAGCTATTGGAGAAGCATTCAAAAAAGAGGGATTAAAACTAACTATATATTATCAAGGTTTTGGTGAATCTGTTTTAAAAAGATTAACAAATGATGAGGTTGATGATCCAATGAATAGAAGAGCGATATATATTTTATCAAGTCAATCTCCAGATATATCAAAAACAATTCCCTCAAAACATTGGACTCATCTTGAATAATTTTATGTTTTTTATTAATTTTTAAATGGTAATATTATGGGATTAATTGAGAGAGATATTGGATTTTATTATATTGCAGACCCTATGTTTTCAAAAAATGGTATATTAAAAGATGTATCAATGGCTTGTGATGCAGGAGTTAAAATTGTTCAATATAGAAATAAAAATGGGGATGCTAAAACTCTTTATAAAGAGGCACTCGAATTAAAAAATATCTGCAAATCAAAAGGGGCTTTATTAATAATTAATGATCGAGTTGATATACTATTGGCTGTTGATGCAGATGGTGTTCATTTAGGTCAAAATGATATACCATATCCTGTTGCACGTAAAATATTAGGAAAAGAGAAGATTATTGGAGTTTCAACTCACTCATTACAAGAGGCAACAATAGCCTATTATGGTAATGCTGATTATATTGGTTTTGGGGCAATATTTAAAACATCAACAAAAGAGGATGCCCTGCAGGAGCAGGGGATTCAAAAATTAAAAGATATTAGAAAATTGGATATTCCAATTGTTGCAATTGGTGGAATCACAATTGATAATGCAATAGATGTTATAGAGGCTGGTGCAGATGGATTGTGTTCTATTTCAGATGTTCAAAAAGGAGATTCTATATTCTCCTCTATTTTATCTTTTCAGATGCTTTTTAATAAAAATTAGATTTTTCTATATATAGTTCTAACTGATATCCCTAAAATTTTAGCAGCGAGCTCTTTATCTCCATTTGTGAATTGAAGTGTTTTTTGAATCATTATTGATTCAACCTCCTCCATACTACTCCCTATTAAAATATCAACATATTGGCTTGATGATATTTTATCCGCCTCATTGAGAAAACTACTTGGTAAATCTTTCTTCTCAATAATATTATCAGTAAAAACAACAACTCTCTCTATTAAATTCTCTAACTCTCTTACATTCCCTGGCCAATTATAATTTTTTAGTATATCTAGAGTCTCTTGAGTTATTTTTAATATCTCTTTTCCAGATTTTATTGAGTGTTTTTTTATAAAATATGCTGTTAAAAGTGGAATATCTTCAACTCTTTCTCTTAAAGGGGGAAGATCTATTGGTATAACATTTAATCTATAAAACAGATCCTCTCTAAAACGTCCTTCAGAAATAAGATTTTTAATCTTTTTATTACTTGCAGCAACCACTCGTGTTTTTATCTTTATTGGTTTTGTACTACCAATAGGAATTACCTCTCCCTCTTGTAAAAAACGTAATAATTTTACTTGGATCGATAGTGGTAATTCAGATATTTCATCAAGAAATAGGGTTCCATTTGATGATGCCTCTAAATAGCCAACTCTATCTTGTATGGCTCCAGTAAAGGCTCCCTTTTTATAACCAAAAAGTTCACTCTCTATTATTGATTCAGGTAAAGCTGCAATATTTACGGCAATAAACCTATTTTTAGCTCCAATAGATCTATTATGAATCTCTTTGGCAATCACCTCTTTTCCTGTTCCACTTTCACCAAAAATAAGAACAGTTGAGTTACTCTGTGCAACTCTATCAATATTATCTAATATTTTTCTAAAAGATGGAGAACTACCAATAATATGAGACTCTTTCGTTAACTCTTTTACCCGATTTTTTAATAATTCATTCTCCATTACTAAAGCCTTTTTTTGTAAAGCCTTCTCAACAGAACGAATAACTAATGCTCTTTTTAATGGTTTAATTATAAAATCATCAGCTCCCTCTTTTAATATCTCAACAGCATTTTCAACAGTTCCATATGCTGTCATTAAAATAAATGAACTATTAATATTCATAGCTTTTACTATTTTTAATAGCTCAAATCCATCAATATCTGGCATCCTAAGATCTGTTAATATTATATCAACAAAACTCTCTTTTAATATGGTTATTGCTTTTTTTCCATCATCTGCTAAAATAACACTATAACCCTCTTTTTTAAATATAAACTCAAGAGACTCTCTTGTTGATAAATCATCATCAACAATTAAAATAGTTGTCATAAAAATATCCTATAACATCACAATTATAAAACTTAACAAAAATATAGATTTTTTATTTTAAATGGAATTTTGATAAGAATAAAATTATCAATTTTATTCTCTTATTCAAAATACTATTATTCATTATAATTTTACAAAAAAAATAGTGAAATTTTTAAAAATAGATTTTTTGTAAAATTAGATTTCATAAAATTGATTACTTTATAAGAAATATACTATAATAATTTAGATGAATTGAATTTTGAACTGGAGTAAATAATGGAACGGATTCGTTTAGGAGAGTTTTTAGAGCAAAAGGGATTAGTTACAAAATGGCAATTAGATGCAGCATTACAAGAACAGAAAAATTTTGGAACTCGATTAGGAGAGATATTAGTAAATCATGGATATTTATCTGAAGGAGAATTAATAGAGGCTGTTGCAGAGTGGAAAAATATAAAATTTGTTGATTTATCAGAGGTTCCACCATCAAAAACAGCAATATCAATGATGACATCTAAATTTTGCAAAGATAATATTGTTTATCCTGTAAGATTCAAATCAGAAAATAATAGAAATATTCTTTTTTTAGCAATGACAGATACTTTTAATCTTGCATTAATGGATGAGATTAAATTTCAATTTAATATACATAAAATTGAACCAATTTTAGCATCATCAAGAGCAATAGAGGCCTGTATTCAAAGAGATTATGATTTATTAAATATTGTTATTCCCTCGCTAAGTTATGAAAAAAGAGCCAATTATGAGGCATCAATTGATGATGATTTAGAGATATTGACATCAACAGATAAAAAGTCTAATGATTCAAAAACTAACTCATCAATAGAGGTTGAGGAGTTACAACAACAGATAGTTATATTAAAAGGTGAAGTCGAGCTTTTAAAAGATTCAATAAAAGGATATAAAAAATATTTTAACAATCTTATTAAAATATTAGTTAAAAAAGGGATGATAACAAAAGAGGAGTATTTAAATGACTTAAAAGAGTCCTAATTTTTGTTATTTAATTTTATTTCTATCAATTATCTATAAATTTTGGAGCTTTTATGAAAATTAATTTGCCAAATGATATAACTCCTAAAGATTTTTTTAATATTTTTTTGCCTGAACAGTTTCAAAATCTAAAAAATGAGATTACATTACCACCATTTATTTTTGATATTGGAGTAGAGATATCTGGTCAAGGGGGAGGATATTGGACTCTCTCTTATAATAATCAAAATTTTTCTGTTTTAGATGGAGTTCCAGATGAACCATTTTTATCTGTATGTTTTGATATAGAGTTGTGGGATAGATTTTTTAAATTAGTTAAAAATAGCTATTTTTTTGATTTTTCTCCTCTTAATAGTGAGTTATTTAGAAAAAAAATGACACAAGATAAAATCAACAAACTAAAAAAGGAGCATGGAGCTATAGATATTATTGTTAATGAGTTTGAGTATGATAACAATATTCACTCATTTAATTTTCAGATAAAAATAGGAGATCCTTTGGATAGAGATCCTTTGATAACAATAAATTTATCACATGATGATATTAAAAATTTAGAAAAAGAGAAAAATATCATCTCTTTAATAACCTCAAAAAAACTTAATATTGATGGAGATTTAAGGTATCTTATGAAAATAGCATCATTAGTTATTTTAAACTAAATTTTAACCAAAATATCTCTCTAAAAAAATCTAAAAATCTATTAAAATAAAAAAAATATTTAATTTTTAAATATTTTTTGAATTTTTTCATTTTTTATTCGTTTAATATACAAGATGCCTCCTAAAAAGTGATTGAAGGGAACCTCCCCCAAGGGTTCCCTTTTTTTAAAAAATAGATAATAAAAAAAATTTAACAAAAATACTCAATCATTCTTCCAAAAAGTATAAAATTCTTGACCTCTTTAAATTACTCAGTTATAATTGGATTGTTGTATTATTAAGGGGATATTATGAAAACAATTTTTTTTCTGTTTTTTATTTTTTCAGTAGCTCTTTTTGCTCAAGCTGGTGATACCATTGATATGGGAGTTGGGCAACAAAAAGTTGTAAATGTAAAGGGACTCCAAAGAGTTGCGATTGGAGATCCAGGTGTTATTGATGTTCAGGCTGTTGGTGCAGACCAAATAATTATTACAGCAAAAAAACATGGTAGAACAACCCTTATTTTATGGTTAAATAATGGAAAAAGAATTGGTTATACTGTAAGGGTATCAATGCTAGACCCTCAAGGGGTTGTTAAAGATGTTGCCTCTCTTCTTAAAGATATTGAGGGAATAAAAATTAAAGTTGCTGATCAATATATTATTCTAGATGGTGAAGTATATCGTGGAATGGATTATATTAGAATTCAACAAGTTATGGCAATATTTCCTATTGTAAAATCATTAGTAATAATTAGTCCTGAAGCTAAAATAGGTATTGTTAAACAGCTTAATGATATGTTTAAAGAGAACTCTTTAAAAGATGTAAGAGCATCTGTTATTGGTGATATGATATTTCTTGAGGGATTTGTTTCTGATGAAAGAGAAAAAATAAAAACTCTCTCTATTGCAAAATCTCTTGGACTAAAACAGTCATCTGCATATCAAATGTCTCAATCTCAAACACAACAACAAAATGGAGAAGGAGCAAGTGGTGTAACACAGACTGCATCTGTTGTTGAGGATGGAACAAATATTGGACAGGAGTTTATAGATCTTGTTGGTATTGGTTTAAAAAAAATGATTCTTTTAGAGGTTGAGTTTGTTGAGATTAGAAAAAGTAATCATTTAAAACTTGGCTTTAATTGGGCAAGCAAATCTGGTGAAGCAAATACTTTAGAGGGTGTGTTTACATCATTTTTTGATGTAACTAAACCAGATGGAACAACTATTCCTGTTGAATCAAGTAGTATTTTATATCCAAATAATGTAAATAACTACAATTTTGCAAGTTTTTTCAATATTAGCACAAATTTAAGCCTTCTTTCTGATGATGGTTACTCAAGAATTCTTGCTCAACCTAAACTTTTATGTGCAAGTGGTGGTGAAGCAAAATTTCTATCAGGTGGGGAAATTCCTATTCCTGTATCTCAAGATGGTGCTGTTTCTGTTGAGTGGAAAGAGTATGGGGTAAAACTTGATATGAATCCTGTTGCTGATGCAGATGGTAATATTTTAACATCAGTAAAAACAGAGGTTTCTGAACCAGATTGGGCCAATCAAGTTCAAGGAATCCCTGCATTTGTAAATAGAAAAGTTGAAACAATTATTACTGTTCATACAGGAGATACAATTGTTCTTTCTGGATTATATAGAAATGATAACCAAAAAGGTGTGACAAAACTTGCTGGATTTGGTCATATTCCAATCCTTGGTGAGCTTTTTAAAAGCCGTGATTTTCAAGAGGGAAAATCTGATTTATTAATTTTTGTAACACCAAGAATTGTTCGCCCTGATGCTGGAACAATTAAAGATATGATGAATAAAATGAAACGTCGTTATGAACTTTCTCATAGTGAAGTTGGATTCTCTATTTTTGACTAGGAGCTTTTTAAATGATAAAACTTGTTATTAAAGATAAGCTTGGTGATAAAGATATGAAAGAGTTCTCAAAAGATGAGGTTACAATTGGTAGAACTGCCGATAATGACCTTTTTCTTGAGAGAAAAAATATCTCTAAACTCCATGCGAAAATTATAGCAAAAAATGGTAAACTATTTATCAAAGATATGGGTTCTACAAATGGAACTCTTGTTAATGAGGCTAAAATTGATGGAGTTAAAGCAATTACTCCTGCTGATATAATTTCTGTTGGTGATTTTTTAATAAAAGTTAAATATGTTGCAGAAGAGAGTGAATCTTCTGTTGCTTCTGATACATCATCAGAAGATGAAGCAGCAAAAAGACGTTCTAGAAGAAGAAGAGGTTCTCTTGATGATATTCCTGATGAGTTATCTGAAGATAAAAATGACTTAGATATTGCTCCAAAAAAAGGGGAAGAGGAGAAAAAAACTGCTCCTCCTGTTATGATGAGTGAAGAGGAGAAAATGTATATCTCACTTCAACAGGAGATTCATGATAGATTGATTGATTACCTTGATTTAAGAAGACTTAAAATTGATGAGCTTGAAGACTCTGCACTTAGAAATAAAACAGAGGATGCTATTAAAGATATAATTGAGCAAATGGATCAAACAGGAGAGATACCTCACTATGTAAATCAATTTAATCTTTTACGTGATGTTTTAAATGAGGCACTTGGACTTGGTCCTCTTGAAGAGTTTCTTGCAGATGAATCAATAAGTGAGATTATGGTTAATCATGCTAATCAAATATACATAGAGCAAGGGGGAAAATTAACATTAAGCCCTAAAAAATTTAGTTCAAACAAGGCTGTTTTAGGGGTTATTGAGCGTATTGTTGCACCTATTGGTCGTCGTATTGATGAATCTTCTCCACTTGTTGATGCACGTCTTAAAGATGGAAGTCGTGTTAATGCAATTATTCCTCCTCTTGCTTTAAAAGGACCATGTATCACTATTCGTAAGTTTAAAAAAGAGAAACTTGGAATAGAGGATTTAATAAAATATAACTCTTTAAGTAAAGGTATGGCACAATTTTTAAAAATGTGTGTTCTTGCTCATAAAAATATATTTGTTTCTGGTGGTACTGGTTCTGGTAAAACAACAACTCTTAATATTATATCCTCTTTTATTCCAGAGGATGAAAGAATTGTTACCATTGAGGATGCAGCTGAGCTTCAAATGAGACAGCCTCATGTTGTTTCTCTTGAGTCAAGACCAGCAAATATTGAAGGAAAAGGAGCAATAAGTATTAGAGAGTTAGTTAAAAACTCACTTCGTATGCGTCCCGATAGAATTGTTATTGGAGAGTGTCGTGGTGGTGAAGCATTAGATATGCTTCAGGCTATGAATACAGGTCATGATGGCTCTATGACAACAGGCCATGCTAATACACCTAGAGATATGATTTCTCGTCTGGAAACAATGGTTCTTATGAGTGGTATGGATTTACCAATTAGAGCTATTAGAGAACAGATTGCCTCTGCTGTTAATATTATTGTTCAGATTCGTCGTTATAGTGATGGTAGTCGTAAAATAACAAATATCACAGAGGTTACAGGTATGGAGGTTGATATCATTACTCTCCAAGATATATTCTACTATCAGCAAGAGGGTTTTGATGAGAAAGGTAAAGTTAAGGGAAAATATGTTGCAACAGGTTTTATTCCTAAATTTTATGAAGATCTTCAAAGAAAGGGTATTGCTGTTGATATGGATATATTCCGATAGAGTCAATTTTAATTCACCAACTAAATTCTAATAAAATAGATTTTTAGCAATCTTTTTCACATTTTATTTTTTTAATGAATAATAAAAATATAATATGTAGAATTGTTTTTTAGTTATTCTCATTAATAGTATAAAAAATAGAATCAAAATCCTCTATTTTTATTAAAAAAATATTTCACTACCATTATATAGATATATTCTTGGAACTCTTGTATTTATATTTGTTAATATCTCATAAGATATTGTGTTTTGGATAGTGGCTAAATCATCACAACTTATTGTCTCTTTACTTTGAGAACCAATTAAAACAACCTCTTCTCCATTAAAAGCCTCGTCCCAACCAATATTAACCATTAATTGATCCATACAGACTCTTCCAACAATAGGATATTTTTTACCCCTAATTAAAACATATCCTCGATTACTTAAAGCTCTTGAATAACCATCACCATATCCAATTGGAATAGTA
Organism: bacterium; assembly: GCA_016936735.1. Taxonomy (GTDB): domain Bacteria; phylum UBP6; class JAFGXH01; order JAFGXH01; family JAFGXH01; genus JAFGXH01. The sequence continues at coordinate 10,637 of JAFGXH010000031.1, forward strand.
ACAACTCTATTCAGTTTAGGAGAGATCCAAGTCGAGCCATAACTTATAGTAGCTCCCTTTTCAACAACTTTAAAATATACAATTTTTGATTTAAGAGAAAGGAGTGGTTTTAATTCAATATTCTGTTCCATATCTGGATTTGGAAAATAGCCATACATTGAGATACCTGGTCGAACCATGTCTAAATGAGAATCTTTAAAAGTTAATATTGCTGCTGAATTTGCTATATGAAGAGTTGGTGTTTTTAGTCCTTCAATATCAAAATATTTAATAGAGTTAAGAAATCTATCAAATTGTATTTTTGTACTATCAATATTATCATCTGCATTTGCAAAATGAGAATAGACTCCCTCTATTTCAATATTCTTTAAATTTAAAGCAGTAAAAAAGAATTTTTCAGAGTTATAATAGTGAACACCAATTCTCTCCATTCCTGTATCAATTTTTAAGTGAACTCTACCTTTTCGTTTAAAAATTGATGCATACTCATCAATTTTTTTTAATTTATCAATAGATGAGGCTGTTGCAATAATATCATATCTAAAAAAAAATGGAATCTGTTCTTCACTTAAACCACCTAAAACTAAAATATCTGAGGTGATACCACTATTTCTAAGAGCAATTCCCTCCTCTAAAAAGGCAACTCCAAAAATATTATACCCTTTTTTTTCTAAAAATTTAGCTATTGGAATCATTCCATGCCCATAACTATTTGCTTTTAAAATGGGCATAACTCTTTTTTCTCCAACCAAATTTTTTATTTGTGTCAGATTATGTTCTAAATTTGATAACTCAATCTCTGCATAAGTTGGGCGTAATGATATATTTTTTATCTGTTCCATAAACTATTCATACTTCTGAATTCGCTGATGTGTTGAGTAAAGAAAATCTTTAACAAGCTCTTTTGTTTGAGGTGATTTCTGAAAACACTCAAACAGATGCTCTTTTGATATAACAGCACATAAAGCCTTCTCTTCACAATAGAAAATAATATTTCCAAAATCTTTCCTCATTGAGAAAAAATCACCTTTTTTCAATGTTGAAAAAAGTTTTTGAACACTTTTTTTATGATATATCATAAAAAATTTTCCAGACAACAAAAAAAATAGTCTTCCTGCCTCCTGCTCTGGAACTAGCATTTTTCCTTGTGGAACTATTAGTGGTGTTATGTGAGAATAGAAATAATCTCTTGCCTCTTGATTTAGATAGCTTATAAAAAGACTATCTTTTAATAGGCTATCCCCCTCTATTAGTGAGGATAAATCTGTTTTTGCTGTTTGGAGTTTTATTACAGTCATTTAATATCCTAACATTCGATATTATGATAAATTGATTTTAATATAAAATCAATAAAAAAAGGTTTTTTTTGTGATATTTGTGATATATTTACATTTTTCTGTTTTTTTATTATATTGTAAATTTCAAAATAAAAATTATAAAACCAATTTTCAGAATTAATATTAAAATAGTCTCTAAATCTATTTAAAAAATCAGTAATACTATTATAATTAATATTTTCAATATTTTTTTTATAATCAAATATAGTAAAATTTGAATTATAACTACTATTTAGTTTATTAAAAGCCTCTTCAAATAGTAAATCTCTATTTTCAATATCTATAATATTTTTTAAAAGATCTAAATCATTTGAATATACTATATTTTCAAAAAAGGCTCCAGATAGTTTCAATTCTCTATCAATATTATTATCTTTATAAGTTAGATATAATTCACCAACTGACTCTTTTTCATTTTGAATCTCTAATACAATATCACCTCTTTTTAAACTTGAACTAAATTCAAAAAAAAGTCTCTCTTTTCGATACCATGGATTATCTTTATTTTCGAAAAGAGTCTCTCTTTTAATATTAATTGGTTTATCAAAAATAGAAAAAATAAAATCTAATATATGAAATCCCTGATTTCCCCAAATACCACCACTTAAAGACTCATTTTTTCTCCACTCTGTTTTAAAATAGTTTTCACCTCTTCTTAAAGAGATATCTATTTTAAAATTATAAAAATCTTTTCTAAAATTTTTTAAAAACATAAATAATTTATGAAATCTCATCTGTTGAACAGCAAATATTCTTTCATTTTTAATAATGTTATTAAATTTTTCATCATTAAAGTTATTATAAAACAAAAGAGGCTTTTCACAAATAACAAAACAGTTATATTTTAAAGCCTCTTTTACTAATTTAAAATGTGTATATGGTGGAGTTGCGATAATAACAATATCTGAACCAAAAACCATTTTTCCTGAATAATCAAACTCAATATTATAGATTTTTGAAAAATTATCCCCTTTTGAGTAATCAATATCATAACAATATTGAGGAGTTAATATATGAGATAATCTTTTTAGTGCAAAAATATGTTTATTTGCAATATCTCCACAACCAATAATTGAGTAGGTATAGTTACTCTTCAAAATCAAGGAGTGATTCTAATTTAAGAGCAAGGCCAAAATTTCCATCAATTGCTAATTTTCCAGTCATAAAAGCCATTTGACCATTTAACTCTTTTTTTGCAATAGCCATTAAATCATCTGCTTTAATACCAATTGTACAATCAGCCTCTTCAGCAATTTTTGCTTCAATAACTGGTGGAAAAGTTGTTAAATCAACAAACCAATTTCCAGCCCCCTCAATATTAAATTGATAAGTTGCATTAATATCCTCAACAAGCTCCTGATTCTCCTTCAAATGACTCATCATTTTCTCTTCAAAAAAGATTTTTACATCAGACATAGTATCCCTCTAATTAAGTAAGTTAATTTTTATAACATAAAAATTTTACTATTATCAATTAAAAAATTATATAAAAAACTAATGGAGAGTTAATTTATAGAAGAATAAGAAATCAATTATAAAAAATATTATGGAAAGATTTAACAAACTTGATTTAATAGTTCAGCAATATCTAAAACCTGAATATCCTCCTCTTTATCTTTTGCTTTTAAGCCATCAGTTATCATCGTTAAACAGAATGGACAAGCGGTTGCGATTGTTGAAGCATTAATATCAATAGCCTCTTCAGCACGTTTAATATTGATTCTTGTTCCAAGAGGCTCCTCCATCCACATTCTTCCACCTCCTGCACCACAACAAAAAGAGTTATCATGATTATGTTTCATCTCAATAATACTATCTTTTGATATTGAATTAAGAATTTCTCTTGGTTCATTATAAATTGATGAATATCTTCCTAAATAACATGAGTCATGAAAAGTTAATTTTTTATCAATCTTCTCTTTGATAACAAGTTTTCCACTTTTTAAAAGATCATTTAAAAATACAGAGTGATGTATAATATTATACTCACCACCAAAATCTGGATACTCATTTTTTATTGTGTTAAAAGTATGTGGAGATATAGTCACAATTTTTTTTGTTGAGTTATCCTTTTTATTCATACCAAATTTATCAAGCTGTTTGATATTATGCTCAACAAGTTTTTGAAAAACATCCTCTGCCCCTATTTTTCTTGCAGAATCACCTGTAGCTCTCTCTAAATTACCTAATATTGCAAATTTTATATCAGCTTTCTTTAATAAATCGACAAAAGCACGAGCTATTTTTTGACTTCTTTTATCATAGGAACCCATTGAACCAACCCAAAATAATATCTCAAACTCAATATCTTTATCTTTATCTAAACGTGGTATATCAAGGGAACCAATCCAATCAGCACGCTCTTTTGTTGGTAAACCCCAAGGATTACCATTTTTATCCATTTTTTTTAATGCAGCAGCAGTATTAGGTTCAACTTTTCCCTCTCCCATAACTAAATTTCTTCTCATATTAACAATTTTATCAACATGCTCTATCTCCATTGGACAAGCAACCATACAGGCTGCACAGGTAGTACATGACCATATAACCTCCTCTGTAATCCTCTTCTCAATTAATTTTATTTCACTATTTTTCTTTGAATATGAGTCACTCATATAAGTTTTAATATCCTGAATTAGCTTTTTAGGATTTAAAGGTTTCTCTGTATTATGTGCAGGACAAAGCTCTGTACATCGTCCACACCTAATACAGGCATCACTATCAAGAAGATCTTTCCAACTAAAATCCTGTATCTCTGAAACACCAAAACGACTATCCTCATCAATTGTCTCAAAATCTATTTTTTTCAATTTTCCATATGGATAATCTCTTTTAAAAAATATGTTTATTGGACCAGTTATAATATGTAAAAATTTGGTAAATGGTAATGTTGCGATGAATAGCATTGTTGTTACCATATGTATCCACCAAAAGATTTTATGCACTAATGCCATTGTATCAATAGAGAATCCTATTTTTTGTAAAACAATAGCACTATACCAGCCGATAAAAGATACTTTCTCAAATGGTGCTGTCACAATTGCTATTCTTAAAGCCTCAAGTCCATAACCCAAAAAAACAGATAGGAATAGAAATCCTAAAGCATATCTATCATTCCAATCTGTCTCTAAATATGAGACTTTTTTAATCACCCGTCTATAAAAAGCTATAGATATACCTACTAATAGAAATATAGCAAAAAGATCAAGAGTAAATGAGAATATTTTATAAAAAGTGCCATTCAAAAACACAAGTGGTGTATCAGCCTCTAAACCAACAAGTATAGTACCAATAACCATTACTGCAAATCCCCAAAAAATTAGAAAGTGCATAACTCCTGCAGGATGTTTTAAAATTTTTTTATGAAAAAATACAGCCTTCATAGTATCTAAAAACCTTTTATAAATACTATTATTTCTATTCTCAAGAGCCTTTCCCTGAAACCAAAGTTTTCTGTGTTTATATATTCCAAATGCAAATATAATAAATGATATAAGTGCTAATGGATACATAATATAGGATACATTTTTTCCAACATTCCAATATATTACCCTTTGAGTATTTTCATGAATTGCTGTTAACTCCTCTGGATTTAAAGGTCCCCCCTTTCCTAATACTGAAAATAGATGCCACAACAATGCTACCTCCTAAAATAGTGAATGGTCATTCATTCACTATTTTATAATAAAATAGATTATTTTTCCATAGTTTTTTATCAGAAAATCATCATATTTTAATATTTATTAAAATTTATTATCATTTTACTCTATATTATTAATTTATTTTAATGCTTTTTAAATTAAAAATA
>JAFGXH010000272.1 GCA_016936735.1 bacterium
AAAATGAAAAATAGTAAATAGATACTGTTTTGATTTGATTCAAACTAGATATGACTGCTGAAATAGTATATTTTTTTTGATTTTAAAAAGATATCACTCAATTAAACTATAGATTTATCAGAAATCTGTTATTCTTTCAACAAGGTCAGGACGATCTACAAATGGATTTCTATTGTGTTGATAACCATCAACCATATTGTTTCTTCTCATCTCAACATCATCAACAGGATCCATTGCATGCCATCTTCTTAAAACACGCTCTTCATAAAGTGGAATATGATTAATGTTGTCTGGACCTGTTCCACCAGCTTGAGATTGATTAATTGATTCATCTTTATATCTCACAGCAAAATAGAATAGTGCACGTGCTATATCACCCTTTTTGCTATCTTGTGGCTCAAATATAGAGTAATCTGTACATCTGCTACTTGGTTTACCTTTTTTCGCTGCTGTTCCTGCTCCATCCCAATCACAATACCAAGGCTCTTCTGGTGTTGTACATGGACAATCTGTTTTTACAACTTCACCAAAGTGAACATTTCCTCTTCTTGAGTTTGCCTGATTTGTTGTTGTAAAAAGATGATGCATATCACTTTTCATTGGAGAAGACTCACCAAAATATGATTGTGGCCAAGCATGTTCACAACTACTTGCTCCAGATTGACTTGTATATGCACAGATATTATTGTCAAAATCAAAAATTTTATCTTTTGCAGAATCATAACCTAAAGCATTATGATCTTTTATTATGTTGTAAAGTTTTTCAATTAACTCTGCATCTCTTGAATCACCAAGATTATCATAGATATTACCATATGTTGCAGCAACACAACTAGTTCCTTGTGGTATATAACCTTCAGAACAGTAACATTTATATGTTAATGGATCTACAACACCACAAGATGTTTTATTTGTTGCTGTACATGGATTAGGTTCACATGGATTATTTGCACAAAATGTAACTGTTGTACCTCTTGAACAGGCATAATCTTCACAATCAACAAAACCATTATTATCATTATCAATATAGTCATTACATTTTTCAGGAGTATCCTCTGCCTCTGAGCCACAAACTGTTATTGCACTATTTTTACTACAGGAGAAATCGGCACAATCTTTAAAACCATTATTGTCATTATCAATTCCATCAGAGCATTTCTGGTCTGTATTCTCTTGATCTCCACAAACAGTAACTGCTGAGTTTCTTGTACAACCCCAATCTTCACAATCTGTGTGACCATTGTTATCATTATCAATTCCATCAGAGCAGGTTGCATCACTATTTTCAGCATCTGTGCTTTCAGTAACACAATTATGTGATGAGTTGCAGATTTTTCCATCTGTACAATCACTGTTAGATTCACATCTTCCAGATGTTAGCTCACAAACATTCTCACTATTGCAGGTTTGCCAACTACTACAGGCTGGTTCACAAGTTGTTGTTGATTCAACACAACTTATTCCATTTGCAACATAACCTGAATCACAATTACAAACAAATGAGTCACCTTCTGGAACACAAACTGTTTTATGTGGAATTGAGTTTAAACATGGATTTGGGTCACAAGACTCTGTTTTTTTTGAATCTTCAGAACATCCAATGGCAAAAATTAATAAAAATAGGCTAAATAACACTTTCATAAAAAACTCCTAAACAAACATTTAATTGTAACCTAAAAACAGAAAAAATAAAAGTGAATATTATGAAATTATTTGACAACTATAAGAACACAATTAGTTTCTGCTTTTTAAAAGAGGTCTCATTGTTTTTTTATCCTCTTTTTTCTGTTCAATATTTTTCAGAAGATTTTGAAGTTCACTATCTTTATTATATTTTTTATAGAATCTTGTTAAAAATCTAAGAGAGTAGGGGGTTTTATCATAGTTGTAGAAATTTTCAAAACTAACCTGAGCCTCATTTATGAGCTCCCTTTTCTCTTGTAGTGTTGCTAAATTGATATAGTATGCTGTTTCATCAAATTTTTTTATAAGTTGTGTATAGTAGTATATTGCTTCATCTATTCGATCTAATCTATTATAAATAAGTGCTGCCATTTTAAATTCCTCTTTTTTCCATTGTGTTTCTGGAATTTTTTTTAGATTTAGTGCACTATTTTTATAATCTGCTAAATCAAAATATATTTTTGCAAGTGCAAAAACTGTTCTTATACTATTTTTATCCTCAACATTGGAGCTGTTTAATATATCTAAAGCCTTTTGAGACTCTCCAATTTTTTGATATAGTTGTGCTAAATCAATAATTATAAATGGAGAGTTATTTTTTTTAAGCATTTTTTGGTATCTAAACACAGCCTCATTCATATGATTATCATCTTGAAGAGCATTTGCAAGTCTAGTCTCAGCTTTAAATAGTTCAGCATTAATATCTGTTGCAAACAGTCTAACTTGAAATAATAAAATAAGAATAATCACTATTTTTTTATCTATTTTTGAGTAAAACATAGTTAATCTATTAAAATTTTTGAAAGAAATACCAAACAGCTGAACTTATTGCAACCCCTTTTTTTCTCATTTCTGAGAAAAAATCACTAATTTTTTCAGGCTCTATTAAAATAGCCTCAATTGATTCTGAGTTTTCTAATTTTTGAATTGGTTTCCTGTTTTCTAATAGGTTCTCATCAATCTCAACAAAAACCGCCTGAAATGTGCTAGAGCTAATTGCAGGACTAGTGTTTAATATTGGGCTAACAGATTTTACAACTCCAATATAACCAGACTCCTCCTCAAGCTCTCTTAGTGCCTCATTCTCTATTTTATCTCCTTCAGAAAGACCAGCAGGAAAAGCAATAACAAAGGAGTCAATAGCAGCTCTATACTCCTTTATTAAAAGATATCTGTTTGATGGAATAAGTTTAGGAATAATAACAACTGCATGTCTATTGTTTTTTCTTTGAATGAACTCCCAATCCCAATAGAAATCACCCTTTTTCATTTGTGCAGCCTTAAGAACTAGCCATTTCCCTTCAAAAAGAGTTTTTTCTGAGATTTTTTTTATCATGAGGCTATATTATTGGTAATGAAAGGATATAAAAAAAGCCTGCGAGATAATTATTATAGGCATCAAAAAATCCATCAATTGCATTTGGTAATGCTAAAGAGCCCCCAATAAGAATCATAAAAGAGAATAGAGAATACTCCATCATACCTTGACCACTCTCTTCACTATGTAATTTAGATAACCATTTTCTCATTATCTTACCTCCTCTTTTATCAAAGATCTTTTTTTATCTCTAACAACAACATTAACAGAGGTTCCACCATCCATTTCTGTAAGGTTAATCTCCATATCTTTTTCGCCTTTATCAAACATTAATGTTTTTGAAAACTCAATTTTATCAACTTTCAACTCTTTTATAAATCTCCACCCTTTTTTTTGAGGAGTTTGAGAATAGAATTCAAAATTCTCTTTAAATGAGTGAGGATTCATATATGTTGTTGTTGCTGCAATATAGTATGACTCTTCTGATTCATAACTAACAAAACCATAAGAGTTTTTATAAACAGGAACATCAGAGAAGGCATTCATTTCACGTTTCATCATATCTGATTTGATAACAGTTACCATAACCATAAACTGATTTTTGTCATATGGTTGTATGATTATATTTTTTACAGTCTCCTCTTTTAAATCATAAACAGAGAGATTACCTCCTGTTGGATAAAACTCAGAGAAAACTTTGAGCCCTTTTGATTCCCAATAATCAATATAGAAATTTCCAATATGAATAGGGTTATCATTTGTAAGAAAATAGCTTGATTGACTTCTTGCATTATTCACATAAGAGCTATTAGTAATTGGATACTCTGCAACCCCAGGATAATGTGGAACATCAAAGTCATAAAACATTGTCATTTTAGTGTTAAAATCCTCATTACTAGCTTTTAATTCGCTCTTATCCTCATAGAAAAAGCCAAATAGAGCAATAAGTAGTATGTAGGTAATAATAACAATTTTTTTCATAGCAAACCCCCTATAATTTATGGTTCACATCTCTCTGTGTGATTACATTGCTCTTTCCCATTTCCAAGATAGAACCCTCTTCTTTTTTGAATTGTTTCAACATATCCATTTGTTGCTTTAAAACCATCATGCCAAATTGGATTTGTCATATAGTATCTTTGAGATGTTCCAGCATCTTGATCATTTTTATTATCAACTTTATTATTTCCTGCACCATCAACTATCTCAACAGTATTTTTGGATATAACTCTTGCATTAAATGGTGTGTCAAATGCACCACCACCACCAGGAAGCCAATCTGTGATTGTACTTGTGTCAACATTACCAAAAAGTCCTATGAGTTTATTAACCAATCCAAACCACATCATTCCCTGAACCTGTTTTACATATGGTTTATTAGAGGCCTGATTTCTAACATCAACATCACTTCCATCCTCAAGTCTCCAAGCATCAACAAGAACTGAGAACTCTCTAGTTTTAAATGTTAAGCCATTATCCATCTCATCTGATGTTAAATCTTTTGCAAAAAAACCACCTGAATTATCTTTTGAGAGATATTTTTTTGCATTTTTAAAAGAGTCTCTTGTGACATAGTTAACACCAATTTGTGATGTTGCACCTGCATTATCAACATTAAAATAAAAAAGATCTCCCATCACCCATTGAACACCATTATTAAGTGTGCTTAGTATCTCACTAAACATATTTGTTCCAGCACCACTTCCATCACTTGAGTCTTGACCAGCAGATGGATTCGCAACAGGAAGAAAATTTGCAGCCTTCTTCTTCATTACAAGCTGTTCCATTGTGGGAGTAATCATTATTGTTCTTGAGTTTCCATTTGGGTCTGCTGAGTCAAAATTGGAGTATCTATTTTGAATATCTGTTTGAATATTTGTTATTGCTGCATTTAAATTGCTTTGATATCTGCTTTTTCTTGAGCTATTCATGTTTACAGAATAATCAGTTAGTTGATAACCAGTTAAACTCCAAGCAGCATAGTAGTTAGCCTCATTTGCTTTATACTGAACATGAATTGCTTCACTAAAATACTGACTATAAAGTAGTATGGGTATCATTACAGTGGATACTAGTGAAAATTCAACTAAAGCACTACCTTTTAGAAATCTATTTAGTCTATTATTTCTCATTGTATCCCCCTTAGTGACTGATAACTCTTGTAACAAGATCATTCAATAAACCACCACCAATATTTCTCAAATCACCTAAAAATCCACCAACATTCAAACCACCCTGATTTTGCATCTCTGGATCCACCATCAAATTTTGAGATAGAAGAGATGTCAATTTTTGAGCAATTGGTGCTAATTGTGCTCTCCAAAACGGATTAAAAAAGTTTGGATGCTCAAGCCAGTTGCCAGGTCTATGATAATAAACTCTTGCTCTTGACATAACATTTATTCCTGCTGGAAAAATATTAAGAGGCATACTTTGAGAGAATGTTGAACCATCACTCATTAATGGTTCTGCTCTTAAATCTTTGGAGCCTTTTCCTGTAAGATTAACAGAAACTTTATTGCTATCACTCAGATTCCAAACATAACCCTTTCCATTATCGTCTTGAAAAATTCTTTCTCCTGGTAGATTTAACATAATCCAAGTTGATGGTTGATTAAAATCTGCTGCTCTACTTGAATTAGGATTAAATTTAACATAAGGTCCAACACCATAATAGTAATATTTTGCTTTATCACCACAAATAGCCTCATGATTAGCGATTTTTCTTCTCAAATTTGCCTCAAGATCACAACATGTTCTTGCTAATCCTTTACAACACCCTTTTTTTATAGGACGTCTACAACTTCCCTTATTTTTGCAAGCAGAGTGGAACTCATTAAAGTTTGGACCACAACTTGTTGCAGTTTTATCTCCTGATATTTTACAACCATGCCAGTAAAGTGTAAACACCCCCTTACGACACTCCCTTATTGCTGTTTTTATAAAACCAGGAACAAACACCCATAACTCAATAGGAAGTCTTAAATGAGACTTTGATGGGTCTGGAGGATTAATAGTAAGATTTGACTTCTCTTCACCCCAAATTCCTAATATTTGACGAGGAGTTTTCCATCTCCAATATTCACCACCACCAGCATCAGAAAGGATATAAACTCCCATTCCAATATCTGCAAGATCTATTTGTAAATCTCCAATAACAGAACTCAAAAATGGTATAGAAAATTTTAATCCAACCCATAACTGAAAGGATTGGTCAGATGCCATAACATCTCCCCAAGGATATCTTGAGTGAGCCTCCCATTGTTCACGAATATCAGGAATTGTGCCTTTGCTGTCTGCATTTGTTGGTTCAACATTGTATTTAAATCTATTTGTTTCTGCTCCAATTTTATCAATTTGACCATTTCTAGAGATTAATTTTGTTTGTCCTTTTGCATCTATTTCAACTATAAAAAGATCAAAATGAAATCCACGTTTTGTGTTAAATGTCTCTGCTCTTGATGCATTTGCGATTTCACCCATTATTTTTTGTCTGTTTTTTGCTTCAACAGTTCTTTTTCCCTGTTTTTCATGATATGGATTTGCCCAATTAGTTCTTGGCCAATTGGCTCTATTTGATACTTTAGGTATTTTTCTTAATCCATTTGTTCTATCAAGAAACTCAGCAGGAATTGGAGGAATTCCACCAGCAACTTTATCAAAAGTTTTTAAATACTCATATGCATTTAAACCAGCTGTTATTATTTGGATAATAGTTCCACTCCATCCACTTCCAGAGTTATATCGTTGTTTCGGGTCATTATCACTCCAAAGTGATGCATGAGGATTTATTGCAAGATCTAACATATGGCTCCATATTAAACCTCCAACAAGAAGAGAAGCAAAATATTGACCATAGTTGGCATACCACATAACTTTTTTGATATGTCCAATAAGAGTTATGAGTCCATAATCTTTTGGATCTCCCTTTATTGTTCCATAGTAGAGATACCGAATACCCGTCATTATTGCTGCTATAACATTGGCAATAGCAACAATTACACTTCCAACATATGGAACCCAGAAAAATATTGTTGCAATTGTTGCAGCAAAATCATAAATAGTTCCTAAAAGAGACTCAACAAACAGGAGGAGGGTTGCATATGTCTGCATAGTCATCATAGCATTATATTGTGCTGCATGAACCCTATTATTAAAGGATATCATGTTAAATGCTTGAGCCTCCATAACAGCAAGAGTATATGCTGCTGAATCAGACACATTTTGAGTATGTATTTTCTCTTCAACTGCTTTCCCTATATTGAGGGTCATAAGGGTACCAAATGCTAATAATAGCATCATGAGAGCACCAATTATCATTGATTGTCCCTCTTGGGTCTCAAAAGATTTTCTTAAATGTTGAATCACAATAACCCCCTATACAATATCCCCATTTTAAGTATAACATCTCAACTCTTTTTTTTCTATCGGAAAAAAAGACAAGAATAATAAAATATATCACAAATTAAAAATTTTTGTGATATTTTATCATTATTTCATCTTATAATAAAAAGAGTAAAAATTCAAATTAAATAGTACATTTTGTGATATTTTACCAATATCTTTTTA
>JAFGXH010000273.1 GCA_016936735.1 bacterium
ATAGTTAACTTTATCATGAAAAATAAGCCTCTCTTGAGAGATATTTCTAAAATTAAATATTTTTATAGATTTTAAATACATAAAATATCCTAATTTTTCTCTAAATCATCTTTCATTTTATCTGATATTTTTTTTAAAGCCTCTGAGATAGAGAACTCAAGATACTCAACATCTGTAACTATTTTAATCTCCCCCTCTTTTAAAGAGTCTGTTGATATAATAAGGAACTCCTCTGTTTGATAGTTATTTTCAATCTCTTTTGAGGCAATATTATAATCTTTATGAGATAGGTGAATCTCTATTTTCTTTTTAAAAACCATTTTTTTTAAAGCCTCTATTATAATTTTGTTCCAAACTTTAGGTGAAAGAGTTAATTCTGTATAAATTGCTTTTTCTGCTATTAAAAATGATAATTCAAGAGCATCTAATATTGCATCATCTCTTAATTTCTCTTTTAAAATAGAGAGTTCTTTTAAAGATGAAAAAAGTTTTTGTAAACTATTTTCATATTTTTGAAGTCCCTCTTTTTCCCCTTTTTGAAACCCCTCTTTATAACCTTGAGTCTCTCCATCTTTTTTTCCTTTTTGAAGCCCCTCCTGATAACCCTTATCATGAGCCTCTTTTTTTATTTTCTCTATCTCTGCAAAACTCTCTTTAAAAAAAAGATACTCTTTCTGCTCTTTTTGGATATTTTTCTCTATTTTCTCTTTTAGCTCTTGAGCAATATCATCCTTTTTTTTATCTAAATATTCAGATTTTTCCTGCTCCTGTTTTGTTGGAATTTTCTCAAATTTTAGAGATAAGTCATTTTTTTTCTCTGTAGTTGCTACTTTGCCATCAACAAAAAATGGTGAAGATTTATCTGAATCACCTCTAAATATTTTTTGCATTTTAATCCCTTACCAAATTAACCTAAACATTTTTTTCACCCATCAAAATACGAATAATCATATTTGCTTGATGATTTGCAGTAATTAAAACTCGTGGTGATAATACTCCATTCTCCTCTGTTGCCTCATGTTCGAAATCACCACACATATAAAAATTATCTCTTATTTTTTTTGTTTGTATAATATTTGATGAGAAATAGCCCCCCATACCATTACCTGATATTAGAGTCATATCTCTTTTTTTTTCAAGAAACCAACCTGCAATCATTGCCTTATTTTCAGCCTTATCAAATGCCTCTGCTAATATTTCACATTCTGAAAATATTAAATCAAAATTAGAGGAATCAAGATAAATTGAGTGTTTAATAATCTCTAAATCTGGATTAATTGATTTTAAAACATCCTCTAAAGCATCCACTTTTCTCATTCCAATATGTTTTTTAAAATAGTATTGTCGATTTAGATTACTCTCTTCAACAATATCAAAATCGGCAATAATAAGCTTTGTAACTCCAGATCTTACTAATGAGACTGCAATATTAGAACCCAATCCGCCAACACCAGCTATTCCAATCAATCTATTCTTAATTTTTGCAGTTAAAGTTGGAGTGCATCTTTTGGTAAATTTTTCATAATAATTTTCCATAATCTTCTCTCAACCACCACCAACAAAACGAACTATCTCTATTTTATCATCATCATTAATTGTTGTTTCTGCAAATCTATCTTTAGGAATGATATCCCCATTTAATTCAAAAACAACATTTTGTTGTGATATATTTAACTCATTTAAAAGCTCTAAAACTCTATTGCTATTTATATTTTTTTCAAAACCATTTATAAACACTAACATAACTATTCCTTAAATAGTGAATAATCAAGATATATCATAATAGATATTTTGTTTGCAAACAAATAAAAACTAAACTATTCTAATTATAAATAACCATTAAAAAAAATTTTTACTATACATATTGTAACTAATTTATGATTATTTTGTAAAAATGTGATATCTATCACAAAATAGGTAATATGACCGATACCAAAAAATAACTAATACATATTAGAATGAAGTTGTATATTTTATTGAGGAAGTATGAGATTTTTTACTCTATTATCACTTATCTTTATTATCTCTTATGGTTGTTCATCAACTACAACTGGAACAGATGAGAAAAAACCATTTTATATTGAAGATATATCTCCTAAAAATGGTTCAATATTAGGTGGAGATACAATCTCTGTAAAAGGTGAAGGATTTTCATCTAAATGTATCGTACAAATAAGTAATAAAGATGGAGTAATATTAACATCAGATGATAATAAATTCACATTCAAAACTCCCAAGGGTGATAAAGGTGGATGGAATTCACTCAAAATTGAGTGTGAAACTGGAATTTATGAGATAAAAGAGGGATTTAAATATATTGGTCTTCCAATACATTTTCAAAATATATTTAAAGATAAATTTACTAAAGACTATTTTAATCAATTTAAATCAGCTATTTTTGAGGATTTTAATGGAGATAATAGAAAGGATATTCTACTATTAACTGAAAAAAAATCTCTATTTTTCACCCAAAATAGTAATGACCAATTTGAAAAGTCGGAGTTTTCATTTCAAGTTCCTGAAAATACAGAGAAACTTTATTATGAAGATTTGAATGGAGATGGAAAAAAAGAGTGGATTGTTTTAGGAGAGAATCCAGGAATCTACTCTATTGAAGAGAGTGAATATGTTGCTTGGCCAGATCCTTTTGTTTCAAAAAACAGCAAAGATATAAATATTGTTGATATAAATGGTGATGGTTTTATTGATATATTTGTTATGAATTATATTGATAACAAACTCAATATTTTATTGTATATAAATGAGGATAACTCTATTTTTAGTGAAAAATCAACAGAGTATCTTCCTGAAACTCAATTTAATTCTAAATCAGTTTTATTTGCTGATTTTGATAAAAATGGATATATTGACCTTTTTATTCCTGGTTGGTCTGGAAAACATAAGCTTTTTGTAAATGATGGTTCTGGTGTTTTTAGAGCAACAGATTATAATAAACTTCCACAAGAGAGTGAATATAATTTTGAAAAGGCAACTGCTGCTGATATAAATGGAGATGGGTTATTAGATATATATCTCTCTTCAAAAACATATGACCAAATATATATTCAAAAAGATGGAACTATTTTTAAAAATGAGACAACATCTTATATTAACACAAAAAATGAGTACTCATTGAATGCTAAATTTGGAGATATTGATGCTGATAATTGTGTTGATATTTTTGTAACATTAAAAACTGGTGGATTTAGATTATGGCATAATGATTGTGATGGTCATTTCTTTGACTATAGTTCAAAAATACCTTTAACTGAGTTAGAAAGAAACAGTGTTATTTCAACTGTTTTTGATGATTTTAACTCTAATGGAATATCTGATTTAATTATTGTAAAAAATGGTATTGAAACTCCACTTCTATTTGTAAATCTCTCAACAACTTTTACTGATTCTGATTCTGATGGAGTTGATAATAGATATGATAACTGTTCTGAAATCAAAAATAGTAATCAAAAAGATAGTGATAAATTTCACTTCTCTTGCGAAACAGTTGAGGAGTGTAGTAGCAAATACAACTGTAAATTAGAGAGATTTACAAATGATAAAGCATATTTAATATGTTCATCAAAACCTCTACCTTGGAATCAAGCAAAACTATTTTGTGAAAAAACTGGTGGTAGATTAGCAGAAATAGATTCAGAGGATTTAAATAATTTCTTAACATCAAAAATCTCTGGTGCTACATATATTGCACTAACAGATATTAGAGAAGAGGGCTCTTTTGTTTGGGAGAGTGGTAGTAGTTATGAATATTCCAATTGGGCTGAAAATGAACCCAATAACTCAAGTGGAAATGAGAATTGTGGTGCACTTTATACAAATGGTAAATGGAATGATTTACCATGCCATACTTTAAGAAACTATATTTGTGAAACCAATATAATAAATGAGGGAGATGGATTTGGAGATGCTTGTGATAACTGTATCTCCAAAATAAATCCAACACAAAAAGATAGTGACAATGATGAAATTGGTGATTATTGTGATAACTGTCCATATATCTCAAATAGTGACCAATCAGATATTGATATTTATCCTTTTAGCTGCTTAGATGCAGATGATTGCTATATAAAAACAGGATGTGAACTTAAGTATAATAGTGCAAAATACTATTTAATTTGTAATGAAACTATTAAAAATTACGCAAATGCAACATCTTATTGTTCCTCATTAGGGGGCAATCTTTTAAAAATTGAGACAGCAGCAGAGAATCAATTCATTCAACCACTTTTATTGGGAAATACATTTATGGGTGCTGATGATATAGATGTAGAGGGTGAATTTTTATGGTTTGATAATAGTTCTCTTTACTATTCTAATTGGAGAGAGAGTCAACCAGATAACTATCAAGATAATGAGGATTGTTTAATGATTTATAGTGATGGAAGTTGGAATGATATCTCTTGTGAAACAGAGCTTAGTTTCATTTGTGAAACAGATGAGATATTACCAAATGGCAAAGGTGATGTTTGTGAATAATCTATTTTTAATATTAAAAAGGTGGAGCAGATGAGAAAACTTTTTTTTCTTCTAGTGTTTATATATATATTTTCGGCTTGTGGTGATACAGAGATAAGTAACAGTGTAAATTGGAGTGTAAATGATATATCTCCAAATGAGATAACTCCAAGAGGTGGAGTTTTTACAATAAAAGGTTCTGGATTCTCAGAATCAATTGAGGTATATTTAAAAAATACCCATTTAGAAAAAAATATTATCTCAAATACAGAGATGGAGTTAATAATTCCTTCAATAAAAACAGGAAACTATCAACTTATTTTTGAAGAGGGAGATAATAGATTTGTTGTTTATGAAAATCTTCAGATAAAACCACTGGAGGTAAAATATCAAAAAATAGAGAATCACTATTTTCCACAAAAACTAAACTCTGCAAAAGAGATAATTTTTATTGATGGTTTTATTGTTTACTATTTATCAGAAACTAAAACATTTAATATCGCGAAAAAAACTGAAAGTGGTTTTTATAGTGATGTTGAGTATGATTTATCTCAATTATGTGTTGAAAATGAAACACAAATCATAAATTGTGGTCTTAATAGAAGAGGTGAATTAAATCAAATTTGCAAAAATGGATTTTGGACAAATAGTGGTATTTGTGTGGATTCAGATATTTGTAAAGATGGAAAAACTAAAAATATTATTTGTGAAAATGCAGGAATGCAACAACAAAGCTGTATAGAGGGAGTTTGGGAGAATCAGGGAGAATGTATCCCAAGTGAATATTGTGAAAATGAGACAGAAAAAACTGTTTTTTGTGGTATAAATAATAGGGGAGAGCAGAAACAACTATGTGTAGATAATAGCTGGGTAAATAGTGAAAATTGTATTGATGATGATGTATGTTTAGACTATTCAGAAAGAGTAATCTCCTGTGGTTCAAATAATGATGGAAAACAGAATCAAATTTGTAATAATGGAGTTTGGGAGAATAGTGAAAATTGCCAACAATTAGATGAAAAAAAAGATATATTAATCATTCCTTCATATAATGGAACTATTAGTAAAATAGTCTCATTAGATTTTAATAGTGATCAAAAAAGAGACTATTTTATCTGTTCCAAAGAGAGTAATAATAGTATGTTTTGGGAAAATTTAGGTAATAAAAGCTATAAAGAGTTGAAAATTGATACAATGGATTTTGAGTGTGTAAATGCTATTTATAAAAACAACTCTTTACTTATTTTGGGAAAAAATAGCTCTTCTCAATATTTTTTTAGAGAGTATATTTTTGAAAATGGAAAATGGATAACAACTTCAGAATTTGAGAATGGTTATTTATCAACAACATTTAATAATCCAGACTCTATTGAACTCACTTCAACAATTGAGGCATACTCTTCAGTATTTAATGAATCTCCATCAAAAATAGAGATAGTTCTGAAAAAAGATGCCCATATTCGCCAAATATTAATGGAAATAACAGATATTGATGATGAGATGTTTACTTATGACTTATCATTAGCATCAAGTGGAGAGAATCGAATTACAATCTATCCATTAGTTGATTTTATTTTAACAGAGAATGGAGATGGTATTTGGGGTGAGGGATTAAAATCAATAAAATTTAAAGTAACCACTTATAATACATTTTTTGAAGAGTCTATTTTTTCAATTGATTATATAAAAATTATTGGTGTTAATGAACAGGAGTTTTTTGTAAATATGGGAGATAACTATAAAGATATCATTTTGAATAATAAACCAACAGAGTTTACTTTATCAAATATGATAAAAGATGGAGAATCACTAATTATTGCAACTTTTGGGAAAAAAATAGAATACTTTGATAAAGAGAGTATGGAATGGATTGATATTTTAGAATTTTCAGAAAATATTAAGGCATTTTCTGTTTTTGATGCAGATGGAGATGAAGATGTTGATATATTTATAGTATCTTATGAGGGGCAAGATTCTCTGTTTATAAATGATGGAAATGGTTATTTTTTTGATATTAGTAATGAGTATATTCCTTTTGATTACTCTGCAGGAACATCTCTTGTTTGCGAAGATTTAAATGGTGATCAACTTATTGATATTGTTGTTGGTAATAATGGGTATGCAAATAGAGTCTACTTAAATGAGGGTGGTTTTTGGTTTTCAGATAAAACAATAAATTTAAGTACTGAAAAAGGGTATACTAATAGAGTTATTAGTGATGACATTGATTTAGATGGAGATATTGATTTAATATTTTTTGAAGATAATGGAGTTATTATCTATCAATTTTTATAGGAGGGAATATGTTTAAATTTAAATTACTCCTCATAGTATCAATTTTACTATTTTTAATATCTTGTGATGATTCAAAAACTCTCACTATAGATAAAAATATTAAAACAGATCAAATTAAATCTACTAATGAAAAAAATAGTAGTAACTATTTTGACAACAATTTAAATCAATTATCCAATTCAGAAAATTGTCAAAATTCAAAAATAGATGATCTATCAGATACTAAAGTAGATGAGTTTAGATTTTCAGACAAAATTGAGATTTTAGAGATTGCTGAAAATGGTTTTGTTGTAAAAGGGAATATTGGTATTTATCCTGAAAATGGAACATTTATACCTAAATATAAAATTGAAGTATTTGATAAAAATGGGAAAAAAGTTGATTTTCCAACTGATGAAGTAATTGATATTAGATTGTCTATTTCAGGCAATAGTGCTATTTATGTAACCACTCAAAGTGATTTGTATCTTTATGATTTTACAACAAAAAAAACAGATTTTATTGCACATAAAACTATGTCAACATCTCAAATATCTCCAAATGAGGAGTTAATTGCATATTTTTCAGGGGAGATGCCAGAGTTTGAACTATTTGTTTATGATATTAAAACTAAAAAATCAAAACAGATTACAAATGCATCTATGCCATCTTGGAGTGCTGATTTTTCTGAGAATAGTGACAAAATATATTTTATTCACTCTCCAGAGGGAAAACCTGCTCTTTATCAATACAAATTAGAGAACAATCACTTAGAGGTTATAAACCCCGAGTTAAAAAATTTTCCAACACAAAGAAAACCATTCTCTATCATTGACAATAAAATGATTTTTCAAAATGAGAAGAATGAGATTATCTCTGTTGATTTTTTTGAAAAAAATATAAAAACCATCACAAAGGGTAGTTTTATAAATTTAAATAAAAAAGAGCTAAAATTAACTCTTTTTGAAGATAGTAATTTTACAAAAACTATTAAAATTGGTAATTACATAAAATAGGTAAAATTTTTTTTGTTTTTAAAGAAAAAGAGGATATTTTATCTTATAAGGATTCAAAATGAAAAAGTTGATATTTTTACTACTATTGATAGCATCTGTTACAATTTTTGCAGCTAAATATAGAAGACCTTTTGCTAACAATATTGGTGTCAATTATGGCTTTGACAATAATTATGGCTCCTCTGGATGTAAAGATTTTGCTTGTGGTTCTGTTTGTTATGATGGACATGGAGGAACTGATTTTCCTCTTGTTGTTGGAACAGATATTTTAGCTCCTGCAAATGGAAAGGTTATTGCAACTTATAATGGTTGTGCTAATTATGGAGGATTAGGTAATACTTGTGGTGGTCGTTGTGGTAATTATGTCAAAATAGATTATGGTGGAGGCTATACAACCCTATTTTGTCATTTGAAACTTGACTCAATTGTTGTTTCAACAGGTCAACAGGTGAGTTGTGGACAGAAAGTTGGACAATCTGCCTCTTCAGGAAACTCAAGTGGTCCTCATCTTCACTTTGGAACATATGTTAATGGAACATCTGAAGATCCTTTTAGTGGGAGTTGTGGTGGTCCAACAAGTTATTGGGTTAATCAGGGAAGTTATCCGCATAACATTCCCTCTGCAACATGTGAATCAACTTGTGCATGTACACCTGGTCAAGTTCAAACTCAAGGGTGTGGGAATTGTGGAGTTCAAAGCAGAACATGTGGATCAAATTGTCAATGGGGTTCTTGGGGAGGTTGTACAAATCAGGGAGTTTGTTCTCCTGCTTCAACACAAAATCAGGGGTGTGGAAATTGTGGAAATCAAATAAGGAGCTGTAATAATAGTTGTCAATGGGGTTCTTGGGGTTCTTGTAATGGTCAAGGATGTACTCCAGGATCAGTACAAAATCAGGGATGTGGAAATTGTGGAGATCAAACAAGAAGTTGTAATAGTAGTTGTCAATGGAACTCTTGGGGAAGTTGTAATAA
>JAFGXH010000274.1 GCA_016936735.1 bacterium
AACTATTTTTCAATGAAACATCTGTAAAAAAATAGATTTTTTTCTCTAACTATATTATATAGGATCGATAGTAAATTATAGATAAAAATCATAAATAAAACTACAATAAAAAAACTATTTTTTTATTGTTATAATTAAGCAGATGGTATGATTTTAAATAGTGTAAAAGAGATAAAAGTATTATATTTTTACTATTTTGTTTTAAAATCAAATTTTTCTTTATTTTTTACTGTTTTTTTTGTAGACTGGATTGTGAATCTGTTTTGTTAATTTTTTTTGGGGGATATTATGTATGTATCTGTGTTTTTTGCAGAGGGTTTTGAGGAGATTGAGGCTATTACAATTGTTGATGTGTTAAGAAGAGCAGGAGTTGAAACAAAAATGGTTTCAGTAACAGATAGTAAAGTTGTAACTGGTTCTCATGGAATTTCAATAACAACAGATACTCTTTTTTCTGAACTAAACGAAAGTGAAATTGAAATGATTGTATTACCTGGAGGGCTTCCTGGAAGCACCAACTTACAAAAACATAATGGACTACAAAAATTAATTAGCTCTTTTCACAATCAAAAACGAAGTTTAGCTGCTATTTGTGCAGCACCAATGGTTTTTGGAGAGGCAGGAATTTTAAATGGAGAGTCTGCTGTTTGCTATCCAGGTTTTGAAAAGCATCTTAAAGGTGCAAAATCTAGCAATGAATCTGTTGTACAATCAAACCATTTTATAACATCAAAAGGGCCTGGAACTGCTTTCTATTTTGCATTTAAAATAGTTGAACAACTAAAAGGGGCTGAAATAGCAAATAATTTAAAGCAGGGAATGCTTGTAAAATAGTTTAGAATATTTACAATTAATTAAAATCTATTGAAATAGGAGTATTTTATACTAAAAATATAATGTTTTAACATCATATAAAATAAAAATATCTTAAAACAACCTAGTTTTTAATTAAAAACAGAAGGTTAGTTGATTATTGTTATTATTTTATATAAAAAACAAGAAAAACTCACTAAAACTTCATAACTTTATTCTTGTATAACTTTTTTTTTTTTGATATTCTCTTAAGGTCTGTTATAAAGGGAGAAATCTGGAATGATTTTAATTAATGAATATCGCACACCTTCCAACCTTCAGGAGGCATTTGAACTTCTACAATCGAGTGAAAACTCAGCTGTAGTTGGTGGAGGAGCTTTTTTACGTTTTAGCTCTAAAAAAATTGATGTAGCAGTTGATTTATCAAAAGCAGGTTTATCATTTATTAATGAAACAGAGGAGTCTGTTGAGATTGGAGCAATGACAACCTACAGAGAGATGGAGACAAGTGAAACTCTTAAAACTCTTTTTGAGGGTGTTTTAGTAAAAACTATCAGAAATATTGTTGGAATTCAAATGAGAAATCTTTTCACTATTGGTGGAACAGTATATGCTCGTTATGGTTTTTCAAATCTTATCACAACACTTCTTGTTTTAGATGCTGAAATAGAGTTATATAAAGCAGGTAGAGTTACTATTAAAGAGTATTTAGATAATCGTTCAATAAAAAATGATATTCTTGTAAAAGTTATTATTCCTAAAAATGGTCAAAAAGTATCTTTTAACATGATGCAAAAAACAGCAACCGATTTTCCTATTTTAACAACAGCTGTTTCAAACAATAATGGAAAAATAGTTATTGCAGTTGGAGCACGCCCAGCAGTTGCACAAATTGCACTTAATGCTTCCCAATTTGCATCCTCAAATCAGTTAACTGAGGATGTTGCAAAACAGGTTGGAGAGCTTGTTGCTAATGAATTATCTTTCTCTGCAGATTTAAGAAGCTCTGCTGAATATAGAAAAATGATCTGTTCTGTTTTAGTAAAACGTGGATTGTTGGAGGTATTATAATGAATATTCAAGTAACTATAAATGGTGCCTCACGCACTTGGAGCATTGAACCTCATGAACTCCTTCTTGATACATTGAGACGTTATGGTTATCTTAGTGTTAAAAAAGGATGTGATAGTGGTTCTTGTGGAGTATGTACTGTATTAATAAATGATAAACCTGTTAACTCTTGCTCTATTTTTGCTGCAAAAGTTGATGGTTCAAATATTGTAACAGTTGAGGGTGTTCAGGCTGAGGCAGAAAAAATTGGTGCATATATGGTTGATGAGGGTGTAGATCAATGTGGATTTTGCAGTCCTGGTTTTGTATTAACAGTTCTTGGTTTACAAAAAGAGTTAAAAAATCCAACTGAAGATGATATTCTTCACTATCTATCAGGAAATCTCTGTAGATGTACAGGTTATGTGGGTCAAGCACGTGCAATACATAAATATCTGAAGGAGTCTAAATGAAAAAAGATCTAAAACAGGTAAATAGCTCTATTCCTAAAATAGATGGTATGGGTTTAGTTAAAGGAAAACCTGCATATACACAAGATTTGATTCCATCAAATATTCTTATTGTTAAAACATTAAAATCTCCTCATGCATTTGCAAAAGTTCTTAATGTTAATTATGAAGAGGCTTTAAAAGTTGAGGGAATTGAGGCTATTTTCTCTTGGAAAGATGTTCCTCAAACAATTATAACTCGTGCTGGTCAGGGATTTCCAGAACCATCCCCTTATGATAGATATATTCTAAATGAGTATGTTCGTCATGTTGGTGATGAAGTAGCAATTGTTGCTGGAGAGACTGAAGAGGCTGTTGAAGAGGCTTTAAAACTTATCAAAGTTGATTATGAGGTTTTAGAGGCTGTTCTTGATCTAGAAACAGCAGTTGGACACTCATCAATTATTCATCCAGAAAAAGAGGCCTTCTCTATGTTTCCAATTGGATTTGATGCAAACAAAAATATTGCAGCAGCCTATGAGATGCATGTTGGTGATGTTGATGATGTTATTGCAAAATCGGAAGTTAAAGTTGAGGGAACATATTTCACACAGGCACAAGCACAGGTTCCACTAGAACCACACAACTGTTTTACTTATGTTGATTTTCATGGAAGATTAAATGTTATCACATCAACACAAACCCCTGTTCATATAAGAAGAATTATGGGACGTGCATTATCAATGCCACTTAAAAAAATTAGAGTTTTTAAACCAAGAGTTGGTGGTGGTTTTGGTGGAAAACAGATGCTCCATGGAGAACTATTTTGTGCAATGGTAACATTAAAAACAGGAAAAGCAGCAAAAATGATCTACACTCGTAAAGAGGTTTTTGAGTCAACCTGTTGCCGTCATGCTATGAGATTTAACTTAAGAGTAGCAAGTGATAAAGAGGGATATATCAAAGCAATAGATATGGATGTACTATCCGATACTGGAGCTTATGGAGAACATGCTCTTACTGTTCTTATGGTTGCTGGTTCAAAAACACTTCCACTTTATAACAAAGTTGAGGCAGTTCGTTTTAATGGTGTTGTTTGCTATACAAATCACACTCCAGCTGGTGCATATAGAGGTTATGGAGCCCTTCAAGCTAACTTTGCATTAGAGTCTTTATTAGATGAGTTAGCGGAAAAATTAGGAATATCTACAGTTGAACTTCATAAAAAAAATATGATTTCAGAAGGGGAATCATCACCTATATTTAAAATAATGGGTGAAGGAAGTGAGGGTGTTGATATGAATGTTGAGAGCTGTAAACTTGATTACTGTCTTGATCGTTCTATTGAGCTTATTGGATGGGAAAATAAATATCCTCGCAAAGAGATTGCACCAAATAAAGTAAGAGGAGTTGGTCTTGCTATTGCAATGCAGGGTTCTGGAATTGCACATATTGATATGGGATCAGCAATATTAAAACTTAATGATGATGGTTTCTTTAATCTTTTGATGGGTGCAACAGATATTGGAACAGGAAGTGATACAATTTTAGCACAAGTTGCAGCAGAAGCGATTGGAATCTCTGCATCTGATATAGTAGTATACTCATCCGACACCGATTTAACACCATTTGATACTGGTGCTTATGCCTCAAGTACAACTTATGTTACAGGAAATGCTGTAAGAAAAGCAGGTTTGAATATGAGGAAACTTCTTATTGAAACTGTTGCTAAAAAATTTAAAGTAACTCCTGAAGAGGTAACTTTTGAGAATGGTGTTTTCACAACAGAAAAAGAGTCAATAACACTTAAAGAGTTCTCAACAAGACTTTACTATAATGAGGGACTTGATCAAAAACAGTTAGTTGCAAGTGACTCTTATGTTGGAGAACAATCACCACCTCCATTTATGGTAGGAGTTGCAGAGGTAGAGGTTGATACAGAGACTGGATTTTTTACAATTCTTGATTATGCTGCAGTTGTTGATTGTGGAACAACATTAAATCCAAATCTTGCAAAAATCCAAGTTGAGGGTGGTTTAATGCAGGGAATTGGTATGGCAGTTTATGAAGATGTTGTTTATACATCCTCTGGAAGAATGTTGACAAATAATCTTATGACATATAAAATTCCAACACGTGAAGATGTTAAAAAACTTACAGTTGAGTTTGCAGATAGCTATGATCCAAGTGGTCCTTATGGTGCAAAATCTGTTGGTGAAATTGGTATTGACACACCACCAGCAGCAATTGCAAATGCTATTTACAATGCAGTTGGAGTAAGAATTAAAACTCTTCCTATCACTCCAGAAAAAGTTCTTATGGCTCTAAAATTAAAAGAGAAATAGTCTTAATTAGATTACCACTATTAACATAAAAAATTAACAAAACTTGAAAAACAACAGAAATCTATAATATTTAAATAAAAAAAACTATTGAATAGTTACATAGATTTATTTGAAAATATTTTTCAAATAGTAGTTTTCACGTTCAAGATTCTTAAATAAAAAACTATGTTGCCAACCAGAAAATCCTTTATATTTTATAATTGCATCAATATAATTTTTAAAATTAATAGAGGGAAAACCAAAACCATCAGAGTTTGAATCAAGATAATATAACTCATCAACTACTCTGTTTGTTTTTTTATTTATAATAAAACCAATATTGACAACATCACTCCACTCCTCTATTAATCTAAATTGTGGAATATCTGTAAGCTCATCTTTATCAAAATTTTTATAATATTTTTTTGAGTTTACTTTAGGATTTTTTATTCCAAAGTTTTCTAATGGTAATATATTTATCTTTCCATAAACAGTATCACTTTCATCATTTTCAAATGGTTTAATACCATTTTTTACAATGTTACAACTCCAATATATTTTTAAACTATTTCCAATATTTGAGTAGAACTCATATATATCTTTTGGTAGATTGGGGAATTTAGGATTATTGTTTAACTCTAAAACTCTATTTATATCAATTTCAGAATTAAACTCTAACTCTAATAGATCTATTTTTTTATTACTTTTAATCTCTTCAATTAGTTTTTTAAAACTCTCTCTATAGTTTTTCATTAGCAATCCTAAAATAGTATTTTTATTATAAAAATATCTGTTGATATAATCAAGCTTTATAGTTTTCTTATTTAAAATTAAAAAAACAGATGAAACTATTGTATTATTTTAAAAATTATAATAGATATTATATATCTATTTATTAACTATAATT
>JAFGXH010000275.1 GCA_016936735.1 bacterium
AAGTTTTGAAAAATTATGTCTTAATACCTATTTTGTCAATTTTTTATCTATTTAGTTGTGGTGGAAATTCTGCATTTAAAGATGAAAGGTCCCCTTTTAAAAATGTTGAAGCAAAAGCAAAAGTTGCTCCATTTTATTGGATATCATTTGCATCAAATGGAAATGTTGCTGTTGAACGCTCTGAAAAAATGGCACCTAAATACTACACACTACTATTTTATCCTGAAAAAAACATTATGCAAATATCAAGTATTGCTGGAAATCTTCAACTAGACACTAAAATACCAGATAGTTCAAATCTACCTGAAGTGGAGAGTATTGCGGAGTTTAACTTTTATAAAGTTTTCTTTAAAACAGATATTCCAGAAAAATTAAAAATAATGAAACAGAAGGGTAATGTTCAAAACATGAAATTTAATATAAAAGTTATGGAGCAACCTGAAAAACAGATATATGATTCAATTGTAACTGAAATTGAAAACTATTTTAGAGATGGTGCTATAAAAGCTAAAGGAACAGATGATTTTAAAAGTAGCTGTAATTTCTTTGTCTCATCAATAAATAATCTTGAATATAAAAATAATTATATTAAATTTGATATTGATGTTGTTTTTCTTAATCTTAAATGGCCAAAAATAGATTATGCTGCCTATTTAGATGTTGTTGAGGATGTAATTGAAAAAGCTATTACAGAAGAGAGATTCCCAGAAGCAGAGAAATATGCTCAAATATATCTTCCTATAGCTCCAAATAAAATAAAATATTATGAATATATTTATCAAATTCATGAGAAAAAAGGTGATAAAATGGGTTCTCTTATGGATTTAGTTGCTATGTTTAATGAATCATCTGAAGAGAAAGCTCAAAAAGATATTTTGGTAAAATTTAGAGATATTTATGTTCAAAACAGAATATCTAAAAAGGATTTAAGAAAAATAGATAAACTACTTGACAAAGAGTATAAAGAGTTTACTGAGGGAAAAAAAACAAAAGATGAGTTTATTGAAACATTAAAATCAATAATTATTGACTACTCTCTTTAAATTCATTATCTTCTAACTCAATTATAATTTATATTAATTTAATAATAGGGGTTCTATATTGGAAAAGGTGATTTTATCAATTGAATCATTAAATGTAGAAAAAGATAATAATAAACTTTTAAAAAATATCTCTTTTAATTTTATTGAGGGGAAAAGATACATATTATTGGGAGAAATTGGAAGTGGAAAATCGATTTTGTGTAAAATAATAGCCTCTAATTTTGATAATAGATATAAAATTTCTGGAAAAATTTTATATAAGAATGAGGATTTACTAAAATTTTCTGAGGATGAAAAAAGAAAAATATCTGGAAGTGAGATATCTATTCTCTCTTTAGATATGAGACTTCATCCATACACAGAGGTTAGAAAACAGTTAGAGGATATTTTATTAGCACATAATCTTTTTAGAACATCAAAAAAAAATTTTGACATATTACTAGAAAAAATTGGATTGCCTAAAAAAATATTATCTGAATATCCATTTAAAATAAAAGAGCAAGATATCCAAAAAATAATGATACTTATAACTCTTCTTCTTTCACCAAATATTGCCATATTTATTCACTCTTTTCGAGGTTTTGATTCTGAAATTCAGAAAATTTTTTTAGAGTTAATTTTAGAGAAAGTCCAAACAAATAATATGACTCCAATTTTTATAACACATGACTTATCTTTTGCTGATAAATATGGTGATGAAATTTTAATTTTTAAAGATGGTGAAATTATTGAATCTGGAGAAAGAAATAATCTGTTTAATAATCCACAAAATGAGTATACAAAAAAATTTCTTAACTCAACATCCTATTTTAAAATTAAAAATCATAAATTATATTTATAATAAATATAATACCATTCTTAATATCTATTTATAGAATAAGAATCAAACTATTTTTTGTTTTTTTATAATATTACTATTAAATGTTAATGATTATATATGACCAATTATCTGATTTTTAGGAATAACAATAAGACCATCTTCTGATACAACAAATCGTTTTCTATCCTCTGTTAAATTATATCCAATTTGAACACCAGGCTCAATAACAACATTTTTATCTATTATAACGTTTCTAATTCGAGCCTCTTTTCCAACAACAACATTCTCAAATAGAATTGAGTTTTCAACCTCAGCTCCCTCCTCAATTTTAACACCACTTGATAGTATTGAACGATAGAGTTTTTTAGCTTTTATATTACAACTATGAGATATTAGTGTGTCTGAAATAATATTTGTTGAACCATCTGGATTTTTATTTGAGGCAATTTTAGTTGGAACCCCTAAACTATTATAGGTATGTATTGGCCAATATGGATTCTCTAAAGGAAAAACATCATCTAATGCATCCATTGAGGCTTGAAAATAGCTATCAAGAGTACCAACATCTCTCCAATACCCTTTTCCAACTGGATCAGAAACATAGGAGTAGGCAAATAGATTATATCCATCCTCAAGCATTGATGGTATAACATTTTTCCCAAAATCATGATCTGTATTAAGTTTTGCATCTTTTACAACAGCTTTGATTAAAGCCTCTGTTTTGAATATATATATTCCCATACTTGCAAAAGATGTATCTGGTTTTCCTGGTATTGTTTTAGGATTTTGTGGCTTCTCTTGAAACTCTCTAATTGCACCACTAGCATCTGTACCCATTACTCCAAAACCTGTTGCCTCCTCTTTTGGAACCTCTAATGCTGCAATTGTTAAATCTGCACCCTTTTCAATATGATAATATAGCATTCTCATATAATCCATGCGATATATATGGTCTGCTGAAACAATTAATACATATTCAGGTCTTCTTACATCAAGAAGATTCAGGTTTTGGAAAATAGCATCAGCAGTTCCCTGATACCATTTATTTGAGAGTCTTAATTGTGGAGGAACAACAGATATAAACTCCTCTAGCTCTGTTGATAAGAAATTCCAACCATCCATTAAATGCTCTGTTAGTGATTGACTTTTATATTGTGTAAAAACATATATTCTACGCAAATTAGAGTTTATACAGTTTGACAATGTAAAATCAATAATTCTATACCTTCCAGCAAAAGGAACAGATGGTTTTGACCTTATTTGAGTTAAGGGAAAAAGTCTTGTTCCAGAACCACCAGCAAGTAAAAGTGTTAAAACACTATTTCTTGCAACATGATACTTATCATACATATTAATCCTTTATAAAAAAAATAAAATTAAAAATCACAAAAAATCTATCTTTTTAAAGAGTTTTAATTTAAATGGTAAAAAAAATATCTATTTTATAAAAAAATAAATAATTTAATTAGATTCACTTAATAACTCTTTTACTTTCTCTTTTAACTCAGTTAAATCAGAGGATTTAACAATATAAGCATCTGCAGACCAACTCATAAAATTATCTTTATATGCAGAGTATGCAGAGTTAATTATAACAGGAAGAACATTATTTTTCCCTAAAATTTGATTAAGTGTCTCTAAACCATCAATCCCAGGCATACGAATATCCAAAATAACTAAATCTGGTTTGAATGTCTCAATTTTTTTTAAACACTCCATTCCATTTTCAGCAAGTTCTACCTCATATCCTTCATGTTCAAACTCTGTTCTATAGAGTAAACGGATATTTCTCTCATCATCTGCAATTAAAATTTTAGATTTCATAACTCCCTCCTAAAAGATTATTCCCCATTATACATTTAATAACCAATTTTTTAAGAATAATTAGAGAATTTTTCGTAAATTTTTTAATTTAGGTTATTATTTAGTGCCATTGTTGTAATAAACTCTGTTCCTTGCCCCTCCTCTGTGATAAAATTAATCTCTCCCCCATGATTATTAATAATCTGTTTTACTATACTTAAACCAAGTCCAATACCTTGTGATTTTGTTGTAAAAAATGGATTAAATATGGAATCAAGATGTTCTGTTTTTATTCCAGAACCATAATCTTTTATTCTAATTACAGCTCTCTGATGTATTTTTTGAACAGATATCTCAATTTTACCATCTTTTTCAGATGCTTGCATTGCATTTTTTATTAAATTAAAAAATACCTGTATCATTTTTTCATAGTCATAATCTTGTAGAAATGGTTCCTCAAAATTACTAATAAGATCTAAATTTTTCTCCTGTTTATGATATTCAAGCAGTTTTATGGCCTGATTTATTGCCTCTGTTATTGAGCGCCGTTCTGCAATAACTCTATTTCCTCGTGCATAACTTAATACATTACTTAATATATTTTCAAGTCGTTGACTTTCGTCAATTATTATATTAAGAAGTTCTCGATTTTTATCCTCTGGATCAATAGATCTTGCTAAAGCTCTTGCAAAACCACCAATAGAGACTAGTGGATTTCTAATTTCATGTGCAATTTCAGATGTAATCTCTCCCATCGCAGCCATTTTTTCAGTTTGAATAAGTCTATTATTTATTTGAGTTATTTGGATATTCGCCTCTTTTGTTTTACTTATCTCTAAATTTAAAGCTTTATGAAGTTTTGCTTTTTGAACAGCAGAGGCAACTCTATTTGCATAAAGTTGAAGTAGTTCTAAATCTTCATCAGGTATAGAGCGTCTTGTGATATAGTTATCAACAATAATAATTCCAATAACTCCATCATTAACAATCAGTGGTATAAATACCAAATCATCATTATTTAAAAGAGATATAATATAGCTATCGGGATAAAGATTATCTTTTTTAGTCTCAATAATTATTTTTTTTGAAAAAATTATATTAAAAAATTTATCCTCTTTTGGATTTAGATAAATTTTTTTGACTAAATCTTTAACACGTTGATCATAGACATCCCTATTTTCATGATGATTTTGTATTAAATCAGCAAGAGATAGATTTTGAGATGCTAAATTATGATAGATTCTTCCAGCCTCTCCTGGATCTGCAGGACCTATTGCAGATACCCCTTTTAAAAAGCCAGAAGGGTCATCTTCAAGGAGTATAAATCCTCTATTAAAACGAAATCCACTTCCTGCTGTAATTGTTACAAGAACTGTATCAATTATAAGATCTAGTTCATTTATATTTAATAAAAAACTATCAAGTTCAAGAAGTCTTTTTAATTTCTCTAACTCTTTTTCAAGCATCTGTTCTAATTTTACTTTCTCTGTTCTATCTCTTATCATTCCTAAATAGTGTGGTTGTTCATCAAATATAACAGCAGACCAAGTTATTTCAACAGGAAATTTAACACCACCCTTTTTATTACCTTCTGATTTATAACTTTTGGGTGCTATACTATCAAGTGTTGAGAAATCATAATATGGAACAAGATCAAAAACTGTTTTATTAAGAATTTCATCAGAATTATATCCAAAAACACGATTAATAGTTTGATTTGAATATATAATTCTATTTTTTGAATCAATCAATATTATAACATCATGAGCAGATTCTGTAACTTTTGTTAATAATCGCTCATTTTTAAGTAACTCCTCCTCAATTCTTTTTCTTTTAGTTATATCTCTAATAACACCAACAAGTAGTTTTTCTCCATTATGTGGATCTATATATAGTGTTTTTTTTGTTAATGTATAATGAATATTATTTTGAGAATCAGTTATTCTCTCTTCATTAAGATTTTCATTACCAGTTTCAAAAACCAGATTATCATTTTGAACAAAAATATCAACCTCTTCTGGTAAAAAGAAATCTTCATCACCTTTTCCTAATAAAGACTCTCTAGGATAACCTATAAAATTGCAAAAAGCATCATTAAGAAGAACCCATTTATGATC
Organism: bacterium; assembly: GCA_016936735.1. Classification (GTDB taxonomy): domain Bacteria; phylum UBP6; class JAFGXH01; order JAFGXH01; family JAFGXH01; genus JAFGXH01. Next base: position 5,784 of record JAFGXH010000275.1, read on the forward strand.
TCTATCTTTAACAAAAATAGGATCTGGAATAGCATTTATTATTTTATCAAGATAGTCTCTTGATTGTTGAATCTGATTTTCTGCAAGTTTTCTTCTTGTTATGTCCTCAACAATTGCTTCAGCACCTAGAAACTCATTATCTTTTGAATATATAGGAATTATGGTGTAGTTTAAAAAAATCTGTTTACCCCATTTTGATGCATAGGGATGTTCAAATGTTCTAGTTTGATATTTTTCTAAAGAGAATCTAAAAGCATCTGATATTCCGCTTTGGATAAGAGGTTGAGAATCAAAAATATTTATATTTTTTAGTTCTTCAAGACTCTTTAAGCCCAAAATAGAGATCATTGTTGGATTTGCATCAAGAATTAAACCATCATTTTTTATATATAAAATGCCAACAGAGGAGTTATTTACCAATAATTGATATTTTAATTCACTTTGTTGTAAAGATATTTCAGCCTGCTTTCTTGGATTAATATCATGAAGAACTCCATGAAACATTGATACCTCTCCAAAAGAGTCCCTTTCAACTTGAAAATGGTGTTCAACCCAAATTGGCTCTCCTCTTTTAGGATAAAATCTATACTCTAAAACAAAATTATCAATTCCAGAGTGAATATTTTCAATAGTCTCTTTAGAAACTCTCTCTTTATCCTCTTCAAACATAAGATCATCAAGAAGAAGTCCTCTATAAAATTCATCAGGATGATATCCTAAAAGAGATATATTATCTGTTATAAAATCAACAGGCCATCTTGGATGTTCATTTCTACATTTAAAAAAAATAAAAGGGGTGTTTTGAATCATCTCCTCCAATTTTTTTGCTTTTGTTATAACTTCCATACTATTTCCCAATATCCAAATTTCAGGATAATATGCTTTATTTTATTTTGTCAACACAATTGATTCCTATTTGTATAAATTCTAAAAAATTTAACAATATCTACAAAAATTAAAAATAATAACAGTGAATTGAGATATCATTAAGATTTATTGTTTTTAGAAATATCTATTATTGATTTTTAAGAATTAGCAGATTGTTAAATCTATTTTTGATTTGTTAATGTTTTAGCTTCAACTGATTTTAATTTGTAATCAATATCATCAAAAGTTAAACCATCAAATACTTTAGGATCAAATGCTCTAAATCCCTCTTTACTTGGTGATTCATCAACAATTTGAGGTGTAAAGTTAGCTCTAACTTTTTGCCAATAGTTTGGATGAAGCATCATACCTGTGTTAAGATACTGACGATTTGTGCTGTAGATGACACCTGTATCTCTTTTTCCTGGCATTTTAGGTGTATTTGTTGAATCACAAACTCCACGATGTGCATTACAAAATGTTGATGTTTGATATTTGCTAAAAATAGCATATCTATAATCAAATCCACCTGCACCTTTTGCAGAACCACCTTGTGATGAGAAGTATTTAAAACCAACAATAATAGTTCCATCTGTTGGATAAACATCATGCTCATTTCCATTTAAATCAAGAAAAGAGAGGAATATAACTGCATGACCTGTTCTTGTTCTATTTAAATTAAGCATACTTCCTGGTTTTAAATCTTCGAAACGGAAAGCCTCTCCCATTCCAAAATTAACAAGAGCATCTGCAGATCCCCAAGAACCAAGTGAATGGTTAACCCAAATATGAGCTTTAATATCATTAGAACCTAAGCGTTCCCAACTTCTTTTTGGTAAGAAGTCAAAAACAGCAGTATCACCAGTTTCATCTTTATATATATTCATTGCTGTTAACATAACCTCTAAAACAGCTGCAACACACATTGTTTTTTGATTAACACCTGTTTGAGATATTGTTCCATATGAGCCATATTGAATATCATGAGTTAAGACTGAGTTAATATCATAACCTAAAAGGCCATAGTTTGCTTTTAGATATGTAACAGCTTTTAAAATATACTCATTAAAATAGTGTCCATCAGCTGCAACAACAGGTCTCATAGTTACAGTTAAAGAGTAAGGTCCCTTCATTTCACCAGAATCTGTTACATATGTATCCATAACAAGATAGTATGTTCCTGGTTGTAACATAGCTGTAATTGTATGGTCTCCTCTTGTTATTAAACCTGGATTTGTTGCATTTATTGATGTGATAAGTTGTAAATCAACATCTGTTCCAGATGGTTCTGGATCTGTAATTTTTGCAGTAAAACGAGCAGGCTCTGAAAGAGTAAATACATACATATACTCTGGACCACTCTCATTTAACTCATTTGGAGGATAGTTGTCAAAACATTTCATTGTTGAATTTCTTGTGTCTTTTGAATCAGTATAATCAAATGGAAGTGTTATTGTTCCATTCATTGTTCCTGATAAATCGGTTGCACTACCTCTATCACAAGAGAAATTTGTTGGTTGAATAGATACTGTTAACTCATATTTACCTTTTTGTTCAACTCCACCAGAAACAAATGTATCCATAGATAAATAGTATGTGCCTGGTTGAACAACAGCCTCAACACGATAATGTCCTCTCTCAATTAATCCTGGATTAGATCTATCAAGTGATTTTATAAGATGTAGATCAATATCTGTTCCAGATGGTTCTGGATTTTTAATCCAAGCTGTTACTTTTGCAGCCTCTGTAATTGTAAAAACGTAAAGATACTCTGGACCACCCTCATTTAACTCATTTGGAGGATAGTTATCAAAACATCTTAGTGTTGCATTTTTAGTATCTTTTGTATCTGTAAAATTGAATGGTAATGATAGTGTGCCATTAGATCTTCCTGATAAATCAATTGCATTTGATTTTGAACATGATAATCCAAGACCTGTATCTAAACCACCATTGTCAACACCAGAACTTCCACCACCATTATCAACTGAACTATCATCAGAAACATCTCCAGTATTAGGTACAGTTGAATCTCCTAAACAGCGACCATTTGCACAAACTTGGCCTGTTGCACATATTTTTTCTTGTGTATAATCATAACATCCTGAAGTTGAGTTTAATTTACAAACCTCAATTTTATTTCCACTACATCTAACTGTTCCAGCAACACATTTATTAGTACATGTTACTGATGGATCAACACATATTCCATTTTTACAGGTTTTTCCTACTTCACAAGCGGTTGTATTTCCCCATTCCATACATGAATCTGTATTGAACTGACCACACTCCTGAACATACTCTCCAGAACAACGAGCCTCTCCCATTGTACATTGATCACGACAAACAACATCTTGACAGCCACTTGATGTACACTCTTGACTATCTCCACAAAGTTCCTCTGCATGCCATTCAAAACAACCATCACCATCAAAATCTTCACATTTCATACGTGCACTTTCATAACACATATAGGAGTTTTCACGACAATCATGATGACAATTTCCAGTTGTTTTTTTAGTACAAACACCATCAACACATGCATCTTCAGCAGGACAAATAGACTCAATAACAAGTCTTCTACAACCATTAATCTCTTGACAGGTTGCAGATAGCTCAGTTTGGTCTATAGTTACACAACCTTTTTCTTCAAGCTCACACTCATTAACACAAGCTGGCTCATCAAGTATATTAACTCTTATTTCATGAACAGCTTCACCAATTGCAATCCCTTCAGAGTTATAGCCTTTTGCTTGAAGAATACGCCATCCAGTTGTATGGAATTTATACTCAATTTTAAATTGAGTTGATGAATCTGCTGATTCACCTAATACATAACGATCATCTGCAAAATATTTTACAATTGTGACATCACCAGTTACATTAACTTTGAGTGTTGTTGGATTTGGTGCTGTTCCATTATCAATAGGTTCAACAAATTGAACTGTTCCAGCTCCTCCATCCTCTGGAGTAAAAGATATTCTATGTTCTGCTCCTGTTATAAAATTTCCATCAACATCATAACCCTTAACAGAAACATTTCTAGATCTATTAACACCATTAAAGTTATATGTTACTTCAAATTGACTGTTTTTATTAGTTGATTCTCCTAAAAAATATTGATCATCAGCATAATATTTAACTTTTACAACATCACCAGTTACATTAGCTTTAAATGTTACAGGATTTCCAACTCTTGAATTGTTTTCAGGTTGAACAAATTGAACTGTTCCTTCATGTGTTGAACCAAGAAGAAGTTGCCAATAGTAATCCCAATTCCAATATGGGCCAGGGCAATTTCCATGATGACGAACAATATGACTTTTATCAAGTGGAATTGTATATGTTTCTGCAAGCCATCTAACAAGCATTGCTGATGCCTGATACTCTACCTCTGTAAAAAGGTTTGCAGTTGAACGCCCTTCATGTTCAATCCCTATTGAACGACTATTTAGATTTCCTGCATGATGTGCCTTATCTTTAATTTTTACTAATTGAGTAATCTCTCCCTCTCTTGATATACAGTAGTGTGCAGATGTTCTACGATCATTATTTGCACTTTGAAACCAAGCAATACAGCCCTCATAACTTCCCTCTGCTTGATGAATAACAACCATGTCAATATTAGCAGCAGTTCTGTTCATAACTGTATAGTTATTTTTATGGGCAGGAGCCCAACGAATTCCAGATGGAGCACTTGTAACAGGAGGAGTAATAATATCATCTCCACCAGTAAAAATTAATTTTGAAAAATCAATATCAACTCCTCTTACATGAAAAGATTCTGTTGATGTTTCAACTTTGTAGCCCATCTCAATATCTTTGAACATTTTATAAACATAACGTTC
>JAFGXH010000032.1 GCA_016936735.1 bacterium
AATGTCGTTTTTTTTGATGATAGAATAGTGGTGATTTTGTCATAGATTAGTATTTTATATTTTCATTTACTTTAAAGAATATTTATAGAAAATCATACTTTACAATTAAATCACAATAAATATTTTAATTTAATATTAAAATAGTATATTATTTATATGGAGATATAAGTAAATTTAACTCTCTTGTATAAAAATAGGAATTAAAATGATTAAAAATGTTAAAATGAATGGTTATTTAAAGGGACTTTTTTCAGGAAAAATATATGATGAGTATCTTTTCCCATATCCTTCATTAAAAAATGAGGAGAAAGAGATTGTTCTGTCAACAATAAACACAATAAATAGATTTTACAATAGTACTAAAAAGGGTAATAGTAGGGATTTTTTTAAATCATTAGGGATTTTTTCACTCTTAATTCCACAAGAGTATGGAGGAGTAGGAGTATCATTTAGCTCTTTTCTACATATCTCAGAGGCGATAGCAAAAAACTCATTCTCAGATGCTATAAGGGTTGGAATTGAGGTTGTTATGGGAACTATTCCTATACTTCTTTATGGTAATGAGTTCATAAAAAAGAGATATCTTTCTAAAATATCATCAGGAGATTTAAAACTTGGCTTTGCATTAACTGAATTTCATGCAGGCTCTGATATTCGTTCAATTGACACCTATGCAGAGTATATTCCTCAACAAAAAAAATATAGAATAACAGGAAAAAAAGTTTGGATATTTTTAGGAATAGAGGCTGACTCTTTTATTGTTCTAGCAAAAATGAAAAAACCAAAAGCAGATAAAAATAGAGATGAATTATCGATATTTTTAATAAATAGAGCTGATGGAATAGAATCTGGAAAAGCTGAAAAACTTAATGGATTAAATGAATTAGGTGTTTCTGAACTATATTTTAATGAAATAGAGATTCCTGAATCTCAACTACTTGGTGAAGAGGGGGATGGTTTTCAAATTGCAGTAAATATTCTTAATTTTGGAAGACTAGAGCTTGCAACAGAAACTCTTGGAGTTTTAAAAAAAATAACAAAAATATCAACAGAGTATGCTCTTCAAAGAAAACAGTTTGGACAAACAATCTCAGAGTATGGATTAATTCAAGAGAAAATATGTAGTATGGTTAAAGATACCTATATTTTAGAGAGCATGTTATATCTAACTGCTGCTTTTATAGATGCAGGAGCAGATGAATATGCAATAGAGGCTGCTGTTTGCAAAATATTTGGCTCAGAATCTCTAATTAGTCATATTGATAATGCAACAAAAATATGTTCTGGAGTCTCATTTTTAGCAACACATGAGCTATCAAAACTTCTTCGTGAAAGTAGAATGATATATTTTTTTCAAGGAACTAATGATATACTAACCCTATTCACAGCCTACTCAGGTCTTCATAAAGATATCGATAGTAAAAAAGAGCTCTCTTTCTTAAAGGCATTAACAGAACCTCTAAAATCTTTATCTATTTTTTCAGATATATTGGTTCATAAAATATCTGCAGCAACTGTAGGTAATGATTTAGATAGGGTTAATCCAATTTTAAAAAAAGAGAAGGATATTTTTATTGATTTAGTTCAAAAATTCTCATTTACTATTGAGGTAATTTTAAAAAGAACAGAGAGAGATATATTAAAAAATCAGTTTTTTTTAAAAAAAATATCTCAAACCATTACTAAATTATACTCTTTAAGCTCTGTTTTAAGTAGAACATCAGATGCAATTAAAATAAAAGGAAGTGAACACTCAATTCAGTATATTGAATTAACAAATAGGATTTTTTTACAAGAAAAAGAGGATATTTCAAAAATTCTTGATGATCTATTAGAGATAAAAGAGGATGATAGAGATTCAATTATAAGAAATATATATAAACATAAAGGTTATCCTTTTGATTTAATATGATGATATTTTTCATAAAAAATATTTTTTAGTATAACCATTTTTTACTCTTTTGTAATTACCTAAAATATCAGTACTACTAATATTTTTCTATTGAAATATTATATAAAATAATTATAATCCCAAATATCCCATTTTTTACTGTAAAAATTGGATTTAAAATTCTATTTTTTAAGAGGTTTAAAAATGTATAAAATAGTTCAATTTGTCTCTCCAACCTGTTCTAGTTGTGTTATTCAAAAAAATGTTCTAGAGATTATTCATGAAAAATATCCAACAATTCAAATTGAGAATATAAATATATTCTCTAATTATGATAAAGCTATTCTTTATGGTGTTAAAGGGGCTCCAACATTGATATTTTTAGATGGAGAGAGAAGTTTAAAAAATCATTATGGTTTTTTATCAATTGAGGCTGTTGAAGAGGTTATCTCTAGAGTTTTTGATATTTAAATAAGATTTGCACCAGCTTTTTTCATATCATTTAAGGCATTCTCAATGTCACCTAAATTTAACTCTACACCTCTACACCCATCCTGAATTAAATTAACTTTATACCCAAGAGAGAGAGCATCTAAAACTGTGAATTTAACACAATAATCTGTTGCTAATCCCATTACAAAAATCTCATTAACTCCATTCTCTTTTAAAATTGAATTTAGTTTAGTCTCTTTTTTTCTACCATTATCAAAAAAACCACTATAACTATCAACAGTAGGATCAGTTCCTTTTTGAATAACAATATCTATTTTATCAAGATCTAAAAGTGGAGATAATGAGGCACCCTCTGTATTCTGTATGCAGTGATTTGGCCATAAAACCTGTGTTAATCCATATAAATCAATTATCTCTCCTGGATTTTTCCCAGTGTGCATTGATGCAAAACTTTCATGATTTTTTGGATGCCAATCTTGAGTTGCAATAATAAAGTCAAAATTATTCATCTCTCTATTTGCAATTGCTATAACCTTATCTCCATCTTTAACAGGAAGAGCACCTGTTGGCAAAAAATCGTTTTGAATATCAATTAAAAGCAACGCTTTTTTCATAACAACCTCTAAAAAATTGAGTTTTTAAGATTTATAGCTATTTTTATAACTCTCCACCAAAAAGCTCCTCTAAAAATGCGGTTCTTTTTCCAAGTTCATAGGCTTTTCTAAAATAGCCTTTTGCAACAGTTTTATCCATATAAACCTCCTCATACAATAGACCTAAACTATAGTATGGATCTGCATAATCTGGACTTAAATCTTTCGATTTAAGATATGCCTCTTTTGCTTTATCTGCATCATTAAGATATAAATCATAAAGATAACCTAAAAAGTACCAAGCAGGGGCATAATCATCTCTTAATGCAATATACTCCTGAAAAAGTTTTAATGCTTTTTCATAATCTTTTTGATAAAGATTAATATAGGCATAGTTATATACAACCCCTTTATGACGAGGATCTAACTCATACCCTTTTTTATAGTATGATGAGGCTTTATTGATATTATTAAATTGGGTTTCATAAATAAATCCTGCAGAGTTATAGGCATCAACATAGCTTGGATTTAATCTAATTGCTTTTTCATAATAATCAACAGCTCTATTATAATCTTTGAGATATCTTTCAGAGAGATATCCAACATTATATGAGTAAACATGATTATTTGGATTACAATCATAAGCTTTTTGATAATAATCGATTGCTTTTTCATTATCACTTAGCATTGTTTCATAAATCAATCCTGCTGCATTATATGCCTCTGCATAGTTTGGATTATAAAGGATTGCTTTTTCGTAATTATCTAATGCCCCCTCTCTATCATCAAAATAGCGTTCTAAAACAAATGCTATATTATAATAACCTGGAGCATAGGATGGTAATAGTTCAATAGATCTTTTATAGTAATCTAATGCTTTATTATAATCTTTATCATGAACCTCTGCTAAAAAACCTAAATCTATATATGCAAAATATGAGTTAGGATCTATTGCTAAAGCCTTTTTATAATACTCTTTTGCAATTTGAATATTATTTGGTTTATCAATAAGTTTATATTGATGAATATAACCAATATTATATACTGCTCTACCAAATGTTGGGTCTATTTGATAGGCTTTTTCATAATATGAGAGTGCTTTTTCATAATCTTGATATAACCCCTCAACAGCAATTCCAAGATTATTAATTGAGCTAACATGATTTGGATTAATCTCAAGAATTTTTAGATATGTCTTCTCTGCATCTTTTAGAAGATTCATTTTAAATTGATACATATATGCCAATTTATACATAGTTTCAACATCTGTTGGAGCTAGACTAATTGATTTTAGATACAACTCCTCTGATTTGTTATAGTCATGATAAACACTCTCATATAGATATCCAAGATTCTCATAGGCATAGTGATAACTTGGATTCAAATCGATACTTTTTTGAAGATACTCTTTTGCTTTCTCTGGCTCATTAAGGAAATTTAGATATAGATAGGCTGCATTATAATATGATAAATAGTAATCATCTTTTGATTTTATTGATGCCTCATAGTACTCAATTGCCTTCTCTGTATCTTTTAGATAAGTTTCTGTTAGATAACCAATTCTATTAAGAGTATTATAATCATCTTTTTTTTCTTCTAATGCTTTATAATAAAAATTTAAAGCATCATCGAATTTATTAAGTTTAAATTGAAGAAAATAGGCATAGTTAAAAAGTGCTGGAAAATTATGAGAATCTATCTCAATCGCTTTTATGTAATATCTTTCAGCTTTTGAAAACTCTTTTAAATCCTCCTCATAAATATAGGCAGCTTTGTAGTATGTATCAGAATCATAAGAGTCTTTTTCAAGAGCTTTTTCATAATAATCAAGTGCCTTTAGATGATTTTTAAAGTAGTAATCCTGAAGATAGGCTGTGTTTTTATAAAATTCAGCATCTGCTTCATATGAATACTTTTCTTCAAATTTTATAGAAGCTTGAAGAGCCTTATTTGCAAAACGCTCCTCTCTTTCATAATCTTTTAATGAACCATAGATACGATATAAACCATATAGTGGATATGGTGAATAATCACAAGCTTGAATGGATTTTTCAAACAGCTCTTTTGCTTTGTGTGTATCATTTTCTTTTGTAAAAACCTCTTTTCCTTCAAAATAAAGTTTTTTGGACTCTTCTAATTGATACATAAACCTCTCCTCAAAAATTATGTCATAAATAAAACTACTAATTATAATAAATATTCTATTTTTTGTAAATAAAATTAAGATTTTACTAATAAAATATGTAAAAAAAAAATAAAAATCTATTTTAAATTTTTGTAAAAAAATACATATAAAAAACAAAAAAAATTCTCTTGACACTTAATTTGATAAAAAATATAAATATTCTAGTTTTTTTGAGATAAAACATGGAGACTCTATTTGATGTTTTGATTATAGGGGCAGGTTCTATTGGATTACCAACAGCTCTATTTTGTGTAGAAAATGGTTTAAAAGTTGCTGTTATTGATAAAAATCACTCTGCAGGACAGGGAGATAATAAATCTGCGATTGGGGGAATAAGAGCAACACATGCAGAACCAGCTAAAATTATTCTTGGGAAAAACTCTTTAGATTTTTTTCAAAATTGGGAAAAAAACTATAAAACATCAATTGGATGGAAAAAGGGTGGTTATCTATATCCAGTTTTTGAAACAAATCATGAGGAGATGTTGAAAAAAAATTTAATTATTCAACATCAGTATAATCTTAATATAGATTGGATATCACCACATGATATAAAAGATATTGTTCCTCAAATTGAGGAGAGAAATCTTTTGGGTGGAACATGGTCTCCAGATGATGGTAGTGCCTCTCCAATAATGACAGCACAAGCATTATATTTAGAGGGTTTAAAAAAAGGGATTAAATATTTTTTCAATGAAAAAATAGAGTCTATTGATAAAATTAGTGAGATTTTTTATATAAAATCAACATCAAAATCAATATTCAAATCAAAATGGATAATTAATGCAGCAGGAGTTGGAATTTCTGAAATAGCAAATCTATTTAATACAGAGATAAAATTGGTACCAGATAGTCATGAAGCAGGAATTACAGAACCAGTAAAAACATTTTTAAAACCAATGATTGTTGATATAAGAAAAGATAAAGGCTCCTCAAACTACTATTTTTATCAAAATCATGAGGGGCAAATAGAGTTTTGTATTACCCCTGACCCACCAATTATTGGAGAGAATAGAGATTCAACATCTGAATTTTTACCAATGGTTGCAAAAAGAATGCTAAAACTTATGCCAATATTATCGATTTTAAGAGTTAGAAGAGTTTGGAGAGGTATATATCCTAATAGCCTTGATGGAAGTCCTATAATTGGATTTGATAAAAATTTCTCAAATGTTATACATGCAGGTGCAATGTGTGGTCAAGGCTATATGTTTGGTCCTGCTGTTGGGTTATTAATCGTAAAAATGATAAAAAATGAGTTGGATAATAAAGATAGATTTGTTTTGGATAGGTTATCATTAAATCGCGATTTTTCATCACATGAAACATTAAAATAGAGTTGTTTAGCTTGACAAAATCGATTTTAAAGATAATAATATATTGTAGACCATTTTATGGAGGAAAAATGAAAGAGGAGTTCGGAGTAGAGTTAGTAAGCCGGATAGACCGGCTAAAAGAGGAGCATTTCAGCCTTGAGCTCAAAATTGAGGAGATCAGAAGGAAGCCTGTTTTATCAACTGAGGATCATTTTAAAATAAGAAATCTTAAAAAATTAAAATTAATGACGAAAGATAAACTAAATGAACTTGATGCTATGCTAAATCATTAATATCTAGTATATTTATTTGTAATAAAAAAGGGGAATATTAATTCCCCTTTTTTATTATTTTTTTTCAATAATTTTTGCACCCATAATCTGAGATAGTGTTAGATAATTCTTATCAAAAGAGTAGAGTAATAGCTCTTTTATTTTATTTGAACTCAAAGCATCCTCAATAACCTCATTATAGCCAATAAAACCAATATCACCATTAAGCTGTTTTGAAAATGCTTTAAATGCAAAATTTATATCCCCTGCATATATCAATGCTAATCTTACTGCAGTTATATTTGATGAATAGAGGTATTTTTCAAAATCAATAGAGCTCCAAATGGTTTTCATTATGATTGCTTTATATTGAAACAGAAGTTTTTTAACATTCCTTGAAACCCCTTTATTTAAAAGTTTCAATGATTCCTGAACCTCTGGTTCTGGAAAAACTGTCTCCTCTGCAATAAAATTTACAATTGCTTTAAACATATCTGTTATTGATTCTAATGAGTAGTATTTTTGCAAAAATCCAAGAGAGTGAATTAAATCAAATGCCTCAACAAGAAGCGTTTGTTGCTCTTTTTTTCCTAATTTTAAAACTGTTTCAGGAACTAATACTCCTAAATTATCAGGAAAAATAAAATCAATACTATATGAATCATCATTTTTTATATAACACTCTAAATTATCAAGCATAAAATTGCTTTTTAAAGAGTTAAATAGTTCAAAAAACTCTATTGAGTGCTTTTGAGATATTTTTTCTGGCTTGAATTGAGAATAATCTGATAAAGTTTTTCTAAATATTTTTGAGTAACCATCCTGAATAGAGAAAAAAATCTTTCTTAAATCAAATGAATCAGAATCAAATACAAAATAATCAAAATTTCCTTTTTCATAAAAATCGAAATTAACAATATCTGTTGAGTAACTATTTCGATAATGTTTTAAAATCATCTCATTTTTAATTTTTAAAAGAGAGGCTAAAGCAGATACTCTATATGTTTTTATTGGATTGCTAAGAGATAATTCAAATATATCCTCAATAAGATATAGATGAACTATGTTTTTTTTGATAATTTCAAAATATACCTCATCTACATTTTTCATAGATTCTGGTGATTTTTTATAAATCTCTCTTATTAAATTAACCACATACTTTGACCCAGAGTTAAATTCGAGTGATTTTTGTGAATATATAAGTGATTTATCAAAATCATCTAGCTGAAAATATATTTTTGCACAATAGAAAAATAGATTAGCCTTTACAGAAGAATCACTATACCTTGATATTGATTTCTCTATTGAATATAGGGCATCTGTTAATCTATTTCCATCAATAAGAGAGTCTATATAAAGTGAAAAAATTTTAAAAGATGGATATATTTCAGATATTTGAGCTAATTTTGATATTGTTTCAGAGGAGGATTCAAGAGTTTTAGATATTTCATACCACTCTAAAATCGTATCATCTCTTTGCTCCTCTGTGCTTTTATATATCATTTTTTCAAGTAAAAATAGTGTTTTTAGTTGTTGATTTTGAGATTTAAATAGCTCCATTGCAACTTTTAAGTCATTAAAAGCAAAAATAGTAAAATCCTGTATCTCCTCAATAGTTAATATTGCATTTTGTACATCCCTTGTAAAAAAAAATGCTTTAAAAAGAAAATATAGAGCCCTTTGGCGAGAGTTTTCTGCTATTTTTTGAGATACAAATTTTTTCCCACAATCAATTAATGATTGATAATTTTTCATTTGTAAATAGAGATTTAGTAATGGAAGATATATATCTAAATTTCCTGGATTTATTTTTAATATATCCTCAAAAGTTTTTATTAACTCAAACTGATTCTCTTTTGTCTGAATCAATATTTCACTTTTTTTAAGAAGAAGATGCTCTTTAACAATAATATCAGAGGTTGCCTCTATTTTTATATCTAATATCTCTAAAAAAGAGTAATAATCTTTTCTAGATATAAAAATCTCCATTAATTTATTAAATGATTTTTCATGATTTGGATTCTCAATTAATAATGATTTTAAAAGAGAGACTCCTTCATCCTCTTTTTTAAACTGCTCTATAAGTGAGATAGCATTTTTATAGCTATTTTCAAGTTTTATCTCTGGATCAATATTAGTGATATCAGCCTCTTTTTGAACAACAGCAATCATTTTTTGAATATTTCCTGTTTTTTGAAAAATTCTTTTTTGAGCCTGTATTGAAAGATAGTGATTAGAATTTTTCTTTAATACCTCCTCATAGTGATGTAGAGCCTCTGGATATTGATTTAAATAGTACTCATAAATCTCTCCAAGTTGATAGTTTAAATCAACTATCTCATTACTCTCCTCACTTCTATCAAGTTTATTATAGATTAAACTAATTAAATCACTCCAGAATCCATTTTGATATAAAATATCAAAAAGTTTATAAAAAAAGTAATCATTTTTAGTTAAATTAAACAGGGCAACATACTCTTTTATAGGAATATAGCTATATTTTGGATTCTGTTCTGTAAAAGATAAGATATACTCATAAAAAGGGATTTTATCTTTATCATCAAGAAAATCAATATAACTCTCTTTTATTTTTAATGCCTTTGAGAACATATCATTTTCAAAGTAGAATCTAATCAAAAAATCGTAATATCTATACTCTTTTTTTAAAGATATAGCTTTTAAAAGATACTCCTCTGCTACATTAGGTTGTCCCATATGAAAATAGTATATTTGAGCCATCTCAAAATATATCTCAGCTCTCTCAATTGATGAGAAGTAGGTTTCACTTTTTTGAAGCAAAGAGAACCATTTATGATATTCACCCTTTTTAAAATAGTATGATTTTAACATAACAATTGCTGTTTTATTTTTGGGATTAAAATCTAATGCCTCTTCAAAAGCTCTAATTGCAAACTCTTCATGTTTTATGTTGTAAAGATATATCTCTGCAATTTTTATTTTATAAGAGGATTGAATCTCTCTAGTATCAAATTGAAAAACTCTTTTTTCATAAAGCTCTATTAAATCATTAAATAGAGACTCTTTTATATATAAATTTTCCAGTTTTGAGTAAATCTCTATATTCTTATCTCCATATTCTAGTGCTAATTGATAGTATTCAATAGCTTTATTAGGATTTTTAATCTCATTTTCATAAATTGTTGCAATCTCTGTCATTAGTTGCATTTTTTGATGTTTTTCTGAAGTATACTCAAACTCATTCATATTCAGTTCAATAAGCTTTTCCCACATCTTTTCCTGTCTAAAAATCAGAGCAAGTTTTTGAATTGCAGGAAGATAATCTGGTGATATCTCTAAAATCTGTTTTAAGGCACCTATTGCCTCTTCAGATGCTCCTTTTCTAATTGAGATATCAGCAACTGAATTTAAAATAGATATTGAATGAGCCTCTTCTGATATTAAATGAAGGGTCTCTTTATAAAAATCTAAAAGCTCTTCAACTCTATTTAACTCCTTTAAAATATCCTCTATATACTCAAAAATCTGGTTATTATAGGGGTAATTTTTAAATAGATCTAAAAAATACTCAAGAGCTCTCTCTTTCATTGCTAATTTATCATAATATAGCTGTCCTATTTTTAATTTTGTTATATATTGAAGGTGTTCATCTTTTGTATGTTCAAGTCTACTAATTGAGAGTTTAATATACAACTCCCACTCCTCCTCTTGAACATATAATTTTAAAAGATTTTGTATTGAAGGAAGATAGGATGAATCATACTCAAGTGATTTTTGATAGTATGAGATAGCCTCTTTAGGATTACTCAGTTTCATTTGATATATTTGAGCAATTTTAAAATACTGAGTTGTTTTTATTTTACCATTTGATGTATTCATTGCCTCTAATAGATGAAATTTTATTAAACTTTGAATATCATCAGAGAGATAATATATTTTTCCAAGCTGTTTTATTGATAAGGAGTGCTCTTTATTAAACTCCAATGCCTTATTAAAAAACTCTTTTGCTTTATCTGGTTTTAAAAGTTTATCTAAATAGATAACACCTATCTCATAAGAGTAATCAGCTTGGTCCTCTTTTTTTGTCATCATAGATACTTTTCTTTTTTTTATCTCAATTAATTTTTCCCAATTAAAATTATCAGAGTAGTATTTTTCAAATTGATCTAAAAGTAAAAGATTTTCCCCAATATATTGATAATTATTTACTAAAATTCTATTTGCTTTTGCAAAATCTTGAAGATAATCTCCATAAACCCTAAACAAAATATATATGTCATCTGGATTTATATTTTCTGAGTTAGATATAACCTGTTCCAAATTCTCTGCAATAACTCTCCAATCAATATCTCTAAAAGAGTATGGGGTTCTATTTGGAATCTCCATTAGACTCTTTATATATTGAGTTAATTTTATTCCACTTTGGATTTTTTTCTGGTAACTCATAATAATTAAATCTGTGAGTATAAACTCTTTTTGTACAAGAGTCATTGTTGGATTTTTTAGATGCTCCTCTGCAATTTGAGCATACTTTGTATAATTTTTTCTATTAAAATAGAAGGTTTTTAGCTTTCTAACAAGAAAAAATGATTCAGGATTCTCTTTATAAAGTTGTATTAATATCTCCTCTGCTTCAGATGAGTTATCTTTATGAATGGAGAGTATCTCCGCTTTAAGAGTTAAAAGATATATTTTTTCACTTCTGTCCTTAATAAAAGAGACCTCTGTATCAATAATATTTAAAACAAAATCCCAGTTCTCTTTTTGAGTAAAAATCTCTCTAACAATTTTCAAATTTGGTAAAAAATGATCATCAGATTCATATGAGCGTTGAAAATTTATCATTGCATTTCGAATATCACCTATTTTATCTTTCCAGATTAGACCTATTTCATAATAAAGAATAGCTTTTTCAGACCTATCTTGAATATGTTTTACACTACTCTCCATCTCTCGAATCTGTTTTAGAATCTCTTTTTGAAGAGTTTCATCTTTAATTGCACTTTTAGGCTTTTGATTTGGATTTTTTTGATGAGTCTCTAAATAGTTTAGTGTTTCCTCTGAAATGATAAATTTCATATCTCCACCCTTATAAAATCTGTTTGATTTTTAATTTAAAATTAACAAATAACTCAAAATATTTTGAGTTATAAACTGTTTTAGAATAGATATTTTATTCTAAAATTAATACAACTGTCAATATTATCAGTTAATAAATAGAGTTTATCTCTATTAAAAATATTTTATTAATTTTTGAGATCTATGGAGTTAATAAATATTAATCTTCATTCTCTAAAAGATATTTATCAACAAGAGCTACAAGTTCTCCCATTTGAGGCTTACTAATATAGCTATCTGCTCCAACTTCACGACATTTTACAGCAATTTGTTCATTTATTAATGATGAGAATATTATTAATGTTATTGGTAAATTCATATCTTTTTTAACAATTCTTGATAGTGTTAATCCATCCATTTGAGGCATCTCAATATCAGAAATGATAAGTTCAACATGTTTTTTTATTGACTCATTACCCTCTTTAAGCCAAGCATATATCTGCTGATAAGCATCTTCACCATTATTAAAAGATAGAATATTTCTATATCCAGATTTAATCAATATATCAAGTATAGTTTTCCTAATTAAAGCAGAATCCTCAACAATCATTAAATTCTTTTTAGCTCTTTTTGCTCTTTGAATATCTTGAGTTATAATTCCATCTGCAGTTAATGCAGTTTTTGGAAAAATATTGGCAACAATACTCTCTAGATCTAAAATTAAGACCTCATTTTTATTAATGCTTGCTATTCCTGTTATTTTTGTTTTATAGACCTCTATCAATTTAGGAGGTTGCTTAATCTCTTTCCAAGATAATCGATATATTCTATTTACCTCATCAAAAATAAATCCAATTAATATCTGATTAAACTCTGCAACAACAAGAATTACCCTCGAATCACCTCTTTTTGCCATTTTTTTTAACTCAATTGCCATATCAATCACAGGAATAGCTTTTCCTCTATAATAGTACATTCCAATAAGAGACTCTGTACTATCAGGAGTATGAGTTAGCTTTTCTGAATCATAAGTTAAAACCTCTCTGATTTTAAGAGTATTGATGCCAAAACTTTGACCACCAATATATAGCTCCATAATACTCAACTCATTGGTCCCCGTTTCAAGTAAAATTGATTGATCATCCATTTTGCAACTCCACATTTAAAAATAATTTCAATTTTTTATAACTATAAACATCCTCTATTTAAATTTATAAATAACTATTGTATTAAACTCCATTTTTTATTAAAAAATAAAAAACAGATAATCCTATAGTATCTATACTATCATATCGATTTTTTAAAAAATATCTTTAGATTAAATTTATAATGATTTTTAAAATAATTTTTGTTATACTATTTTTAGAGTGGGTTTAGTTTGTGGTAAATATAGAATTAAGAAATCATTCCATGGTTTGTCTTTACAAAAAATAGTTAAAAATGGGTATAAAATGATTATAAAACAGTTAAAAAAAGAGACTATTTGGCGATGTAATAGTTTAAATAATAAAGATATAGAGGAGTTAAGTAAAAAGCTTAACATATCAAAAACAGGAGCATCAATTCTTGTAAATAGAGGAATAAAGAGTGAGCTGGATGCTTTTAATTTTTTAAATCCATCACTATCATCTCTTGATGACCCTTTTTTATTACCCAATATGGAGAAAGGTGTTAATCGAGTTATTCAGGCAATTAAAAATAGTGAAAATATATACTCTTTTGGAGATTATGATGTTGATGGAACAACATCTCTTTCTATTTTAACACTATTTTTAAATGAGATAAAAGTTAATAATCAATATATTCTATCAGATAGGCATACACATGGCTATGGTTTAAATAGAGAGGCAATTGATTTTATTCATAGTAAAAATGGAAAACTTCTTATCACTCTTGATTGTGGAACATCAAATATCTCTGAAATTGCCTATGCAAAAGAGTTTGGAATCGATGTTATTGTAATAGATCATCATCAAATCCCTGATGAAACTCCAAATGCAATACTTATTAATCCATATCTTAAAGAGAACAGATTTTCAACACAGTTTATGGCAGCAGTTGGAGTAACATTCAATTTTTTAATGGGATTAAGAAAAAAATTAAGAGAGATTGGATTTTTTAAAAATATAAAAGAGCCAAATCTTAAACACTATCTTGATATAACAGCCATTGGAACTATTGCAGACATTGTTCCTCTTTTGAATGAGAATAGAGTGTTTGTATATTATGGATTAGAACAGATGAATCATACTATTCACTCTGGATTAAGAGCAATGCTTGATGAAGCAGAACTAAAACCTCCATATACATCTGAACAGATTGCATTTAAAATTGCCCCTTGGATAAATGCTGCAGGAAGGCTTGGTGATGCAACAAAAGTTGTTGATTTATTAACAACAACAGAGTCTGAACTATCAAAAAAAATAGCAGTTGAGCTTCATGAAGAGAATATCAAAAGGCAAAAAATAGAGAGAGAGATTTTTGAGGAGATCGTTTCAGAAATAGAGGGAGAGGATGAGCTTCCAACTGCAATTATTATGGCAAATGATAAATGGCATCATGGTGTTATTGGAATAGTTGCATCAAAATTAATAGAGCGTTTTCATAGGCCAGTTTTTCTATTTGCAATAAAAGATGGGATTGCAAGAGGAAGTGCAAGATCTATCAATGATTTTCATCTATTTGAGAATTTATCAGCTATCTCATATCTATTTGAGAATTATGGTGGTCATAAATATGCTGCTGGAATGAGTTTAAAAATAGAGAATTTTGAGACATTTAAAGATAAAATGCTTTTAAGAGCTAGACTATTTTTTACTGAACCAGAAAAGTTGGTTCAAGAGATAAAACTAGACACTATTTTGGATGAAAAAGATATTAATATTAAAACATTTAATGAGTTGAAACAATTTGCTCCATTTGGAGAGGGAAATCCAGAACCTCTTTTTTCTATTATTGACTCTACTCTACTTCAGGCACAAAAAGATAAAACAGGTGTTCATCTTGTTAATGTAAAAATATCTAAAAATAGTCTTGATTTTAAAGGGGTAGGTTTTAATTTAGGATATCTTTTAGATGAGGGATTAGACCAGATTGATGCACTTTTTTATCTTGGTATTAATGAGTGGAATAATAAAACATTTTTACAACTAAAACTAAAAGATATAAAAAAATCTGATTCTGAAAATATTACATTTGATATTTAAGAGTTTTATATTAGAAATCTTGCATAACTTAAATAAGTTAAAAAACTTTTTTTTCTATTTTTTTTAGAACTTTAAGAAAAAATTTTTTACATAATAAATAGGTTATACAAGAGATTTTAAGTATCTTCTATTTTTATAAATTTTATATAAATAAAATAAAGGTTTTTATGGCAGGTTTTAGAGTTCATATAGGTGCTGGAGTTATTGCTGGAGGGGTTATTTTTGGTCTCTCTTTTGGAAAATTTGAGCTAGCAACATCAACACTTGCATTAGGTTCTCTTATTTTGGGAAGTATTGCTCCAGATGTTGATAGTCCAAACAGTAAAAGTAGGAGATATATTTTTGGAACATTTTTAGTTATTCTTATAACCTACTCTCTTTTTTACTCAATTGAGAAAAAAATTAATGGACTATACCTATTAGCTATTCCAACAGCTATATTTTTGCTGTTTCAATTTGTTTTTCAGCCATTATTTACAAAATTTACTATTCATAGAGGGGCTTTTCATACTATTCCAATGGGAATAGTTCAAAGTTCACTATTTTTTATAATTCCACAAATAAAAAACTCAATTTGGATATCTATATCATTTTTTGTGGGATTTTTAATACATCTAATTTTAGATGAACTTTATGCTTTTGTTCACGTTAAAGGGTTAAAAATTAGGCATAAAAAATCTTTTGGAACAGCTTTTAAATGGTTTGCTCCCTCTTTTTGGTCAAATGTTGCAATTTATTTATTGATAGCTCTTTTTTATTATATCTATCAAAATGATATTACTTATCAATTTAAATTACTAGTAAATATTTTATAATCTCTCCCTATCTTTAG
>JAFGXH010000276.1 GCA_016936735.1 bacterium
AGAAAAATTATAGTTATAGTGATATTTTTTAAAGATTTTTTTATTCTCATTGTATAAGTTTATTTTATAATTCATTAACTGCTTTTAAAATAGGGATAATCTATACATTAAGCTCTAATTGATATTAGTTTTATTTATATTAGTTTCCTTACTATTATTAATAATATTAATTTATTCTTGCTAATTTCTCTTTTTTTTGATACTATAGGGTTCGTTGAATGGTGAAAATTATGAAGTTAATTGTAGGATTAGGAAATCCTGGAAGTAAGTATTTGTCAACACGTCACAATATTGGCTTTATAACAATTGATTCTCTTGCTAAGCATTGGGGTGAATCTATATCTCAACAGAAATTTAAGGGATTATACACAAAAGCCTCTTTTAAAAATGAGGATATTATTTTATTAAAACCACAAACATTTATGAATCTAAGTGGAGAGTCTGTTATTCCTGCAATGCAGTTCTTTAAAATCTCTTTTCAAGATATTTTAGTTATTCATGATGAATTAGATATCTCTTTTGGAAAAATAAAATATAAAGAGGGTGGGGGATATGCTGGTCATAATGGTCTGAAATCTATTGGAGCAGTTGGTGGCTCGCCATTATTTAATCGAGTTAGATTTGGTATTGGTAGACCAATTGGAGCAATGGATGTATCTGATTATGTTTTGTCAAATTTTTCAGATAGTGAGAGGGTAGAGTTACCTGATTTGATCTCTAAAATGGTAGACTCTATTGAGTTTTATATAGAAAATGGTATAACAGCAGCAATTAAACAATATAAGTAGGAGGTAATAATGAGTAAATTACTATTCATTGCACCTGTTGTTGGATTATTGGCACTTCTTTTTGCCTTTATTAAAACTAAAATAATATCCAAAGCAGATGCTGGTGATGAGAGAATGAAAAAGATTGCAAGCAATATCTCTGAGGGTGCTATGGCATTTCTTATGAGAGAGTATAAATATTTACTTTTCTTTGTGCTTTTTGTTGCAATATTCTTAGGATATTTTAATTATGGTAAAGAGAATACTTCATACCTAATAGCACTATCATTTGTTATAGGTGCTTTTGCATCTGCGTTTGCTGGTTTTGTTGGAATGAAAGTTGCAACTAAGGCAAATGTTAGAACAACTCAAGCAGCAAAAACAGGTATTGCAAGTGCATTAAAGATTGCCTTTAGTGGTGGTGCTGTTATGGGAATGAGTGTTGTAGGTCTTGCCCTTTTAGGATTAGGCTTACTATTTATTCTTTATACAAAACTGTTTTCAGGAAACATAATTCAGATACTTAATGTTTTAACAGGCTTCTCTTTAGGAGCATCATCGATTGCTCTTTTTGCACGTGTTGGTGGTGGTATATATACAAAGGCTGCTGATGTTGGAGCCGATTTGGTTGGAAAAGTTGAAGCAGGTATTCCAGAGGATCATCCATTAAATCCTGCAACTATTGCAGACAATGTTGGTGATAATGTTGGTGATGTTGCTGGTATGGGTGCAGACCTTTTTGAATCCTATGTTGGTGCAATTATTGGCTCTATGGTTCTTGGTGTTTCTCCTGTTATTATGAGTAAATTAGGTGCATTTGGTTTTAATAGTTTAAATGCAGTATATCTTCCAATGCTTCTTGCATCTGCTGGTATTATTGCATCTATTCTTGGTACCTTTTTTGTTAAAACACAAGAGGGGAAAAATCCACAAGTTGCCCTTAATATTGGAACATTTGGTGCAGCTGGATTGATGCTTATTGCATCATTTTTTATAATTCGTCACTTTATACCATATAATATGGCATCATACTATCTTGGTGCTCAAATACCTAATCTATCTGCATCAGTGGGTATTTTTATTGCAACTGTATTAGGTCTTATAATTGGTACACTTATTGGAATATCAACAGAGTACTATTGTGCTGTTGCAAGAAAGCCAGTTAACTCAATTGTTGAACAATCAAGAACAGGTTCAGCAACTAACATCATCTCTGGATTAGGTGTTGGTATGCAATCAACAACAATTCCTGTAATCTTTATTGCAGCAGGTATTGTTGGCTCATATATGGTTGCTGGTCTTTATGGGATTGCTATAGCAGCACTTGGGATGTTATCTACAACAGGTATCCAGTTAGCTGTTGATGCTTATGGTCCTATTGCAGATAATGCAGGTGGTATTGCAGAGATGTCTGAGCTTCCTCATGCTGTAAGAGAGAGAACAGATAAGCTTGATGCAGTTGGTAATACAACAGCAGCAATTGGTAAAGGTTTTGCAATTGGTTCTGCTGCATTAACAGCATTAGCACTATTCACAGCATATATGCAGCAGGCTAAAATTGATGCAATTGATATCTCTAATCCTATTGTTATGGCTGGTCTTCTTATAGGTGCAATGATTCCTTATCTCTTCTCATCCCTTGCAATGAAGGCTGTTGGGCGTGCTGCTATGAGTATGATTAGAGAGGTTAGAAGGCAGTTCAATGAGATTCCTGAGTTAAAGGCTGCCCTTGAGGTAATGCGTAGAAATGATTCAGACATTGAGAAGATGAGTAAAGAGGATTTAGAGATATTTCATAAGGCAGATGGTAAAGCTGAGTATGGTAAATGTGTTGAGATATCAACAGAGGCTGCTATTAAGGAGATGATTCTTCCTGGTTTATTAGCGATTGTTATACCAATTCTGGTTGGATTTTATGATAAAAATGCTCTTGGTGGTCTTCTTGCAGGTGTTACTGTTAGTGGTGTTTTATTTGCTATCTTTATGTCAAACTCTGGTGGTGCTTGGGATAATGCTAAGAAATCATTAGAGCAGAGTGGTGAAAAGGGTACTGAGGCTCATAAAGCAGCTGTTGTTGGAGATACTGTTGGAGACCCATTCAAAGATACTGCTGGGCCTGCTCTCAACATCCTTGTAAAACTTATGAGTGTTGTTGCTCTTGTTATAGCTCCACTTCTATAGTATTAACTATATTTTCTTTTTCCCTCTATCCCTCCCTTCAACATTAAAAAATATAAAACAGATGAAAATAAACAGAAAAGTTAACTTCATAATAGAATAAAAGAGTGTTTTTAAAACAAAAATATAATCAATCTTTGTATTTTTTCTTTTAATAATAACAAAAATGATTTGAATCATGTAGTGTTGGCAGATTTTTATTACAAAAAGATTTTTTTACTTTATAAAAAGGCTTTGTTGCTTCGTTTTTTTATATCCAATCTCCCTCTCCCCCATTTACTTCGTAAATTACCCCCTCTCCACTACGTGGCGATGGGGTGAGAAAAAGAAAAAATATTGCTATGAATTACGATTTTATTGTTACTCGAAAAATCTACACCAAAAATAAAAGAGAAAGCAGATGAAAACAATAAAAAAATCATGTTGATTTATAAAAAAAATGATGAGTATAATAGCAAAGGTTTTATTGTTGAGAAAAAATGATTGCTAAACTTATATAAATATAGGTTAAAATGAAAAAATCTACTATGTTAAAAATAATAATAGGAATCCAAATTGTTATTATTGGTACTCATTTTATAATAAAATTTATCAATATTGATTCAAATGCTACTCTTTTGGGTTATTTTTCATTTTCTCTTTTTTTTCTATTGATTCCAATTGAGATGATGTTTCAAATCCCAATTCAAAAAAGATTAGAAAATATTCAAAATCAAATGTTTTTAAACTCAAATTATGATCAAATAGATAAATTGATTGATATTATTGCTATTATTAAACAGAAAAAACTTTCATTTATTGCAAGAATATTTTTAAATTCAAAAGATTTCTTCTATCCTTTTCCTGAAACATTACTTTTTATATGTTATTTAATGAATAAAAACTATATAAAAGCCCTAGATGTTCTACAAGAGTTTTCATTAGATAAAAATAGATTATTTACAAAGTGGATGATAGGAATAAAAACAGATGAGAAAAATCTACTATTTGATGTATTAAATGATACTAATGAATCTAATTCAAGAAAAATCATAATTGATTTTTTGGAAAATATAAACAATCCTATATAATTATTTAAAGTATAGAACATAGACAACAATTGTATTTTCCATTTTAAATATTAGGAGCCTACGTAAAATGATTAAAATTTTGTATGGATTTGCTATTGGCTTTTTTATGAGTATTACATCTCTTTTGTTTTCTATACTCATAGAAAATTTTTATATGGATATTACAAAAGAGCTTATTATAAAAAATTTAGAAAATCCTAATGGGGCAGGAGGTTTTATTGGTTTAATGATTATAATTTTTTTAGTTAAAAAATTTTATAATTATGATATTCGTAAGGATAAATACATCATTTTTATACTATTAATTCCAGCAATTATAGGAGCTGTTACTTTTGCAAGGATTTTAAAAATGTTATTGACTTAGTTTTGAAACAAAACAATAAAACTAAAAAACAAAAAACTCTAAAAGCAATTAAAAAATTAAATTGAGATGTTATTATTAGTGTAGTAGTTTTGAGTTAAAAAATGGTAGAGGAGTTGATGGTTTATCTTGTTTGAATGCGAAAGTAAAAATGCAGGATTTAATTGATATTCCTAATAATTTTAATTATGGTCTTGAATTATATAAAGAATATTTAGTAATGGGAATTCTAACTTTTAAGGATACAAATGAGTTATATTATTTAATAGATGAAAATGGTTTTCCTAGTTGGTTTCCAAATCAAATCTTTGAAATAACAAATAATGAATTGCCAATTGATTGGTTTATAAAAATTAATACATCTAATGATTATTTATCTTATAAAAACTTGATTGGTTTTGATGAACTTTGTAATAATGAAGATTTTTTTTATGATTTGTTAGAAAGAGATAAAAAAGTATTACAAATTTATTACAAAAGAAAAATTGAATTAGAAAAAAAATTAACTTCACAATAGAATAAAATGCAGCTAAAAGTTGTCTAATAGATACTAACTTGTTATTAATGTTTTTGTGGAGGAGATTATGAAAAATGATATTCATCTATTCTTGTTAAAGCTTGATATAAGCACATCCAATGCAGTATCAAACCAGCAGATTTCAGAGGGATTGGCAAATTTTGGAATCACAAAAGAGGCA
>JAFGXH010000277.1 GCA_016936735.1 bacterium
TAAATCTGGATAGATATAACTCTAACTATTTATTTATAAAATTAATAATCTCTTGATCTATTCTATTTTGAAGCTCAATTATCTTTTTTAGTATTAAATCTTTTTTATCTGTTGAGCTGTTAAGAATATATTTCTGATTTTCAATAATATCTTTGACAATTTTAGATATTTTTTCATCCTCAGACTCTGTTGGAATATATATTGGGATTTGAAGTAGTGGAATCGAGTATAACTCTAAAATTTTTCCCTTCCTTTTCCCTCTATGATAAAGCCACTCATAGTATGGTTTTGAGTTTAAAAGAGCTAAAAGATAATATATTGAAAATGGAACACTATTTTTTAAAGTTATATAGTATATATCTGCACTTCCAAAAAAATCGCTCTCCGATAGTGCAAATCTATTCTCTATTGAGCGTTGTGGGGCAACAATTTTTAGATTCTCAAATATTTTTTTATCTCTTGGACGATGAATTTTATACCAGATATAGTTCTCATCATATCTTTTTATTCTTGCCTTTAATATAGACTCATATTTTAAAAAATGCTCCTTTATCTCACTATATCTATCTAAATCGATTGCTTTATTTATATAAAGAACCCTTTTTGTTGTATTTTCATTTACAGTATATTTATATATATCTGAGTTTTTATAAAATCTTTTTATAAAATCTGACGATTTCTCATTTTTAAACTCTATTTTTTCTGAATCAAAAATAAATGCACTATCACAACCTGAAACAATCCCCTGATTCACACTAGCAAAACTTGATAGAGTTGGAAAATGCTCCATTTTTTTTATTAATGAGTTCTCCTCTATATTTTTTGGAAAAATATAGTAATTTTCTCCAAAATATAGCTCTTTTTGCTTCACTTGAGAAACAATTTTATCTATTTTATATCTTTTTTTAGATATATTTTTATTGGAGTTTGTTATTTTTGAAACTGGTTCTGAACCACTCTGCTCATATCGTATAAATGTTGCTAAAGAGTCTGGATTATATGATTTTTTTAAAATAGATATTAAATTGTGTTGACCAATTGCCAGTTTAAAAACTCTTACCTCTTGAAAATCAAACATTTTTTCAATAGAGACTTTTTCAGAGAGTGTTTTTCTTAAATTTTTTCCACTGGTTGCTGTTAAAAAATAGTTTGTTGTTATAAATGATAAAACACCATCACTATTTAAAACATCAATAGCATAGAAAAAAAAGAAGTAGTAAAAATCCATTTTACTTTGATAATATTTTCCAAAATAGCCCTCTTTAGCCTTTTGAAAAATCTCTTTGTTCCCTTTTTCACCAATATATGGTGGATTTCCTATCACAAAATCGAATTTTTCTTTAAAAAAATCGTTAAATTCACTCTGATTTTTTATGTCAAAAATATTTTTCTCATAAAAAAAACTGAATTTTGAAAGAGTCTCAACTCCTCTATTATGTTCATGATCTATTATCTCTTGATAATTGATGAGAGTTAATGCAAGTCTCATTTTTGCAATAGATATTGCATCTGAATCAATATCAATAAGTGTTAAATTATTATAAATAAAATCTTTTATCTCTGAAAAACTATTTAAAACCAGATTATCTTTTAAAAATTTTATTAATGGAATTAAAAAGGCTCCAGCACCAATAGATGGCTCTAAAACTCTCACTTTTTTCAGATTTTTTAAAAGTGGATAACTCTCTTGAAGTATAAATGTTACCATATCTTGTGGTGTATAAAAAGAGCCTTTACCTTTTTTTGTAGAATCTTCAGAGATATACTCCAACATTAATGCAAGAGTTTGTGGAGTGATTATATTTTTATCATCAATAAACTCATCTATTGAGAACTCAAATTGATTAAAAATTGAGAAAAGTTTTAAAAACCAACTATTATCAATATATATATCACTATTTTCTAACATAATATCTATATCATTTTTATGAAAAAAATCCTCACTAATAAAAGGTGTTAATGCAAAATGTGCTGTTCGAACCTCTTTTACTCTTAACTCTGTTTTTACAGGTAAAACATCAAATAGTAATCTATTAAAAATATCTTTATGATAGTTTTGACTGTTTATAACTGCCATTTCTGAAAAATATTTCTCTGAAATCAGTGGAAATTTAAATTTTTTAGATATTTTTTGTTGTAAAAATTTTAAAAAAAGTGCTCTTTTAACTGTTTCTAAAAAATAGTATTTTTTTTTAAAGCTATCTAAAAATAAAAAATCTGAACTTTTATTTTCTAAATAGTTGTTACTATTTTCATAAAAATCTTTAATTTGATTTAAAAATAGTTTCTCTTTTCTATTCATTAGGCTGTTTTTTTACTATTGAATGATAGGTAGCTTTTGAAAAAAGGCTCTAAATATTGAAGTTTATTAGTGTAATCTAATGTTTCACTATTTATTGTATCATAGAGCTGTTTTAGAAAATGAGGTGTTTCTGGTGCACCAGCTTTTATTATTGATAACTCAATTGCAAAATTTAGTTTTTTTAGAATTCTCTCTTTCTCTGAAATAATATAGTTATTAAGTTTCTCTTTAAATATTGGTGATTTAAGATAGAGAGATTGTTGAGTTTTACTCATCTCATAAACCTGTTCATCAAAAAAGTTATCAAAATCAAAGAAGAAATGAAAACTGTTTTTGTTTATATATGAATAGAGAATATTTTTAGAGTTTGATGTCTCTAGTAAAAGTGGTTGAATGTTATGGTTGATATATTTTTCACCTTTAAAATTACCTTTAAAAAAGAAATGGTGAATTAAAATGAATGTGTATGGTAAATCCTCTACTGAGATATCATAAAAAAAACCCTTTAAAATAGTTAATGCATGATCAAATCCAATCTCAATTGAGAATGGATGTGAAGATTTTAAATGTTTTATATAATCCTCTCTTGAGAATAGAGATGGTTGACGAAACATTTGAGAATTAATTAATTTAAAATCTGTATCAAACTCAAAAATAGATGTATATCTTGTGTATTCAAAAAAGTCTGAAACAAGAAGAATTGTATCATTTTTTGCAGAGAAATATAGCTCAGTTCTATTTAAGAAACCATTTCTAACCCTTTGTTGAGCCTGAATTTTATCAAATTGAGTGTTTGGAAAAAGGTTTCGATAGTATAACTCTTTTGATGGATATAGTGTTTTTAAATATGGAAAAAATGATTTTATTTCAGATTCTCCCATTTTTGATATGATTTTATAAAGCTCTTTTTTATATTTATCTGTTAAAAATGTATGAAACAGATATGATATAAACATTGTCTCTTTAGGTTGGAGAGATTTTATTGTGAGCCATAAATTATTAATCTCATTTTTACTAAAAAAAATAAGCAGCTCATACGCTAAAAAAAATCTTAAATATGATTTTTTTGTTGCAATCTCAACAATTTTTTTTAGAAGCATAACTTGATCAAGAGGAAACATTGTTTTTAATGTTGATATTTTAAAATTATAAAGGGGTGAGTAATCAATCATAAATTGATAAATAATACTTCTATAATCACCCTTCTCAAGAACTTTTAGTTTATTTAAAAGTTTATCCTCCATCATTTTTAGATAGAAATATCTCATATCTCCAATAGGAAATGAGAAAAAATAGTTTAATAAATCTAAATAAAAAATTATCTCTTTTTGGGTGATATCATCTGTTATCATATTTAAAAGAGTTGGAATAACTTCAGAAAATTCATACTCTTCAGATATTAAATCAATCATTTTTGTAAAGTCTGTGTTTTTATTCTTTTTTATAAAAGAGACTAAATTGTGATTTGTATAGTTTCCTATTTTAAAAAAAGTGATATTATTTTTATCCATTTGAGATTCCATTTTCTTTGTAAATTATGACAATAAAAAACAAAACATTCTTATATTTTTTGTTAAAACAAAAAAATTAAATTTTAAAAAATATTAATTTAAAACATCATTAATAGAGCAAACTTTTTGTTCAGATGTCTCCATATTTTTCTCAATATATGAGCTGTTTTTTAACTCATTCTCTCCAATTAATATAACAGATTTTGCTCCTAATTTATTTGCCCATCTCATTTGACTTTTTAATGAACCACTACGAGGATCTATATCAACTGAGAATCCCTTTATTCTTAAAGATGTAGCAATTTTAAATGCCATATCAATCTGCTCTTTCCCAAGAGGAATAACAACATAGTCAATATATTCACTATTACTAATATTTTCAAGTAGATATAGTAATCTTTCAACACCAATAGCAAAACCTATTGCCTCTGTTTCTGGCCCATCAAGTTGAGAAACAAGACCATTATATCTTCCTCCACCAAGAATTGTGTTTTGAGCACCAAGAATACCTCCCTCCTCTTTAACCTCAAAAGTTGTTCTCACATAATAGTCTAATCCTCTAACAATTCTATAATCTATTTTGTATGGGATTTTTATAAAATCAACAAGTTTTATAAGCTCCTCATGATGAGTTTTGCAAGTATCACAAACATAATCAATAATTATAGGTGATGACTCTGCAATCTCTTTACATTTACTATTTTTACAATCAAGAACTCTCAATGGATTTGTATCTAATCTTTTTTGGCAATGTTCACATAAATTATCAAAATGATTTGAAAAATAGTTTTTTAAAGCCTCTTTATATTTTGGTCTACACTCTTGACAACCAATAGTATTAATATAGAAAACATAACTTTTAATATCAAGTCTGTTTAATATTTCAGATATTAAAGAGATTATCTCTGCATCTGCAAGTGGAGATGTTGCACCAAAATACTCAGCACCAATTTGATGAAATGCTCTATATCTACCTTTTTGAGGTCTTTCATGACGATACATTTCACCCATATAGTAGAGTTTTGTAACAGGTTGGTCATTAAAAAGTTTATTTTGAATATATGCTCTAACAACAGGAGCTGTTCCTTCAGGACGTAAACTTAGAGATGTTTTATCTCTATCTTCAAATGTATACATCTCCTTCTCAACAATATCTGTTGTTTCACCAACACCACGTTTAAAAAGGGCTGTCATCTCTAAAATAGGTGTTCTTATCTCTTTATAATTAAAATTTTTAAAAACCTCCATACAGATTTTTTCAACATAATGCCACTGAGAAATCTCTGAAGGTAGTATATCTTTCATTCCTGCAATTGTTTTAAGCATATTTTAAATCTCCAATACTTTGAATAGAGTTAATTTTTATATCTCTTTAACATAAAACTCTTCAAGATGAAGGGTTTTAATATAATTCTGTATCTCTTTATAAAAAATCTCTTCATCTATTTTTGTTAACTTTCTATTTCTCATAACCCAATCCCCATTAATCATAACATGCTCTATTGCCTCCTCTGGATTTGAGAACACAATATGTGATATTGGATCTATATTTGGTATCATTGAGTAGTGATTTTTATTTATAAAAACTAAATCAGCTAAAGCACCCTCTTTTATAACTCCAATCTGTTTTTTTAAAGCCTTTTGTGCATTTTTAGTTGCCATGAAATAGATCTCTTTTGGATGAATTGGCTCTCCAGATTTATAGTAGCCCAGTTTTGCTGCTAAATCCATCTCTAATAACATTGAGATATGATTATTTGAGGCTGAACCATCACTTCCTAATGTTATATTTATCCCTTTTTTTTGTAGATTTTTTAGTGGCATTATACCTGAGTTTAATTTTAAATTGCTATGTGAATTATGTGCAATTGTAACTCCATATTTTGCTAATATCTCTGCATCGGAATCATTAATCCAAACACCATGAGCAGCTATTAATCTATCACTTAAAAATCCAATTGATTCTAAAAATGGAACAAGATCAAGATTTTTCTGATTTTTGAAGTTTACTGCTTCAGATTCACTCTCAAGAAGATGAAATTGATATGGAATATCATATTTTTTTGATTGTTGGGCAACCCATTTTATAGACTCTTCTGAAGTTGTGTATATTGCATGTGCAAAAAGTGTTGGATGAATTAATGAATCATTTTTATATTTTTCAATAAACTCAATAGCTCCATCTCTATGACCAACACCAGGAAAACTTCTAAGTCCAATATTTTTTAGTGCTTCTGAATAGTTTTCAGCCATATAATACATATCAACAACAGATGTTGTTCCTGTTTTAATCTGTTCTATTGCTCCCATTACAGAACCAAAATAAACAAAATCAGGAGATACATACTTTCCCTCAACAGGAAAAATAACTTTTTGAAGCCACTCTAAAAGAGGAAGATGATCTGCTATACCCTTTAAAAAACTCATAGAAAGGTGTGTATGTGTATTTATTAATCCTGCTGATAGATAAAAATTAGCCCCATCAAAAATTTGATTATCTTTTTCTTCAGATTCGATTGGTAAATTTTCACACTCTTTTGATAATAACTCTATTTTTGAGATAATATTATCAGTTATAGTAATATTCCCTCTTTGTAACATCCCATTTTCTGAAATAAACTCTATATTTTTTATTATCATAAGACCCCAGAATTAAAATGGTCATTTTATATTACTTTAAAAAATATGTCAATCTTTAGTTTGAAATTTTAAAGGCTTTATAAATGTTATATACTGTTTTTATCTTTTATAAGATACTAAATAATCATTTACTTTTTTTATAATTAAAAAATAGAGTTTTTTATAAATAACAAATTTTATAATTTGATACTTTATTATAAAATAAAATTTGATTTTCAAATTTTAAATATTCTATAATTGAAGTTGTTTTTGGAGTTTAAAATGAAAAAAATAGTTGTCATATCAATATTAATGCTATCAATTTCTACTTTTGCAAAAATGTATCAATATAAAGACTCTAATGGAACAATCTATTTTGTTGATGATATAAATAAAGTTCCTGATAATAAAATTGATTCTGCTGTAGCTGTTAACTCTAGATTTCTTCCAACAAAAATAGAAGAGATTGATAAAATGAGAAAAATAGTTATCAAAAATAAAGTCTATTATAAAGAGTTTGAGAATCAGATTTTTGCTTTAAAAGCTTGGGCTCAACTAATAGTAAATTCAGGAAATATAAGTTTTAAAACAGTTCAAAATAGATTAAGTTCAATAGATATTGAAAGTTATAATACAAAAAAGAAAAAAGTGTTACTTGCAAAACAGTTATCAAACTATTTCAAAGTATTTGAAAATGAGTGGGTTAACTCTTATGAGATTCTTAATTTTATTTCAAGTGGTGATTCTGATATTGATAGCCTAAGAAAAAATTATAAAAAACTTCCAACAGCTCCAGAAAATGTTGAGGAGAGAATTGGTTTAGTTGAAAAATGGGGAAATGAGCTTCTTTTAAAACAAAAAGGTGATCAAAAATTTATAAAAGAGAGTCTAAAAGAGCTTAATGATAGATATGATATTCCTAATCCAGATATTCCTGAATTAGTAAAATTTGTTGATAAATTAATAACAGAATATGAAAAAGAACAGAATCAATGAGATTTTTTAAACAATTTAGAGTTCATATCCTACTACAAAAAGCCTCAAAACAGAAAAATCTAAACAAAGCAATCCTCTACTATAAAAAAATTTTATCAATAGATCCTAAGATTTTATCTGTATACAACTATATAGGACTATGTTATTTTGAACTTTCAGATTTTAAAAATGCTGAAAACTATTTTTTAGAGGCAATATCAAAATTTACACCAGATTTTAAATCACAATATGAGGTTTTTTATAATTTAGCATTTACATATCATCAAATGGAAAGTTTTGAATTAGCATCAAAATATTATGAAAAAGCTATTTCTAAAAATCCAGATTATCCTTTTTCATATAAAAACTATGCCTATCTGCTTTTTTCTGAAAAAAAATATAAAGAGTCTCTTGAGATGTTTAAAAGATATTTATCATTTGAAAAAGATGCTGAGGTTGAAAATAATATTGCTGTTATATATGAAGAGATGGGAAAAACCTCTGAAGCAAAAAGATTTTACTTAAAATCAATAGAGACAAATCCTAAGTATGTTGTTTCATATTTGAATTTGGTAGATCTCTATTTTGAAGAGAAAAATATAGATGAGGCCTTTAATATATTAGAAAAAGGTAAAAGTAGTAATCCATACTCATCAGATATCTTTTTTAAACTATCACAACTCTACTATGAACAAAAAGATTTTCAAAAATCTATTGAATATGGAGAAAAAGCTATTCATTTTGGTGCTAACACAGTGGAAACACATAAATTACTTGAAAAATCAAGATTCGAAATTGGAGATATTGAGGGAGCACAAAATGAAAGACAAATTATCGAAAAATTGGAAAAACAAAAAAATAGATAGAGTCTCTTTATAATTTAATTTTAAAAATGGAATAGAATGTTTTTTATTTTTATTATATTCTCTTTAGTTTCAAATCCTATTGATGAGATAACATCAATTTTAAAGGATATAAAACCATACTACAGCAATTTAACTCTTCCAAAATCTATTGAAACAGATTTTAAAGAGAATCAAAACCAATTTTTTACAATAACATCTCAATTTTTAGATAAATATCCATTAAATCCAACCAATTATAGGATTATTTTTTTGCGTGGATATCTTTATCATCAAAAAAAAGATTTTCAAAATAGTATAATAGAGTTTAAAAAAATATTAGGAGTTTATACAGAGTTACAGGACTATATTCTATTTTATCTTGGTGAAGGGTATGAATCAACAGGAGAGATATTAAAAGCCTATCAAGCTTATGCTCTTATAACTGAGAGTTCTAATTTTTTTGGAAGGGCAATAAAAAGAAAAATTGATATTCTTTTTTCACTAAAACGTTTTGAGGAGATAAGGATTTTTTTTAATAGAGAGAGTCAGCTTTTAGAGGATTTATCTTTTAGTATGATATATGCAAAAACATTAATTGAGCTAAAACAGGAGGATGAGGCAATTCTTCAACTAAAAAAAATATGGTTTCAATCACAAAATGAGGTGAAATTAGAGGTAGAGGGGATTTTAAAAAAATTTGAGCAAAATGGCAAACAGATTGCAAAAATATCTGCTCTTGAGAGTTATAATAGATGTGAGTATCTTCTTCAAAAGGGGGATTACTTTACTATAAAAAACAGTTTTAAAGTTTCTCAAATAGTCTCCAATATAACTTCAGCAAGAACTGATATCTGTATTTTAAAAGCATTTTTATATACTGGTGATTTATCAAAATCATATCAAATAGATAAGTTGAAAAAGATAAAGGAGAAAAAAAATAAGGTTATATCCTACTATATTTTATATCTTGACTCTTTAAAATATTTTTATGAAAAAAAATATGATGAGGCTGAAAAAAAATTTTTACAATTGATTGAGGAGTATAAACTATATCCAGATAATGAGAGAATTTATGAGTATTTAATTGATTTATATGATAAAAAAGGGGAGTTCGAAAAAAAATACACTATTTTAGATCAATATTTAAAAGAGTCATATTTTTCAAAAAGAGGATATTATCTAAATAATGCATATTGGTATCATTACAAAAATAAAAAATATAAAAAAGCAATATCATTTATTGATGAGTATTTAAAACTTTCAGATGAGAGTGATGATTTACGTGATGGAATGAGAGCAAGATACTATCGAATTAAATCAAATTTTTTTCTAAAAAATTATCAACTTGTTGTTGAAGAGACTATTGAATTAATCTCAGAGGATCCATTGAACTACTACTCATATCTTTCATACTTAATACTAAAAGATAATCCTAAAGAGTTTTCAAAAGAGTTATTATTAAAAAGTATTAAAGCTGTTAATAAAACTCGTAAATCGGCAGATTTAACACTATTTTATGGTAATAGTAAAATATTAAAAATATATGAGTTGATAAAACTTCAGCTTTTTGATTTAGGTAAAGCTGAGACTTTTAATTTTTTAAAAGTGGCTAAAACAGATATAGAGTATTTATCATCAGCACTTTTTTTTGAGGAGTTAAATCTATATAGAAGTTCAAGAAATGTCTATTTTAGAGAGTTAAGAAAATTATCATTTTTTAAAAGTTACAAAGATTTTATAACTTTCTGGCAATCTTTTTATCCAAAAAAATATAATAATGATGTTACAAATGCTTCAAAAAAATATAATGTTCCAACATCATTCATTTGGGGAATAATGAGAGAGGAGAGTGCCTATAATCCTTTTGCAAAATCTGTTTCAGATGCCTATGGTTTAATGCAACTTTTATACTCTACTGCACAAGAGACAGCCGATAGAATAAATATGAGACTTGGATCATATAATGATTTATATAAACCAGAGATAAACATACCTCTTGGAACAAAATATCTCTCTGTGTTATTAAATATGTTTTCAAATAATTTCTATTATACTGCTGCATCCTATAATGGGGGAGCAACCAATGTAAAGCGTTGGATATCATCTGCTCCTGAAAATCAGGATATTTATGATTTTTCAGAGGATATTCCTTTTGAGGAGACTAATCGATATATATATAAAGTTATAGGATCCTATCATACATATCAGCTTTTGTATGAAAACTCATTTAAACTTTATGGTGTTGATATTATAAAAGAGTTTTTTGAATAGTTCTACTATTCTGTTTATATTTACAATATTTTTTATTGCATATAATTTCAGTAAATCAAAACCACATTGTTTATTATTTTTTTTATTTTTACTCAAAAAATATTGATTTTGATATATTAACCAATTTTTTCATTTTTTTGTTGTTTTGTTTTTAATTTATAATATAATCAATGGAAACTGTTATTGGAGAAAATATGACTGGAACTTTTTGGGGTCAAAGAGAGACAACTGTTGTTGTAAAAGATACATCATCTAAAACTTTAAACTCTGTTCAATCTTTAGCAACAGAACTACAACAACAGGAGAAAAAAATTGATAAATTAATTATGATAAATCAGGCTTTATGGCTTTTTATAAAAGAACATCTTAATTTAACAGAGGAGGAGTTATTTGCGAAAGTTGAAGAGATTGACCTTCTTGATGGAAAATTGGATGGAAAAGTTAAAATTCAGGCTAAAAAATGCCCTAAATGCGATAGAGTTGTTAGCTTAAAACATGATAAATGCCTATATTGTGGTGCTGAACATTTAGCTGAAACTATTTTTGAAACTATCTAATAGAAAGTGATTTTATTTATTAAGAATAAAAAAAGGAAAAATAAAAAAGTTTTAATTATGAACTTGTTTATTTTTTTAAATATAAAATATTAAATAAATAGTTGAAATAAAACTCTATTAATTTTATAAAGCTATATCTCACTTTGGAGAGTTTATGAAAAAATGGATCAAAAAAATAGTATTAATAATGCTTCTTCTTGGAGTTTTAGGGGTTTTATCTCTTGTTGGAGTTTTTACATACTTCTCTTATCAGGTTTATGGAGAGGATGAGTTGAAAAATTTCAATCCAGAAACAGCCCTTTTAATGTATGATAGAGATGATAGATTAATTGCAATTTTCTCGAAACCAAATAATCGAAAAACACCAATTCCTTATGATAAAATTCCTAAAAAAATTATTGAAGCCTTCACTTCAGTTGAGGATAAATCGTTTTTTGAACACTCTGGGATTGATTATGTTGGGATTTTAAGAGCTGTTGTAATTGATGTTGTAACCCTTAGTAAAAAACAGGGGGCATCAACTATAACTCAACAGGTTGCAAAAAATCTTCTTTTATCTAATGAGAAAACAGTCTCTAGAAAGATAAAAGAGATGATTCTTGCAAAAAGAATTGAAAAAATCTTATCAAAAGAGGAGATTCTCTCTCTCTATCTTAATAATATATATTTTGGAAATAGTAATTATGGTATTGTTGAGGCAAGTAGATTCTATTTTAATAAATCTTTAGAACAACTATCTCTTGTAGAGATTGCATATCTTGCTGGAGTTCCTAAAAATCCACTAAAATACTCATTAAATAAAAAACCAGAGGAGTCTGAAAATAGAAAAAATACTGTTTTAAAACGAATGTTACTAACAAACTCTATAACAGAAGATGAATATCAACAGGGATTAAAAACAAAACTAAAATTTGATAATGGTAGTAGAAAATATTTTGATTCTGCAAGATATTTTACAAATACACTATTTCAACAGTTAAAAAAAGAGTATGGAGAGGCATTTTTATTTCATCACTCCCTAAAAGTAAAAACATCTTTGGATGCAGAGTATCAAGAGTTTGCAGATAAAGCTATAAAAAATGGTCTTAGAGATTTAAATGAGAGACAGGGAATTCTTAATCCATTAAGAATATCTGAAAATCCTGAAAAAGAAAAACTATCAAAAAAAGATTCAATCTGCACAAATTGTGAAGAGGCTATTGTAAAAAAAATAGATGGTTCTAAAAAATTTGCAACCCTTAAAACATCAAAAAAAGAGGGGATTGTTTTGGAGGATGATTTAAAATGGGTTAAAAAATTTAATCCATTGACATATAGTTTACCTCTTCGCTCTATATCCAAAATATTAGAGGAGGATGCAGTTTATTTAGTTCAGGATAGTGGAAAAAACTATGCCTATTTAGACAATGGAAAAATGGTAACATATCCTGTTTTCAAAATAGTTCCAGTCCCAGAGGTTCAGGGTGCTCTTTTATCTATAGATACAAAAACAAGAGAAATTGTTGCAATGATTGGTGGTTTTGATTTTGAACTATCTCAGTTCAATAGAGCAACCCAATCAATAAGACAACCAGGCTCTGTTTTTAAACCATTTGTTTATGCTGCTGCCATTAAATATTTTAGATATAATCCTGCAACAATAGTTTATGACCTTCCAGAGATATTTAAAGAGGATGGAAAACAGAAATGGATTCCTCAAAATTTTAAAAAAATGTCATTTCAAAAAGAGATGACTCTAAAAGAGGCCTTAACTCAATCTGTTAATATGGTTTCAGTAAAACTTCTTGATAAATTTGTTAGAGAGAACAGTTTTGATGATTTTTTTAAATGGATTCAATCTTTTGGAATTACAACAAATCTAGAAAAAACATATACATTAGCTCTTGGTTCTCTTGGTGTAAGATTGTTTGAAATAACAAATGCAATAGCAACCTTCCCATCTTATGGTGTTTATAAAGCCCCCCAAACTCTACTATCAATGGAGAACTCAATTGGTCAAAAAATTGAGATTCCAAAATCGGAAGAGAGAGAGGTATTAACAAAAGAGGAGAGCTATTTAATGATTGATATGATGAAATCAGTTGTCTCCTCTGGTACTGCAAGAAGAGCTGCTGCATTGAAAGTTCCTACAGGTGGAAAAACAGGAACAACAAATAGTAATAGAAACACTTGGTTTGTTGGATTTACAGAGAATATTACAACAGGTGTTTGGGTTGGTTTTGATGATATGAAACCACTAGGAAATAGTGAACAGGGTGGTAGAACTGCTGCACCAATATGGTTAGATTATATGAAGGATTTAGTAAAAGTTGAAAAACAGGAAGATTTTTCTGTTCCAGAAAATATTGTTTTTGAATATGCAAATCCTAAAACAGGTTTATTGGTTTCTGAATCTAATCCAAATAAAAAAAGATATCCATTTATTAAAGATGAAACTCCCGAAAAAGAGAGTGATTCAACATATATTGATACGAATGCAATTCTACAGGGAACAGATGATTAATTTATCATTTATATTATTAAATAGTTTACAAATAGAACTATTTTAGTAAATATAGTCACAAATCTTTTACAAAAAAAAATATTGATTATTTCCTAATATACCGCTAAAGTGTTGAATTGTATTTTGGGGTGTATTATGCAGAAAATTTTAGTGTTCTTAACTCTTTTAATGGCCTCTATGCTTTTTGCAGATCCAAAAGAGTGGACTATTATGGTTTTTGTAAATGGGGACAATGATCTTGATAGTTATGCATTTGAAGATTTGAATGAGATGGAAGAGGTTGGTTCAAATGATTTTATGAATATTATTGTTCAATATGATAGATATTCAAGTTATGGTGATGCTAACTGGTCAACAGCAAGAAGATACTATGTTACTCAAGATGATGATATGAGTTCAATTAGTTCAACCCTTATTCAAGATATTGGAGAGGTTGATTCAGGAGATAAACAGAGTGTTGTAAATTTTGTTCAATGGGCTGTAAATGCCTATCCAGCAGAGAAATATGCTCTTGTTTTATGGGATCATGGTTCAGGATGGGATAAGAAAAAAAAGGGGGCTCTATCTAATCGTTTAAAGGGAATTTCACATGATGAAACAAGTGGCTCTAGTATATCAGTTGTAAATGGTGATTTAGAGTATATTCTTTCAAAAACTGTTGAATTTATAGGAAAACCACTTGATGTTTTAGGAATGGATGCATGTTTAATGAGTATGTGGGAGGTTCACTATGTGAGTGCTCCATATGCTCACTATTTTGCAGGAAGCGAAGAGACAGAGGCTGGTTATGGTTGGTTATATAACTCTTGGTTTCAAAATTTTGTAGATGGAGAACATACTGCTGAAAATCTTTGTAGACAGGTTTCAGTATCATCAATAGGTTCTGTTGGAGATACTCTTTCTTGTGTGAATTTGCAAAATTTAACAACTTTAACAACAGCATTAAACAATTTTGCAACAAAATTTTCAAGAGAAAACAGTATTGATGGAGAGATATTAGAGGCCTCTGATGAGGTTGTAAGAATGTATACAAGAGAACATGCAGACCTTTATGATTTTTTTCAAAAATTAAATAATAAAGTAGATGATTCCGAAATAACTACATATATTAATCCAATATTAAGATCTATTCAGAATTTTGTTGTAGAGAATAACACATCAAGCAGTTTTTCTGCAGCAAAAGGGGTTGCAATATATCTTCCAATTGGAAC
The DNA here is from genome assembly GCA_016936735.1 of bacterium. Lineage (GTDB taxonomy): Bacteria > UBP6 > JAFGXH01 > JAFGXH01 > JAFGXH01 > JAFGXH01. The sequence goes on from JAFGXH010000277.1 coordinate 14,795, forward strand.
TAATTACTATTTTGATAGCAGTTATAATCAAGGAAAATGGAGTGTTGATACCTCTTGGAATGAGTTTATTCAAAAAAGTTTTCAACCAGCCGATGACCATCCAAATGAGTATTTTACAGTTGGAGATAATGATAAATTAGATACATCAATAACTGCATCTATTGAGTATAGTGGAGATAAAGATTTTTTCTATTTTGATGCTCTTCCAAATTATGAATATACATTAGAAACAACATTGTTAACACTTGATGATAGCTATCTTTATCTTTTTGATGAAAATGGATCTGAAATAGCTAGTAATGATGACATTACTACTGGTGAAAATAGAGCATCAAGAGTAAAATGGTTAAGTGAAAACTCTCAAAGAGTATATGTAATGGTTAAAGCATATGGGAGTGAAAGTGGAAGATATACTATAAAAAAAGAGAGTGTAAGTGTTTGTGAACCAACAAATAGTGGTATTGAAATTTGTGATGGTTTAGATAATGATTGTGATGGAGAGATTGATAATCAAGATTTAGATCTCTGTGATATAGAGAATGGAACAGGAACATGTTTGGGTGGAAAATGTCTTGTTGATTCTTGTGATGAAAACTTTTATGATATAGATAATAAAAGTGAGAATGGTTGTGAATACCAATGTTCATTATCAAATAATTCAGTAGAGATTTGTGATGGATTAGATAATGATTGTAATGGTATTATTGATAATGGCTCTTTATGTGAATTCAATAATGGTTCTGGAGTTTGTGAAGAAGCATCTTGTGTTTTAAGAGCTTGTAATGATGGTTTTTATAACAATAACTCATCGTCTGAAGATGGTTGTGAATATCAATGTGAGCCAACAAATGGTGGTTTAGAGATTTGTGATGGTTTAGATAACAACTGTAATGGTAATATTGATGAAGGTGTTTGTAGAAAAGATGAAAAAGATGATGGTGGTTGTTCATACTCATCATCATCAAATAGCAATTCAGCTATTTTTATTATTCTTTTATCTCTTATCATAACTATTTTTAGAAAAAAATTAAAAAATCAAAACTAAAATAGATCTATTTATTCAAATAATATAATAAAATAAACTTTTCTATTTTTATAAACAAGTAAAGTTTTATTATTCATATATAAAAATAATAAAACTCATACCTAAAAATATACAACTTTTGAAACTCTTCAATTTTATTTGACAAAAAGGTCACTTTTGTATAAAGTGTAATGATTACATTTCGTTATGGAGGGGTAAATGTATCGTAATCTATTATTTGTTTTTATTTTATTTTTTATTTTTTCTGCCTGTAATGATAGGGAAGAAAATCCTGTTAGTGAAACTTGTAAAGTAAACAAGGATTGTAAAGCAGGAGAGACCTGTAATACAGATACAGGAGAATGTGAAATTCCTTGGGTTTGCACAACAAGTGAATCATGTTATGAAAAATTTCCAAGTGAGTGGAATGCAGAAACATCACCTGCAGTTTGTCAACAAGGTGTTTGTGTTGCAAAAGGTTGTACAACAAATGATGAGTGTGAAGCTGGAAAAATCTGTTCTGGTGGTTCTTGTGTTGAACCTGCAGATTGTTCACAAATAGCATCAGTAAAAATAACATCATCATCACCTGTTTTAACACAAGGAAGCAGCAAACAATTAAATGCTGTTGCTCTTAATAGAAATGGTGTTGCTGTTGCTGTTGCAGATAACTCAATAACTTGGAGTAGCAGTAATGATTCTGTTGTTTCTGTAACAAATACAGGAAATGCAACAGGTGGTACAGAAAGCGGAACAGCAAATTTAGTTGCAAAACATGATGTTTGTCAAAAAGAGTCTCAAGCATTAGTAGTTCAGAATTTTGCACAACTTGAATCTGGAAAATTAAGAGTTATTGTTCGAAATATTGATGGTCAAGCAGTTTCTGGTGCAGAGGTTGTTGTTAATTCAACAAGAGAGACAACAGACTCAAATGGTTATATTGAGATTGATAATAGCGAATCAACAAATACTGTTTCTGTTTTTCATGCAGGTTATGAGTATGTAACAATAGCAGGAACATCTCAAAAAGATTTAGTTTTCTATTTATCAAAAGCATTAGATCAAACAAAAGCGGGTGGTTTCAAAGGTCAGTTTGACTTTAGCCAACTTCAAGGAGGAACTGTTAAATTAGGTCTTGCTGGAGCATCTCTCCCTGGAAATATAATGGATCTTGCATTTGATGTTCTTCTTGGTGAAACAATACAGACTCATGTAAAAATCGCTACAATTGATGATAACTATCCAATTCCATCAGCTCTTGTTGCAATAGTTGGGGATAATGTTGTTTCTGATAAATATCGTGCAACAGGTTTGGAGGGACAAAGAGCATTTTGGGGATGGGGTGGAAAACTTGATTTCTCAGCAATGGTTATTATTTTAACTGATGCTCTTGGTGGAGGAATGGAAAATCTTGATATAGGTGGAATTTTAACTCAGATTATTCCTTATGTTGATGATTTTGGTCATGCTTTAGAGTTAAATCAGACAGTTTCTACTTGTAATAAAATTACTGATGTAAATGATATCAATGGAAATGGTTCAACATCTGATTTAATTCCAGATTTTGAAAATAGTAGTTGCTTTCCTGAGAAAAATCTCTCATTATCACAACCACTTTCAAAAAAATCAACAGTTAAACTTCCTAAACTTCCAATGATGGAGGGAAATTATGCTGATTTAGCAGTATTATTAAATGCATCAATAGTTGAAGGACAAGGAATGATTCCTATGGGAATTAGTGCTGGTGCAAGTGAGAAAGATGCCAATGAGTTAGTAACAGGTATTGTACCTGATGTTCATTTAGCCTCTGCACCACAATATAATGGTTTAGAGGGAACTGACTCTATTGTTGTTGCATTTACACTTCCTGTTGCAGGTGCAGCATTTGGTGAAAGTGAGTCTCTTCCTGTAAAAATGTCTGGAATTGTTAAATATTATGAAAAAGGTAATATTGGTGAAACAGTTGACATGTCTTCTCAAACATTTTTAAATGTTGCAGATCAAGCATCATTAAATGGAACAACAGTTCAATCTCCTGCTATTTCTGGAGCAAATGGTTATAGAATTCAAATAACATCATCCTCTATTAATAGAGATTGGATTATTTACTCTTCAACACCAAATATCTCAATTCCAACAGAAACACCAGCATCTTTTGGAACAGATTATAGTACAATTTTATATCAAGCTATATCTCTAAAAAATGGTACATCCCCATTAACACTTGAAGATATTTTTGGTTTTAATAGCACAAATATGGATAATTTAATAAAATATATTATAGCATTTAGTGCTTTTGAGATTCAGTAATTTTTTTTAAATTGATTTATGAGAAATTAGTAAATGCTATATATTGTATCTTTTTCTTGCAGAGTTAATAATTTTACCTAAAAGGGTTTTGAAATCAATTCCTTTTAATGAGGCCATAATTGGTAAATCTGAATGACTATAGTGTAATCCTGGTAGAGGATTTATCTCTATAAAATTTGCTTCACCATTCTCATTTAGTCTTACATCAACTCTTCCACCATCTTTACACTCAAGAGCTTTATAGGCATCAAGTGCAACTTTTATTGCTTTTTGAGCATCACTATCCTCTGTTAATTCATAACGAACTTTCTCCTCTGAATACTCTTTAGCCTCATAAGTATAAACACCAGCATGAGATTTATCCATAACTAAAACCTCCATACAGGCAATGACCTCAGTATCTTTTCCTGAACCAACAAATCCAACTGTAAACTCTCTTCCAGGAAGATATCTTTCAACCAATGCTGGTTGATCAAACTCATCTAATACATATTGACAAGCTCTTTTTAAGTCATCAAAATTTTCAACTTTTGAATTAGGGTGAATTCCCTTACTTGTTCCCTCTGCAATTGGTTTTACAAATAATGGATACTCAAGTTTTACATTATTAATATCCTCTATTTTAGAAACAACTGCAAATTTAGGTGTTGCAATATTATAGTTTATTAGAATCTGTTTACAAATAGCTTTATGCATTGCAACAGATAAAAGAAGTGGATGAGAGAATACACAAGGAATTTGATAAGCCATAAGAAGAGCAGGAATTTGACTCTCTCTACTATAACCAAAACGTCCTTCAGCAATATTAAAAACTAAATCCCAGCGTTTTCCACAACTCAATGCCTCAACAAGAGCAAAAATATGCCCTACTCGTTCTGTTTCATACCCTAAATCTTGAAGAGTTTTCTCAATCTCTTCAATTGTTTCCTCTCTATCAAATTCAGCTGCCTCTTCTGGAGAAAGACCCATTTTAATATACTCCGATTTTAAATCAAAAGTTAACCCAATTTTCATAATAGCTCCTTATAAAATAGGAATTTTTCAAATTGTTTCTGTATTTTTAAATGAATTTTCGAAATGGTTTTAGAAGGAGGTTCATCTTCAATAATTAAAAAATCTGGAGGCTCTTCTTTCATATAAAACCACAAAAAATTATAAAATAAATAAACTCTTTTTAAGAAAAAATCAAGTGTTTTTTTTTACAATATTTTGGAAAAAATATAGTTAAGTTTGATAGATTTTCTTTTCTTTAATAGAGTAAATATAAGCAAAGTGAGAGATTTGTCGATAAATATCAGCAATAGGATTTTTATAATTTGCCATTTGTATATTGTGTATTGAAAATGGTTTTTCAAAATTCTTTTTTTTTGTAATTATCTTTTTTTATTGGGGTGGTAAAGATAAGATAAAACTATAGCAATCACTATTAATCTAAAACAAGTACTGTTATTTAAAAAATAGAGTTATATTTGTAGCTAAATTGATAAAATTTTGAATTTTTATATTTGCTAGATTTGATTCTTGATATTTTAAATCTCTAGTTGTAGAATATACTGTTTAATTATCTTTAAGAGGGAGTTTATATGGGTCAGCTAGAAAAGTTTTTAACAGATAATCTTAATGAGCTTCATGAAAAAAATCTATACTTTGAACTAAAAGAGTTACAAGGTGCAGCAGCTAATCGAGTTACTATTGGTGGTAAAAGTTATGTCCAAATGTCATCTAATAACTATCTTGGTCTTGCAACTGACCCAGAGATGATAAAAGCTGCAAAAGAGGCTCTTGATAAGTATGGAGCAGGAACAGCAGCTGTTAGAACAATAACAGGTACAATGGATCTGCATACAGAGCTTGAGAATCATATTGCTAAATTCAAACATACAGAGGCTGCTCTTGTTCTTCAATCAGGTTACACCGCAAATGTTGGTGTTGTTACTGGTTTAATGAATAAAAACGATTTAATTATATCTGATGAACTAAATCATGCCTCAATTATAGATGGAATTAGACTTACAGGAGCCTCTAAATATATCTACAAACATAAAGATATGGAAGATTTAGAGAGAGGATTAAAAGAGGCTCAAGAAAAGGGGTATGGTAAAATCCTTGTTGTAACTGATGGAGTTTTTAGTATGGATGGTGATATTGCACCACTTCCAAATATTGTTGAACTTAAAGATAAATATGGTGTTATGATGATGGTTGATGATGCTCACTCTAGTGGCGTTTTAGGTAAAGCGGGACGTGGAACTGTAGATCATTTTAATTTGAATGGGAAAGTGGAGATTCAAATTGGAACATTGTCAAAAGCTATAGGTGTTCTTGGTGGTTATGTTGCTGGTTCAAAAGATTTAAGGAATTGGCTTATCAATAGATGTCGACCTTTTCTTTTCTCTTCATCACATCCACTTAGTATAACTGCTGCTGCACTTAAAGCCTTCCAAATTCTTGAACAACAGCCTGAAAGGATTGAAAAACTTTGGAGTAATGCAAGATATTTTAAAAAAGGACTTCAAGATTTAGGGTTTGATACAGGTTTTAGTGAAACTCCAATAACTCCTGTTATTGCTGGTTCTCCAGAAAAGGCAAAACTTCTTGGAAAAAAACTTTTTGAAAATGGGGTTTTTGCAACTCCTATTGTTTTTCCAACTGTTCCAATGGATAAATGCCGAGTTAGAACAATTGTTATGGCAACTCATACTAAAGAGGATTTAGATTTATCACTTGAGGCATTTAAAAAAGTTGGTAAAGAGCTTGGATTAATTTAATAATATATATCAATACCAACCAGATTCATCTAAAACAACCTCAACATTAGGATACTTATCACCAACTACCATCTGAATATATTGAAGAGTACCTAATGATGCACTTGGGCAACTATGACAAGCCCCTTGATAACTGATTGTTAAAACATTATCACTAAAATCAACAATATCAACATCCCCCCCATCACCCTGAAGTGCTGGTCTTATTGATTCATCTAAAAGAGCATCAATCTCTCTTAACTCCTCTGGAAGATTTGATTTGTCTAATTTAGCTCGCTCTTTAATTTGCTCCTCTTTCTGCTCGATATTTGGATTGTGTTCATCCATTTTATCATAAAGAGTATCCATTATTTTCTCTTCAATATCAATCCATCTAACTTCACTACTTTTAGTTACTGTGATTGTATTATCAAAAAAATGAACCTGTTTTACACCATCTATTGCAAAAAGGTATGCTGCAAGAGGTGAATTGCACTCATTGAGTGAAAAATATGTTACTTTCCCTTCAATAATAACATCTCTATTCATAACAAACTTTAATGCACTTGGATTTGGTGTCAATTGTACAATTACCTGTAAATCACTCATCTTAACTCTCCTAATAATGAGTTTATAACTTTATATTTACTACTAATAAATTTTTACTTAAAAAAAATAAAAAAATTTTATTCAGAAACAGGAGTCTCAATTGCCTGCTTCATTGTGTGCCAAGATATTGTTGCACATTTAATTCTTGCTGGATAATCTTTAACTCCAGAGAGAACAGATATTTTACCTAACTCTTTTAAATCACCTTCAGATAATGTCATATAGTCATGAAACTTTTTTATTATAGAGTCAGCCTCTTCAACTGTTTTATTTTTTAAAGACTCTGTCATTAATGATGCAGATGCTTTTGATATTGCACACCCTTCACCCTCAAAAAAAACATTTTTAATAACATTATCCTCAATTGTTAAATATATAAAGTAGTGGTCTCCACATAAAGGATTAAATCCCTCTGCCCAATGTGTAAAGCTCTCTGGTTTTCCAAAGTTTTTAGGGCTTTTATTATGTGAAAGAATCACCTGTTGATATAACTCATTTTGATTCATCTATAATCTCCTACTCAAAAATAGATTGAACATATAAAATCCCATCAACCAATCTATCAATATCTGTTTTTGTGTTATAAAAAGAGATAGAGGCTCTTGTTGTTGCAGGAATTTTAAAAAACTCCATAACAGGTTGTGCACAATGATGTCCTGTTCTTACTGCAATTCCTTTTGAATCTAAAAGAGAGCCAACATCATGTGGATGAATTCCATTTAAAACAAAAGAGATTACTGAAGATTTATCTGGAGATGTTCCAACTACTCTAAGATTTTTTATCTCACTAAGCTTTTGAGTCCCATATTGAAGTAGTTCATGTTCATACTCTTCAATATTTTTTAGTCCAATACTATTTATATAATCTATTGCAGCACCAAGAGCAATAACTCCAGCAATATCTGGAGTACCGGCTTCAAAACGGTATGGAATTGTGTTATATATTGTTTTATCAAATCTAACAGATGCAATCATATCTCCACCACCATCAATAGGAGGCATCTTCTCTAGCAACTGTTTTTTTGCATATAACACACCAACACCAGTTGGACCAAACATTTTATGAGCAGAGAAGGCAATAAAATCTATATCCAATTTTTTAACATCAATTGTTATATGGGCAATAGCCTGTGCAGCATCAATTAAAACAGGAATATTTTTACTATGTGCTATTTCAACTATTTTATCAACAGGATTTATTGTTCCTAAAGCGTTTGAAAGGTAGGTGATTGATACTAATTTTGTTTTCTCTGTTATTAAACTCTCTAAATGCTCTAAATCAAGAACACCTCTTTCATCCATTTGAGCAACTTTTAAAACAATACTCTTTCTATCTCTTAGCATCTGCCAAGGAACAATATTTGAGTGATGTTCCATTTGAGATATAATAACCTCATCTCCACTCTCTAAAAGAGAGCCAAAACTTTGAGCAACAAAATTGATTGCACCTGTTGTTCCTTTAGTAAAAATAGTCTCCCAAGTTGAATTACCATGGAGATAGTTTTTTACTTTATCTCTTACCTCTTCAAAATATGTTGTTGCCTGTTGGCTTAAAAAATGAACTCCTCTATGAATATTTGATGTTTCATAAAGATAGTGTTTAGAAAGTCTATCAATGACATATTTTGGTTTTAATGTTGTTGCTGCATTATCAAGATATACAAGTGGATAACCATTTATTTCTGTCTCTAAAATAGGGAAATCTTCTCTTATTTTTGCTAATATATTACTATCCATTGTTTAAACTTCCCAAAAATATGAATTAAGTATAACCTCTATATAATTTTTAATAAGAGGCTGTTCTATTTTATTTAATGCCTCATCTGCAAAAGCTTTTGAAACCATTTTTGTTGCAACATCTTTTGAAACTCCTCTTGTTTGAAGATAGAAAAGCTCCTCTTTATTTATTTGACCGCTGGTTGCACCATGAGAGCATTTAACATCATCTGCATCAATTTCAAGTTGAGGTTTTGTATAAATAGTTGCCCTATTACTTAACATTAAATTCTGATTAAGCTGTTTTGAAAATGATTGTTGAGCATCTCTTAAAACAGATACTTTTCCATTAAAAATAGCAGTTGAGCTATCTTTTAGTAACCCTTTAAAAAACTGTTCACTCTCTGTGTTTGGAGATTGATGATAAACAGATACCTGATTATCAACATGGTTATTCCCTTTTGAAGCATATATTGCAGAGATGTTTGTTTTTGCATATCTCTCATTAAGAAAAACAGATAGTTCATGTCTTGAGAAAGGGGAGTCTCCTTGAAAAAGAAAAGCATTGAATATTGAGTTCTCTTTTTGTAATATTTTGGTAACACCAAGATGTGTTCCATTTTTCTCATGTTTAACTCTATAGTAGTTAAGAGTAGAGTTTTTTTCAAGAATAATATCACTTACAGGTGTTGATAAAAAATCCTCTCTATAAGATATATGTGTCTCTAAAAGAGAGCAATTGCTGTTTTCAAGTCCAAAAAATATAACTCTTGGTGATGAAAGTATTGGAGTATCTATTTTTTTATTTTCACCATAAAAAATGAGTTGAATTAAAGATCTGTTTGATGTTTTACTCTCAATATAAACTCCACTTTCAGAGAAAACTCTATTTAAATTATCAACAAATGTTGAATCCGATTCTGGAATTTGAAAACTACTCTCTATCCGTTCGGGATATCTTAAAAAAGCCTGATTGAGAGGTAAAATAGTAAAATTTTCATGAAATTTGCTATCTTTTATTGATAGTACTCCATCAATAAAAACAACAACAGCATCACCAATAAACTCTTTCTTTTTAAAATCGGAATTTATAAAGTGATGATGATCCTCTTGAACAATTTGGAACTCTTTCTCTTTCAAAAATGAGATATCACTATATTTCCAGCTCTCATTTTTTCTATATTTTGGAAAATCGGAAATTCTATCAATAAGTTTCATTAAAAAACCCCTTTTTAATTTGAATTTTGGCTCTCTTTTATTATTGAGTCATAACCATTTTGTTCAATTTCATAAGCAAGAGACTCCTCTCCCGTTTTTATTATTTTTCCATCATACATAACATGAACAAAATCTGGTTTTACATAATCAAGAAGTCTATGATAGTGAGTGATAAGGATGATTGCATTATCTCTTCTTTTTAACCTATTAATACCCTCTCCAACAACTCTAAGAGCATCAACATCTAAACCTGAATCGGTTTCATCAAGGAAGGATACTTTTGGAGATAAAACAGCCATCTGTAGTATCTCATTTCTCTTTTTCTCACCACCAGAGAAACCAACATTTAGCTCTCTATTAACAAATTTCTCTCCCATTCCTAAGAAATCCATTTTCTCTTTTAAAAAATCTTGAAAATCTAATGGATCCATCTCTTCAACACCCTGATATTTACATATCTCATTAAATGCTGCACGAAGAAACTCCTCATTGCTAACACCAGGAATCTCAACAGGATACTGAAAACCCATAAAAATACCCTCTTTAGCTCTAATATCAGGTTCCATATCAAGAAGATTTTTTTTCTTAAAATTTATATCATAAATAACTTCACCATCTGTAATCTCATAATCTGGATGACCAGCTACAACTTTTGAAAGTGTACTTTTTCCTGAACCATTAGGTCCCATAATAACATGAACTTCACCTGTTTTTATTGTGAGATTTATTCCTTTAAGAATCTCTTTTCCATCAACAGATGCTGAAATATTTTTAATTGTTAACATTTTTGCTACCTCTCTTTTCAAATATTATATATTAATCACAAAAATAATTTTGTTGTTGTGATTTTTATAAAAAGCTATTTTATTTTTCATTTTTTTTAATGAAAAAATATTAACCAATACTTCCTTCAAGTCTCATTTCTAAAAGTCTTACTGCCTCAACAGAGAATTCAAGAGGTAGCTCTTTAAAAACCTCTTTACAAAAACCATTGATAAGAAGTGAAATTGTGCTTTCTGTACTTAAGCCTCTTGAATTTAAGTAAAAAATCTGGTCTGTACTAATTTTTGATGTTGTTGCTTCATGTTCTAATGTTGCAGAATTGTTTTTTACTTCTAAATATGGAAATGTGTTTGCAGAGCATTTATCTCCAACAAGAAGAGAGTCGCATTGGGAGTAGTTTCTTGCATTTTCAGCAGATGGTGCAATTCTAACAAGACCACGATATGTGTTTGTTGAGTATTCTGCTGAAATTCCTTTTGAGATAATTCTACTTTTTGTATTTTTCCCAATATGAATCATTTTAGTTCCAGTATCAGCTTTCATGTAGTTGTTTGTAAGTGCAACAGAGTAGAACTCTCCAATTGAGTTATCTCCCTGAAGAATAACACTTGGATATTTCCAAGTTAATGCAGAGCCAGCCTCAACTTGAGTCCAAGAGATTTTTGAACCACTTCCAGCACATTTTCCTCTTTTGGTAACAAAGTTATATATTCCACCAACACCATTTTTATCACCAGCATACCAATTTTGAACTGTTGAATATTTTATCTCAGCATCTTTTAATGCAATAAGCTCAACAACAGCAGCATGAAGCTGATTTTCATCTCTCATTGGGGCAGTACAACCCTCAATATAGCTTACATAACTTCCTTCATCAGCAATAATTAAAGTTCTTTCAAACTGTCCTGTTTCTGATGCATTTATTCTAAAATATGTTGATAAATCCATTGGACATCTAACATTTTTAGGAATATAAACAAAAGAACCATCACTAAAAACAGCTGAATTTAAAGATGCAAAAAAGTTATCTGTTGGTGGAACAACTGTTCCAAGATATTTTTGAACAAGCTCTGGATGTTTTTTTACTGCTTCAGATATTGGGCAAAAGATAATACCATGTTTTGAGAGTAACTCTTGATGTGTTGTTGCAACAGAAACACTATCAAAAACAGCATCAATAGCAACTCCAGCAAGTCTAGCTCTTTCATGAATTGGAACTCCAAGCTTTTCAAAAGTTTCTAGTAGTTCTGGATCAACCTCATCCATAGATTTAGGTCCCTCTTTCTTTTTGGGAGCAGAGTAGTATTTTAAATTTTGATAATCTATTGGATTATAGTCGAAATCTGCCCAATGTGGCTCCTCCATAGTTTTCCATTTATCAAAAGCACTTAATCTAAAATTCAACATAAAATCTGGTTCTCCCTTTTTTTGAGAGATAGCCTTTATAATATCTTCATTAAGCCCTTTTGGAAGCTCATCAACCTCAATATTAGTTGTGAATCCATATTTATAATCTTTACTTAGAAATTGCTCATTATCAGCCATTACAAATCCTTTCAAGTGTTAATTTATTTATAAATCTTTTTTATAGTTAAAAAAATATTATTTTTAACTATAAAAAGAGATTATTGCTTTTTTTGTTTTGTAAAATTACTCCTCTTTTTTATCAAAAGATGGGTTTAAAAGCTCTTTTACTGTTATTGATTTATAAAAATCAATAACTTTTCCATTTAAAAATTTTAAAGATGGGGAGATATTACAAAAATGATTAAGAGTGCATTTTCCCTCAAGGCATTTTGCAATACTCATTTTTCCATTTACAGTCTCTATTAACTCTAAAAGTGTGATATTTGATAAATCAGATATGATAGAGTATCCACCATGTATTCCCTGTTCAGATTTTAATATTTTTTTTTGAGTTAAATTCTGCATCACTTTTGAAGTTAAATCAAAAGTAGATTTATAAATTAAACAAATCTCTTTTGCTGATGTTGGATTTTTCTCTATTTTGCTACTTAGATGTTTTAGAATCATTAAGGCATACTCAACTTTTTTACTAAGTTTAATCATAAATCCTCCATACAAAAACAAATATATCTATTTTTGACTAAAAGTCAATTTTAAAATAAGTTTTTTTTTTACTTATTTTAAAAATATATCTCTATTATTAAATTTTTATGATTATTTACTATTATGGTTATAATATTTTTACTTTTTTTAGATAACTATTTTTTGAGTCTATCTCATTTGATAATGGAATATAAAATGTTGATCCAGAACCACTCATAAATGGAGTTGTTGTATTTGGAAAACTATTTTTTATTTGAGGAATCATTTTAATTACATAACTCTCCAATCTATTGAAATATAAAAGCTTTGATTGAGATAGATAGCTCCATAGTGGATAGTTTTTATCAATTTTAAATTTTTCATTACATATATCAATAAAGTAGTTATTTTTTAAAAAATAATCAATATTATTACTATCTTTTAATGAATAACTTAATTTTTGATTAAATTCTAAATCTAAAATCTCTTTAGGTATTTTATATGGACTGGTTTTGTTAATATCAAGAGAGTACTCTTTAAATGCTTGAGGTGTTGATGAGTGGATATCAGATAGAATAAGGTAATATTCTAAATTTTTAGGTATTTTAATCTCTCTACAAATCTCACCAACCCCTTCACAAAAAGCTGGTTTATTTAGCAAGAAGAATGGAACATCTGCTCCAAGAGATAAGGCAATCTCTAAAAGCTCTTTCTCTGTTGCAAATTGATACCACTCATTTATTTTTTTCAAAAATGCAGCACAATCTCCACTTCCCCCACCAAGACCACCACCAATTGGGATATTTTTATCCAATTTTATTTCAATATCTACTGGCAATTTGTATTGGTCTAAAACTATTTTTGCTGCCTTATAAAGAATGTTATCCTCTTTAGGAATAATGTTGCAATCGATTTGAATATCTGAATACTCATTTTTTTTTTGTGTGATTTTTATATCGAGTGTGTCATATAGAGATATTGGAACCATAATAGTTTCTAAAAGGTGATAGCCATTATCTTTTTTTCCAACTATTTCAAGATAAATATTTAGTTTTGCATTAGAGTTTATTTTTTCGTGATATTGATTCATAATACCTCTCAAAAGAACTCCGATTATAACATTTTTCTATTTGCCATAAAATAGAAAAGAGATATTTCTTTAGAAAATAGGGTTTTGTGAAAAAAAATAGTTTTTTTTTTAATGATGTAAAAAAAAATATTGACAAACAAGAAAAAATTTTGTATACAGTTTAGGCAATGCTGGTGTAGCTCAATGGCAGAGCAATGGTTTTGTAAACCATCGGTTGCGGGTTCGATTCCCATCACCAGCTTTTTCTCTTTTAAGGAGGGGTTCCCGAGCGGCCAAAGGGAGCAGACTGTAAATCTGTCGGCGGAGTCCTTCGGAGGTTCGAATCCTCCCCCCTCCACTTTCCAAGCGGGTGTAGCTCAGTGGTAGAGCATCAGCCTTCCAAGCTGAGGGTCGCGGGTTCAAGCCCCGTTGCCCGCTTTTTTTTTGCCTACATAGCTCAGACGGTAGAGCACCTCCTTGGTAAGGAGGAGGTCACCGGTTCAAGTCCGGTTGTAGGCTTTTTGTTGTATTTGGAATTAATATTATTCTGGGAGTATAAAATGGCAAAACAGAAGTTTGTTAGAACCAAGCCACACGTAAATATTGGTACAATTGGTCACGTTGACCACGGAAAAACAACTTTAACAGCAGCTATCACAAAAACTTTGGCTGCAAAAGGTTATGCAAAATTTACAGCATTTGATGAGATTGATAAAGCTCCTGAAGAGAAAGAGAGAGGAATTACAATTGCAACAGCTCACGTTGAGTATGAAACAGACAATCGTCACTATGCACACGTTGACTGTCCAGGACATGCTGACTACATTAAAAATATGATTACTGGTGCTGCTCAGATGGATGGTGCTATTATCGTTGTTGGTTCAAACGATGGTCCTATGGCTCAAACAAAAGAGCACATTCTTCTTGCTCGTCAGGTTAACGTTCCTGCTCTTGTTGTTTTTATGAACAAAGTGGATATGGTTGATGATGAAGAACTTCTTGACCTTGTTGAAATGGAAATGAGAGAGATCTTAAGTTTCTATGAATTCCCAGGTGATGATATCCCAGTTATTCGTGGTAGTGCTCTTAAAGCTCTTGAGGCTCCAAGTGCAGATCATGCAGATGCTCAATGTATTCATGATTTAATGAATGCTGTTGACTCTTATATTCCTGAACCAGCTCGTGAAACAGATAAACCTTTCCTTATGCCTATTGAGGATGTTTTTACAATCCAAGGTCGTGGAACAGTTGTTACTGGTCGTATTGAGAGAGGGGTTGTTAAAGTTGGTGAAGAGGTAGAGATTGTTGGTATCATGGATACACGTAAAACAGTTGTAACTGGTGTTGAGATGTTTAAAAAACTTCTTGATGAAGGTCAAGCTGGTGATAATGTTGGTATTCTTATTCGTGGTATCAAACGTAATGAAGTTGAAAGAGGAATGGTTCTTTGTAAACCAGGTACAATCAAACCTCATACAAAATTTAAAGCAGAGGTTTACGTTCTTAAAAAAGAAGAGGGTGGACGTCATAAGCCTTTCTTTGATGGATATCGTCCTCAGTTCTATTTCAGAACAACAGACGTTACAGGTGCAATCCACCTTCCAGAAGGTGTTGAAATGATTACTCCTGGTGATAACACAACTATTACTGTTGAGTTGATTACTCCTATCGCGGTTGAAAAAGGTTTACGTTTTGCTATTCGTGAAGGTGGTCGTACAGTTGGTGCAGGTGTTGTTGTTGAGATTTTTGAAGCTCCAGCAGCTCCAACAAAAAAATAAGAGGGTATAATGGCTCCTAAAAAAGGAAAAAAAAGAGAGAATATAGCTTTACAATGTACAGCTTGTAAGTTGAAAAACTATACAACAACAAAAAATAAAAGAACAATGCCTAAAAAGTTTGAAATAACTAAACATTGTTCAAATTGTAATGCTCATACTCTTCACAGAGAAACAAAAGTTTGATGATTTATTAGCAATGCAGGGTACTAGCTCAGTTGGTAGAGCACTGGATTCCAAATCCGGCGGTCGGGGGTTCGAGCCCCTCGTGCCCTGTATTTTTTATTTTAGGCTTAAAAATGATTCCAAAAGAGTTAAAAAAGTATAGTAGATATGTTGCCCTATTTTTTGTATTTGGATTTGTGGTGGTTGCATACTATTTCTCAGTTCTTCTAGAGATGGTGTTTCAGTGGATGAGATGGAATGATTTACCTTTATTGGGAGATCAATTTTCTTTATCAACATTGATAGCTGTTATTACAGTTGGCCTTGTTTCTCTTGCTTTATGGACTAAGAAAAACACAAAAACTGCAAGTTTTGAAATTGCTGATGAGCTTTTTAATGTTGATTGGCCTTCAAAAACACAAACAAAAGAGGCATCAACAATCACAATCGTATTCTCTATTGTGTTTGCACTAATTTTAGCCTCTATGGATTTTGTTTGGTCTGCTTTTACATCATTTCTATTTAAAATGTGATTATCACTTTTATAAAAATATAGGCCCCGAAAGGGGCTTTTTTTTTATCTACCAAAAAAATTCAAAATAAATTTAGATTTTTTAGTTTACTGTAAGATTTTTAAGAATAAATTTTATCTATCATTGTTTTTTGAATGCACTGATGGAAGGGGATTATGATTCCAAAAGATGTTATAAAAAAAATTAGAAAAATTGAGATTTTTACAAACAGAGTTGTAACAGAGCAATTAGCAGGTCAATATCACTCAATTTTTAAAGGCAAAGGACTTAATTTTCTTGATGTTCGACAGTATCAATTTGGAGATGATATTAGAGATATTGATTGGAAAGTATCTGCTAGAATGGATGGTTTATACATAAAACAGTATACAGAAGAGAGAGAGTTAACTGTTAATCTTCTTGTTGATATATCATCCTCAGGTATTTTTGGTACAGTTGATAGTAGTCGATTTGAAAGAATGGCTGAAATTGCATCAATGATAGCCTTCTCTGCAATAAGAAACAATGACAAAGTTGGATTGATTCTATTTTCAGATAAAATAGAGTGTTATATTCCACCTAAAAAGGGTAAAAAACATGTGTTAAATGTTATTTCAAAAATATTAACATATCAACCAGAATCAAAAGGAACATCTATTGATAATGCACTTCAGTTTTTTGCCTCTGTTAACAAAAAAACATCTGTTGCATTTATGATTTCAGACTTTTTTGATGATAATTTTCAACACTCTTTGAAAATTGTTAATAGAAAACATGATTTTATTCCAATTATTGTTAGAGATAATATGGAGGAGTCTTTACCATCAATGGGGATTGTTCATTTTCAAAATCCAGAAACAGGAGAGATTTTAGTTATTGATACATCAGATAAAGTTTTTCTTAAAATGGTAAAAGGGGAGAGTGAAAAAAATAGAGAGACTCTATTTAATAGCTTTAAAAAACTCAGTATGGATTATATTAATATAGATTTAAATAGCTCTTTTGCAGAACCAATAGTCTCTTTTTTCAAAAAAAGAGCTGCTCGTAAAAGGAGGAGAGGGTGATTAGAGTTTTTTTATTATCTCTTTTTATACTATTGTTATCTAATTTGATTTTTGCTGATGATTCAGAAAAATCTGATAAACTAGATTTCTCTTTTAAAACAGATATTGCAAATAGTGAAGTTTTTATTGGAGATACAATCAATTATGATATATTGATTGATAAAAAAGATAAAAATGATAGTTTTTTTATTAAAAAACCAAATTTCTCCCCTTTTGAATTGATTGATATCTCTGAGACGAATAGTGATAAAAATTTTAAATTCTCTATAAAATTGAGAATTTATAAAACAGGTGATTTTGAAATTCCATCTATTGATATTTTGGCCTATCATAAAGATAATAACACAAATATAAATATTCCTAAAAAAGAGATTACAATCAAATCACTTTTAACAGATACTCAAAATGTTGATATTGTTGATATAAAAAGTAATACATCTATAAAAGAGAAAACATATATTCTCTTTTGGATTTTAGGAGTGATTTTATTATTAATTATTATTTTTATTATTGTTAAAATCTATAATTACAAAAAAACTTTAGTAAAAGAGGCAATAGAGCTTCCTCCAAGAGCAGCAAATGAGATAGCTTATGAAAAATTATCTCTTTTAATAAGTAAAAAACTGATTCAAAAGGGTGAATATAAAAAATACTATTTTGAATTAAGTGAAATAATAAGAGAGTATTTGGGAAATAGATATAAATTTGATTCAATAGAGTTAACATCTGATGAGCTTTTAGTTAAACTTAAACAGACATTAGAACTTTCACGCTCTTTTATTCCTATAATAGAGAATTTTTTAGAGGATACTGATTTAGTAAAATTCTCAAAAGTTATACCAGAAACATCTGAAGTTGATAGTGTAACACAGGGAGGATTCAAAATTATAGAGGAGTTAAAATGATTTGGGAAAATCTGATTTTCACTGAAAAAAATGTTTTTTGGTTATTTCTTTTACTAATCCCACTATTTATATCAATATTTTTCTTTGAAAAAAAGAGACATGGAGTCTTGCTTTTTTCAAATTTCTCAATTTTAAAAAAATATTCCAAAAATAGTGTTACAAAGTTAAGATTTATCCCTAATATTATACGCTTTTTGGCTATTTCTTTAATTATACTCTCTCTTGCTAAACCAAAAATTGCAAACTCTGAACAGGATATTGATGTTACAGGTATTGATATTGCTTTTGTTCTTGATATATCAACATCAATGGCTGCAGCAGATTTCCTTCCAAATGATAGACTTCATGTAGCAAAAGAGGTTATTAGTGATTTTGTTAAAAAAAGAAAAAATGATAGAATTGCACTTGTTGTTTTTAATGCTATTAGCTATATTCAAGCACCACTAACTCTAGACCATAACATTTTTGATTTATTATTAAAATCATTGAGTATGGAGGAGATTAGAACTAAAGTTGATTCAGGAATTCTTGAAGATGGAACCGCTATTGGAAATGCTTTAGCAACTGCTGTTGATAGACTAAAAGATACTGATACTAAATCTAAAATTGTTATACTTTTAACAGATGGAAGTAATAATAAAGGTAATGTTACTCCTGAAAAAGCTGCAGAGATGGCATCAAGGGCAAATATTAAAGTTTACTCTATTTTAGTTGGAAAATCGGGAAAAGTACCATACCCAACAGGAAAAGATCTATCAGGAAGACCAATTTATGATTATGTTGATAACTCTGTTAATCCAGATCTATTAAAAAAAATCTCTAATGAAACAAAAGCTAGATTCTATACAGCTCAAAATCGAGAGGAGTTAGAACAGGATTTATATGATATTATAGATCATTTAGAGCAATCAACATTTCATGAATCACATTTTTCAGAGCTTCCAAGCCACTATCATCCATTTTTAATATTTGCTTTCTTTCTATTGATTTTTGAATTTTTATTAAGTATTACAAGATTTAAACGTTTTCCTTAATTTTTAAGAGTATATTATGTTAAAAACAGCATTATCAATAATAGAGTCAATAAAAGAGTTTTATCCAGCCATATTTTATCTATTAAAAACAGGAAATTATCAAGAGTTACAGATAGTTCAAAATGCTTTTTCTTTAAAAAGAGAGAGAAGAGGCTCTATTTTAATATACTCAAAAGATATTAAGTCATTAAAAAGTCTTTTTACTAAATATCCAAATCTTTATAGTGAGAGAAGATTTGCAGCTGTTGATTCTCTTGTTGTTGATTTTTTTAAAGAGAATATGGCTAATTTTAGCTATATTGAGGAGTGTTCACTATTTATTCCTGCTAAATATATTGATTTAAATAGTAATATTATTAATAACAACATATTAAAACAACCTCCAGAGGGTTCAAAATTAAGAGAGTTAGTTATTGATGATGCAATATTAGTAAATAGATATTGGCCATTTGCTAATGGTGAAGAGACAGAGGGATATATAAGAGATCAAATTAAAGCTTTTGGAGGATATCTTTATGAATATAACTCTAAACCTGTCTGTTGGGCATTAAGACATGATGATGGTTCTTTGGGATTTCTTCATACCCTTGAGGAGTATAGAAAACTTGGTTTTGCAGAGAATATTACAAAATGTTTAATGAATAAAGTTGAAAATTTAGGTGAAATTCCTTTTGGATATGTTGTAAAAAACAATATTGCTTCAGAGGCTCTTCTTTTAAAATCTGGCTTTAAAAATCTAAAAAAGGTTTTTTGGATATCTTTAAATGATAAATAGATTACTATTAAAAAAAATTGCTGTAATTGGTGATATTCATTGTGAAGATACTATTTTACAGAAAACTGTTGATTTTATAAAAAATGAAAATATAGAGAATATTTTCTCTACTGGTGATATTGTGGATGGTATTGGAGATATCAATTTAACAATTGATATTTTGAAGAGCTATAATATTAAAACTGTTTTAGGAAATCATGATAGGTGGTTTCTTGAAAACAAAATGAGAGATTTAAAAAATGCAACTCAATATAAATCAATAAATAGTAATTATTTAGATTATTTAAAAACTCTTCCAAAAGAGTTGGATATATTAACACCTAATGGAGTTGCTATTTTATCTCATGGAATAAAAGATAATGATATGAATAAAATTGGTGAATATGATTCAAACTATACCCTAACATATAATTTAGAGTTACAGAAGATTTTAAAAGATAGAAAATATAGATATTTAATACAGGGACACTCTCATAATAGAATGGTTAAAAAAATTGATCATCTAACTGTTTTAAATGCTGGCTCTTTAACATCTGAAAATGGGGCTGGTTTTATGACTATTGACTTTATTGAAAATACTGTTCAATTCTATATATTTAATGATATTTTAGATATAATTTCTGATAAATTAATCAAATTATGAGATTTAAAATAGTATATTTTGTGTATAAACAAAATTATTTTTGTAAATAAATAACTAATTATAATAATAAGAAAAAATAGTTGTCGACATTGAAACTATTATTTTGTAGAATTAATAATAGAGATAGAATAAGTATCTCTAATTATGATTCTATTTTTTAATATAGTTGCTTGGGGGCTCTATGAAAATTTATATATTTATAGTTCTAACTGTTTTTCTATTTTTAGGATGTGGTGGTGTTAAAACTGTTGAGAAAAATGAGGAAAAAGTTATGGGATTAAGTAATTCTCAAATTAAATCAGCTGTTTTAACCTATAGTAGAGATATAAAATATTGTTATGAGGATGTATCTAAAACAGACTCATCATTTAAAGGGAATTTTATTGTTGAGATAGTGATTCAAAAAGATGGTTCTGTTACTCAAGTGGATGTTGTTCAAAGCTCATTTTCTAATAATAAACTAGAGAGTTGTATCACATCAAAAATTAAAAATTGGGTTTTTCCTGAACTTTATCAGCTTGATCAATTTATTATAAAATACCCCTTCTCATTTGGTCGAAAATAGTCTAATTTTTTTATAAATATCTTACATAATTAAAAAAAGTGATTTTAACATTCTGTGACTTTAAACCTATAGTTCATTTATTTTTAAAGAAAAAAAACCAACTAAACAAAAGATAAATAGATAAAAATTTATCTAAATCAATTTAATTTGGAATAATTACAAATTAAAACTGTTAAAATATTATTTATTGGAGGTTTTATGAGAAAAATTTTAATTTTTGCTGCTATTTTATTATCAATTTATGGTTGCTCATCCACCAAAGAGTTAGAGAGTAGTCAAAAAAATAATCTTCAAGTTAATTTAGATGGAATGACAAATGAGAAAATTCAGTTTGAATTACCCAAATTAGAGTATTCATTTGATTCATTAGAGCCATATATTGATAAAGAGACTATGCAAATTCATTATGAAAAACATCATCAAGGATATTTAAACAAATTTAATGATGCCCTCTCTAAAGTTGATAAAAAACATAAAACAGTTAAAGATATAATGAAAAATATATCTATTTATCCTGAATCAGTAAGAAATAATGGTGGTGGTTTTTATAATCATTCACTCTATTGGGAAAATCTTTCTCCTAAAAGTGAATCACCAGAAAATTTAGATATATATAAAGAGATAAGTAAAAAGTATGGCTCATTTGATAATTTTAAAAAAGAGTTTAGTAGTTTAGCACTATCTCTTTTTGGATCAGGTTGGATTTGGTTATCTATTGATAGAAATGGTGAGATATTTATATCAATAACATCTAATCAAGATAATCCTTTAATGAATATATCAAAACAGCAGGGTATTCCACTATTAGCAATCGATGTTTGGGAGCATGCATACTATCTAAAACATCAAAATAAAAGAGGAGATTATATTAGTTCAATTTGGAATATAATAAATTGGGATGTTGTTAATAAAAGATATTTAGATTTTATAAATTCAAAAAAATAAAAATATATTTTTTTTATTTTTATTAGAAATATCTACTCTTCTCAAAATATTAATTTCAATAAAAATTTTAATCATATAATGAAATATATTGAATTATAATCTTTTTAATTTTATACTA